>CALFSX010000065.1 GCA_937916515.1 uncultured Planctomycetaceae bacterium | reverse complement strand
GGCGACGACGTGATTAAGGCCGCTGATTAGAAATTGGTTGAGCTTGATTTCTGTTTTAAACATTTTCAGGGTTTGTGTTTCGGGTTTCAGGGTTTCGGGTGGAAGCTACCTGTTGTTACTCGGCTTCTTTTTCTGGCTGCCGAAGCTCCAGAATTCAGAAGGTGTGTGAGCAGCTGCGAAGTATTGCTGAGCTTGCTGAACCAGTTCCGGATGCTTGTTGGCGATGTTGGATTCTTCGCCAATGTCATTGTTCAAGTCGTACAGCTCAATACCTTCAGCTTGTTCGATGGACTTCAGGTTTAATTGTACGGCTTTCCAGTTGTCGAAACGAACCGCTCGCCGCCCGCCTTTTTCATAGAACTCCCAATAGAGAAATTCGTGTGGTTGCTGAGTGCCCTGCCCTGTTAGTTCGGCCACTATGCTGATTCCGTCAAGGCCGGAAGGTGTTTCAATCCCCGCCAAATCGCAGAAGGTTGGCAGCATGTCCCAGTGAGCGGAAACAAGGTTTGAGGTTGAGGCGGCTTGTACCTTTCCGGGCCAGCGAGCAATCAAAGGGGCTCGAATGCCGCCTTCGTAAAGATCGCGTTTGAAGCCTTTCAGCGGACCGTTGCTGTCAAAGAACACGGGATCGTGTCCGCCTTCCTGATGAGGACCGTTGTCGCTGCTTAGCATCACGATGGTGTTGTCGTCGAGGTTCATTTCGTCTAACAATGACATGACCCTGCCCACGCCTTCATCAGCCAGCGTCATCATGGCTGCGAATGCTGCGATCGGATTTTTGGTTTCTGATCCGGCGTACTTTCCGATCTTGTTTTCAAATGCAGGGAACTTCTTTCTCCATTCCGCCATGTTCTTTTCTGGCGCCTGCATGGCGGCGTGAGGAATGGTGACAGGTAGAAACAGGAAGAATGGCTTGCCCTTGCTGTCCTTTATGAACTGCAAAGCTTCCTGAAGAATCAAGCCTTCTGAATATGTCTTACCGTCCAGAGGAATCTTCTGTTTGTTGCGCCAGAGATGGTCTGGGTAATACAAATGCGCCTGTCGTTGGCAGTTATAACCGAAAAAAGTATCAAAGTGTTCGGCTGGATCGCTGGGGGACGAAGGCGCTCCCAGTCCCCATTTTCCGAATGCTCCTGTGGTGTATCCAGCAGACTTCAGCAGCCTGGGGATTGTGACGATATCAGCGGGCATCGGTGATTGCCCTTCCGGTTGTACTTCTCGATTACCGCGAACATACGTATGGCCCGTGTGCAGGCCAGTCATCAGGCTGCATCGTGTTGGCGCGCAGACTGTTGAGCCGGAATAGTGCTGAGTGAACTTCATGCCCTCAGCGGCCAGCTTATCAATGTTCGGGGTTTTGAAATGCTTTTGGCCATAGCACGACAAATCACCGTATCCAGCATCATCAAGCAGGATATAAACGATGTTCGGTTTGACGGCTTCGTGGCCGAACGCCGCATCCCGGCAAAGGGCAAAAAGAAGCACAAAAATGATAGGTTTCATACAGTTCTCTCGTTCTATTTTAACAAGGGCTTCGCCCTTGACCCATTGGCGTGGCTGGCTGGAAGACATGGAACGTTCGAATCGCCGAGTCGCTCCGTTGTCGCTACGACCAACATGCGCGGACCGTAGCATCAGTGTAAGACGGTGCGAATCATTTCTGGTACGAATATAACGATTCCTCTGGTTTTCTGTTAATCGCAGTCTACTTAATGCCCAGTTGCTTCATCTTTTGTTGCAGGCTTTGGCGATGGATTCCCAGCCTTCTGGCTGCTGCGCTGACGTTGTTGGAATCTGCGCTGAGTGCTCGTTGAATGGCTTCCCGTTCGAAGTCTTCTACCAGTTGGTTTCGAGCTTCTGTCAGTGGCAAATCGAAATAGGCATCGAAGGTTTGATGTGCGTCTGTTTCGCGATGAACGGTTAGTCCCGTGTTAGCTGGCGTGACAACGTCGCCGTCGCACAGTGCTGCTGCCGCGTTAATCGTTTGCTGCAGTTCTCGAACATTTCCAGGCCACTGGTGCTGAATAAACGCAGCGACGGTTTCTCGCGAAAGTGCCAGGTTGTTCGGCAGGAATTCGTTTGCCAGTAACAGGATGTCTTCGTGTCGCGACCTGAGAGCAGGAATGAATAGCTCAATACCTTTCAGGCGAAAATATAAATCCTGTCGAAACACCTTGTCGATAATCGCCTGGTTAAGATCCTGATGAGTGGCGCTAATGATTCGTACGTCGACTTTCACCACTTCTTCGGTGCCAACCGGTTGAACGATTCCTTCCTGAAGAACTCGCAACAGGCGGGTTTGTACAGAAGCTGGCATGTCTCCGATTTCGTCAAGAAACAAAGTGCCGCCATCCGCCTGGCGAAACACGCCTTCGCGGTTCCGGTCAGCTCCTGTAAAGGCACCTTTAACGTGTCCGAATAATTCACTTTCGACCAGTGATTCTGCCATGGCTGCTGTATTGACTGCAATAAACGGCTTTGTTGATCGTGTGCTGCGAGCATGCAATTCGCGAGCCACAAGTTCTTTGCCGGTACCGCTTTCGCCTCGAATAAGCACCGGCAGCGTTGTTGCAGCGGCTTTGGTGATCAGAGAAAACAGCTGTTGCATTGGACGGCTTGTCCCCAGCAACGATCCAAAGCGGATGGAGTTGCCGTCGGCATTTTCGAGTGTTTCAACTTTTTTCTGCAGTTTGACACGATCCTGTGATCGACGGGCGATCGATCGAATATGTTCGACGTTGTACGGCTTGGTAATGAAGTCCGTTGCTCCACAACGAATGCAGTCGACGGCAAAGTTGACGCCATCGTTTGCTGTGACAACGATGATTTCCGGTGTTACCGTTGCATGGTCTTTCTGAAGCTGCTGCAGCACGAACATGCCGTCTCTTTCCGGCATGTTAAGGTCCAGAAAAACAAGATCCGGAGCATGTTTGCGAATCTGCCGCAGTGCTGCTTCACCTTCTTCGGCTTCAAGGATTGTTCGCCCGTCTGCACGCAGCGCCTTGGCCATGCCGTAGCGTGCTGGTTGTTCGTCATCGACGATTAGAATTTTCATGATTCGCCTGAATGGAAAAGCAGCCTGCCTGCCTCACTGCTGGTCGTCAACGATCTGTTGATGATTGGACTAAGGTGATTCTGGTTTTGCGACTGGAAGCGGCAATCTTACTTGAAAGCTTGTTCCGTTTGATTGGCTGGTGCAGGTGATTGTTCCGCCAAGTTCGCGAACTCGTTCTTTTACAAGATACAGTCCGAGTCCTGTTCCGTCACTTTTTCCTGTAACAAACGCTTCGAAAATGTTGTCCTGAAGTTCCGGACAAATGCCGGGGCCGTTGTCTGTGATGGTAATCGTTGCGGCCCTGCCCTTGCTGTCTGGGGATCGCTGATCGGCTTCCAATGGTAGATCGACGACGTCTGTTGATATGTAAACTTCAGGTTGGTCGGTTTCTCGTACCGCTTCAATGGCATTCTTGATGAGATTGAAAATGATTTCGCTTAACGACGCGTCTGTGGCGTTCACAAGTACGTTGGTCAGTTGAAGATTCTGGTGAATGTCTACTCCATACTGCCTGGCCAGATGATTCAGGATTTGCATGATTCGTTGGATCACTTTGTCCGGGCTCACGCCAACGGTTTCGGTGTCCGACGGGCGTGAAAAATCGAGCAGGCGTTGAGTTGTCAAAGTTAGTCGATCGATTTCTGACACGATCAGCTCAACGTCTTGGGCGTGTTCAGAATTGGAACCGATGTCTTCGCCCAGCAAGGTGGCGATGGTGCGGATTGAAGAAAGTGGATTGCGCAATTCGTGGGCCAGGGAGCCAGCGACCAGTCCCAGCGTAGATAGCTTTTCCTGCTGGACAGCTCGTCGTTCCGCCGTTTTTCGAGCATCTTCCAGCTGACGGTTGTGAATCGTCGCGGCAAACTGGTCGACCAGCAGCTTCAGTGTGTTGAGTTGCTCGTTGGACAGGCGGTCGCCGCTGCTTGTGGAACCCAGTGCAAGAATTCCATTAATTTTGCGATAGTTGATGCGAAACGCGGCGATCAAATCGAGTTCTCTCATCAACGAAAGTTGTTCATTGTTGGTGCAGCGAGATCGATCCAGCCAGCCATGTGTTTCGTGATTGCTAAAGCTGACGATCTGTTGGATGGATTCGTTGGCCGAAAGAAGTTCGCGGAAATCGGGCTGTGTGGCGAGGTCGTCAAAACGCAGAATGGGTGCTCTGGAATTGACGTCGCCCAGCCACAGATAGCTGTATCGCAACGAAAGCGTTTTTTGCAGGCCTTCTGCAAACCAAGCGCAGATTTGATCGATATCGTCGTCTGCGCGGCGGGATAATTCTACGGAAAGTTGCCGTGTTGCGTCACGCATTTGAGCAACGTTGGTTCCTACCAGGTACAAAAGTGATTCGCGAAAGCGATTACGTAACGGTTGGTAGGCCAGTATCAACGCGATTATCAGCAGTCCCTCAACGACAACAAAATCGAATTCGAAGCGTTCGCTGTATCTGCTCATCACGCGAGACAGCGTCAGTCGATGCAGATAGATAACTGCAAGCAGGATGGCCCCGTAAACAAGAGTGCGTTCGAAGACCATGGGTAAAAGTCTTCGGCGGAAAATGTAGTACGCGAAAATCAGTGTCGGAACCAGGGGCGAAAGATTCGTGAGCAAACGTAGTGTCGGTTCGTAACTGGATTTTCCGTGCGTCAGAAGATACGCATTGGCAATCGCAGTGACAATGACGATTCCAATCGAAAATCTCACCAGGAAGCGACGAGCCGACGGAGATTGGCGAATGAACTGGTCACGGTTCCGGAAGAACAGCCATGCTGCAGTGAGGTTCGAGAAGTTTAACCACAGTATGTACGGCACGTGAAATCGGGCGGTGGCGACCATGAAGTCACGACTGGCCAATTGTGCGACAGTGATCGCGACCACAGGAAAAAACAACAGCGGGGCGTAGACGCAAAGATATCGATTGTCTGTTTTGGGATGCGGAATTGCGCCTGTGTGTTGAATTCGCAGACTTGCGTGGAGCATTCCGCAGTTCAGCAGCAGCAGCCCAGCGGCCATCGCAATCATGCACAGGCAATCGAGTTGATTGGCTGTTGGCCCCATCGTGTCGCGAAGCAGTGCATGCAGGAAACTGCCGACGTGCCAAAGTGTGGCTGCCACAAGCGTCCATTTTAGCCAGATCGCTGTTAGCGGTCGGTTGACTCGTTCAAGCACAACAAGCAGCAGCACTGTGTCAATGACAGCTGCAAATCCGACGCAGAAGAGTTCAATCTGAGGCAGCATTGGCTTGCGGGTTACTCGTTAGCTCGGGGGGGCACGACAGGCGTGTGCTTGTAATGGAATTGTTTTGGCATGATAGCGATGGCCCGCAGAAAGTGCAGTATGTCCGAAGGATTCGTCACGGAATCGTCAGGCCGTTCAGTGATCCTGGTGTTGTCGAGAGAGATTCGGGGTGAACAAGACAAATGTCGCTATCGAAGACTGCAACAGTTCGATCGTCAATTGAGATTTCGCCGATCGCCGGATCTCTGTCAGAATCACGCATGACGATCAGTTGGCGTTTGCCGCCGCTGAAGGTTAGCTGGTATGTGAGTCGATTATTCGAATTGTTTGATTCAACGATTCGCTTTTGAACAGTGTAAAGTTCGTTTAGCAACAAAAGTGAGTCGCCAGATTTTAGCAGCAGAAGCCTTCCTGTGGTTGGAGCAATTCGAATTCGATCCACGTCGTACCACGACATTGCCAGCTGTTTTGTTGCCCTGAAAATGTCTTTAAGAATGCGCATGTTGTGATTTCCTGAAAGTAGCGCAAGGCATCGGTCTTGTCCGGTCTTGTGGTTAGTATTCCCAACGGATGGTTCGTTGGGGATACCAACCTGCTGCGAGATCGCTCTGAATCGCAGCAGGTGATTCTTCCCACAATAGACGCGGCCTGGTTGTTGAGGCATAGCACAATCAGCCACCAACGCGGGCCTTTAGTGCTTCCAGTTCTGAGGCGATTCGGTCCTGACGTTCCTGGACTTCAAATTGTCGAGCCAGTTCATCAGCATCCGGGTCTTTGCCATCCATTCGATCCCACGCTTCAGACAGTGCTTCTTCGCGATCCACTTTTTCTTCAAAGCGGTTGAACTGTGCCAGGGCCGATTGGCTGGATGAACGGTCCATCGCGGCGTTGATTTTCTGCGTGGATTCGGCGCGGGTCATGCGGGCTGCCAGCAGAGTCTTCTTTTGCCTGGCCTGACGAATCTTGTCTTCAAGATCGCGAACGGCGTTCTGGAGTTTGCCGACTTCAGCCTTCTGTTTAGCGTGTTCAGCCGAATATCGGTCGGCTCGTTCCTGAGCTGCCAGTTTCTGTTCCAGAGCCGCTTTGGCGGTCGATTCGTCACCGCGTTTCATTGCGGTGGATGCTCGTTCCAGCCATGTGGCGGATTCAGCGGCTTCTCGTTCGGCACGTTTTCGCATCTGGATTTCGTCGGCGACGGCTTCTGCCACGCTGCTGCGTACTCGATCAAGTTCCTCTTCCATGTCGATGATCAGTTGGTGAAGCATACGTTCCGGGTCTTCCATTTTTTCCTTCAATGAGGTGATGCTGGATCGCATAACAAGACTGAAGTTTGAGAGCCATTTCATGATCGTGATCCTTCTAAAAATGTGTTGGACGTCTAAGTTAACGGTTTGAATAATGTGCCGCGTGATAAAGCACCAGGCAGCGAAGATGGTTGGCTTGAATGCACTGAGCGTGTCTTCAGGAACATCAGGAATCGGATCGTGCCAACTAATTCCAGGTGGCAAGTTCAGCTGACATTATGCGAATTTTTGCCAGCAGTTTTTCTCGATGGTTTTCGCAGAAGGCCGCCAGTCCAATGACGGCTATTCCAAGCAGGATGCCGCCGACCCACAACAACAATGGGTTGCTCATGGTCGTGTGCACAGTCATTGCAATCAGATCAGCAAGAAGGAAAGCCGTGCCTGCGTACACGAGAACTCGAATTCGCAGACCAATGGCCACCAGGATGATGATCACACTTAATACCAGCAACGTGAGCATGTGTGCCCAGCTTCCGTCCAACACCTGCGACAACGGCGAGACTAAAATTGTGAGTGCTCCGATGTAACGCAATGGGTCGTGAGACGCTGCTGGCAGTTCCTTTCGCATCAGTTCTACAAATCCCAGTACAGAAAGTCCGACTGGTACCAGATAGAATTCCAATGCCGTGTAGTTCAGGGAATTCCACAGCAGCATCAGGCCGACGTTCATGATGGCAGCTGCCCCAATGGCGAAGATTCTGCGGCGTGTTACCATTGCCTGCTGAAAGTAGATTCCGGCTGCAAACATCATTGCGAGTGCGTTCTTAGCCGTCTCCAGATTGTTTGAAATGGATGAGTGGCGAATGATTGCCATGGCGGCCACGGCAATCGGTAGACTCTGGCCGATGAACTTCATAGGGCGACGCGTGATTCGCAGGTTGTTGCGATGCTCTGCCGCGTAGGCAAGTGATAGTGCGGCGACTGACGTGGTTAACAGGATGAACTGACTTTTGCCCGCTCCAAAGCTGAAGAAGCCCTGATTGAACAAAAACAAAACCGCCATGCCAACAACCGCACACGCAGACCAGACAGATCCTTCCTGCTGACGTCGAATGGCCTGAAGAAGTTCGGCGACTGCAGCGACCAGAAACGCAGTCAGGAAGACTACGGTTGATGCCATGGGCACAATTGGCCCGTATAGTGAAAGCAGTGCCAGCACAAAAACACCTGCTCTCAGCAGCGCGGTCCACGTTCGCATGATTACTGAATCAAGTTGTTCAGATGGTCGGTCCAGCACCGCAATACTGATCGCGGCAGTTAGAAAGACAAACGGAACTGCAGCCAGGACTGACTGTGTCAGCACTGACACCACCATGCCACTGCATCCTCCCATTGCGGCGGCAAGAAGCAGCAATTGAATGTTGGCCATGATTGCCAGAAAACTCAGTTGTTGTTTGTTGGTCGCTATTCGATCAACGATCGCGAATGTGCCTATGCAGATCGCAGCAACCAGTCGCAGTACAGGACTGAACGACAGGCAGCTTGCCAGCAACAGCGTAATTAACCAGACTTCACTTACCTTCAGCATGGCGGTTGTTACAGCCGGTTTGAGAATTGACTTCGGCAGTTTTGTGCAGGCAATGAAAATTGCCGCTTCGATGGCAGCCCACAGCAGCATGCACCACGGTGCAGCTATCGGAAATCCCGCGGAGATGATCACGCCGCTGACCCACAAGGGCACAATGCCCGCGGCGGCGATGCCAGCGGTTCGACTGCGGAATACCAATGTCGCTGCCGCAAGCCAGACAACGGTCACAGTTGTGGCCAGTCCAATCGATGCCGAGGCAATGTTGGTGGCACTGAAGACCGCAGCATGAACAGACAGCAGCGAGGGCAGATGAAACGCGGCGGCCAGACACGACAGGACCACAAGACTCAGATCACAAAGTGGCACAACAAAGGCCTGTGTCAGTCGTATCCAGCCGCCCGTTGTTTCATCATTGGGAGCGTTGAATTGCAGAACGTTTTGCGAATTAAATCCCAGGGCAAGTCGCAGATCTGCCAGTGTCGATTTTTCTGATATCTGACCGGTCGTTTTCAACAGGAAATAGCAGATCAGCGAACTTGAGGCAGTCACCAGTGAAATTCCATTAAGAAATTCTGACATGGAATAGTTCAGTCCGGCCGCGGCACGCACTGCGGCAAAGCCAAGCATCGACCAGAAAGTCAGACCGGACAGGTAACGAGGATTTCTTAACGTGTACAGAACAAACGCCAGCATCAACAGTACGAATTGCATGATAGCGGCGTTGCTCAGCTGATCGGAAAAGTGTACCAGTGAGTGGCCCACCCAGTGTGTTGCCAACAGAAACGCCGTGACGTAGCCGGTCAGTTGGCTGAGGCATCGGTTGCTTCCGTCCTGGGTCTGCAGCCACAGCGAGTGTCCTGTTAGTCTGTTCGTGTTGACATCGCGATGTTGAACAATGCTGTTGGCATGCAACGGAATTGTGTTCAGAATCCTGTCCGGCAATCGCGTTGCTGTAAGTGCCACCGCAAGTGCTGCAAGCAACGCGGGCGTCCATTCCAATGCGATGTTGGTGTATCCCATGTTGTTAAGTGCGGCAATTGACATGCCCGTTGCAACAACCAGGCTAAGCTGCGACGTCAGAACGTATCGACGGTCAGCAAACAGCATGGCGAACATCAGAGACATAACAACGTAAGCTGACGACACAACGAACAGTGACACTTGATCTGTGATTGATGCAACAAACAGCACGGCGCTGACCAGGGTTACAAAGTGCTTAAGTGGAGCACTGAACGCCAACTCTTTGCGATTGGCGAACCATCTGCTGGCAATCGCGAACACTGACAGTAATGGTATGTAGGTAATTCCGTACAGTGAAAACGGAACTCGTTGTCGATTGATCGCCTGAGCCGCACCGTCCTTCATCGCTTGAACGACATCAGAAAATAAAGTCGGACTGCACTGGTAGGCGACCGTCGCACAGATGATGCCAGCCCAGACAAAGCCCGTGTGGCGAGTGTCGCGAGCGGCCATCCACATTAACACAGTCGCAATAATTGACGTTGGAATGACGGCATAAGTGGTGGTTCCTGTGTAGCTGAATCCTTTGAAGGACAATGCCATGCCCAACGCTGTCAGTACCAGCCCGGAAAAAATGGGAACGACGATATGCCACGGAAGCGGGCGTACAAGATTGCCAGTTCGCTGGCGAAACACGTCTGCCACAGTTCTGGCTGTGACGAATACCGTGGCGGCTACCAACACACAGACAAGCCCCATCCATTGCATTGGAACGGCATGCACGGCTTTGGTGGCAATCAGGACAATAAACTGCAGTCCCAGCATTGCGATTGGCAGAAAACCAAAAACTCGAGGCAGGCGATGTTCTTCCGCCAACCAGAAGATATGTCGATTCACCTTTAAGATGCCGGCTGAAAATATCACCCACATGATGGCGGTGAATGCAAATGCCGCTGGTGCCGAATTGAATCGCGGCAATGCACCAGCGATGCTAAGCAGACAAAAGCTGGCCAGAAACGTGGTTTGGCGTCCTTTCAGTACGTGATCTAGAATTCGGCAACTGGCGAACCACAGAAACGCAATCGCTGGAACCAGCAGTCCGCATAGTTTGATGATGTTGAGTGACTGCGTTCCGGAACTGGCGGTCAGCCACTGCAGTGCCAAAAAACTAATCGGCAGCAGCAACAGGGTCAGCGAGTACAAAACTTTGTAGGTGGATGTCAGCCCAAGTCGCAGGCGGCTGACTTCGGCGGCCGCGTAGATGAGTCCCGTGTAACCGAGAATCGTCAGAAAACGCATTGAATTCGACCAGTTAGGCCACGCCTTTGTAACAAGCATCAGTGAAGAGCCAAACACGATGCAGGCACCAACGACCAGCAGCCATTTAATGTTTTTCTCTTGAAAGAAGCTGTCCAGAAAGCGTTCCAGAAAAGACCGCTGACTTGCTGTCGGTCCATCTTTGTGATGCGATGGTTCGGCACCGTCTATCGGGATGGAAAGTTTTGAATTGAAGTGTGTTTCTGACATGACCTGAAACCTCCTTTTGTCTTGAGGAATGTTGTGCTCAGGTCACTAAGTCAAATACCGTGCCAGATTGTGGTTGCTGGATTGTTGGTTTTATGTAACTGGTTGTGTCGCAATACGTTACGCGTGATTTTTTGGTTGTCGAGTCGCAGAGTTGGCGTTCTCGTGCAGCGGCAGCACTGCAGGTGATTTGCAGTGCGAATACTGCAGGTTGAAATTTGAGTACTGGGCGGTGTGAGTTTGCTGATGCAGTGATATCCTGCGACGTACAGGAACGTTTGAAGTTTCACAAAGGTGGTACGAATGAGCGGTGATTATCAACGTCGTTGTCCAGTGTTCGGGATTTTGGCTGTGCTGTTGTTGAGCGTTTGCCTGAGCGACTGCGAAGTTGTCGTGATGGCGGACGAGGCTGGTTTGTTTTCAGCGAATGCGCTTATTGGCAAGTCCTTTGTCGCAAAGGATTCATTGGCGAAGCCTGTTGATGACTTGTCAGACGCCAGACAGTGCCTTGAAGGATTGTGTTGGACGGCCAGTGAATTCTCCGTCGCCTGTATCGAATCCGATCAATTTGGTTGCAGCGCAGCGCTGACTTTTCATTCTGCTGTGGATTCAGGGCATGCTGAAAATGATCAGGTTGTGGTGGAATGGTATGGCGTCACCAACAAAACCGGGTTGTTACAGAAAGCTCCGGCTGTTGTTGTTGTGCATGAATCCGGTAGAGGCATGACGGTTGGTCGCATGGTGGCTCGCGGACTTCGCGACCGTGGACTGCACGCATTTATGGTGCAGTTGCCATTTTATGGAAGTCGCCGTCCGCCAGGCATGCGTTCAGAAGATCAGGAATTCGCGACGTTGATGCGCCAGGGAATTGCTGATGTGCGGAGGACTCTTGATGCCGTAAAAACGTTGCCAGCGATTGATGGTTCTAAAGTCAGTCTGCAGGGAACAAGTCTGAGAGGATTTATTGCCGCTACAACTGCCGGATTGGATGACGCCTTCTATCGCACGTTTATACTTTTGGCAGGAGGCAATTTGCCCAATCTTGTCGCCAGGGGGCAACGCGAAACAGCGGATCTGCGCGAATTGTTGAAGCGGCAGGGCTACGAAGGTGAACGGGTTCACGACTTGTTGAATCGGTTTGAACCGAACCGGCTGGCACACAGAATTAACAAAGATCGGCTGTGGCTGTACGCCGCAACATTCGACACTGTGGTAACGGCCGAAAGTACTGATTCGTTTGCGAAGGCAAGTGGTGTGGCATCCAGTCATTACATCAAAATGCCAGCCAATCATTATTCCGGTGTGCTGTTTTTGCCAATGGTTCTGGACAATATTGCCAAAGAGGCCAGTGGTGCCGAATTGGTTCGGCATGATTGAGCATATGAACGTATCGTCAAGCCATCGCGCGTTGTCGTGTGGTGATTAATTGCGTCAGGATGCAGTAATGCCGTGTGCGTTACGGCTGGCTTGGCATGTGCGGCTGTTGGTGTTAGTTTCACCACAAAGTCACGTGCTGTTGGTTTTCAGCGAATAGCTGATTCTTTCTGTTTGGAGTAACTCATAAGTGAAAACGATTCTTCCATTCTGTCTGTTGTTGTTGGCGTCTTCTGTTTGTCTGGCTGACAAGAACGTCGATATTTCTCCCGTGTTGGCTAAACCCATTGCTGTGGTTTTGGACGAATCTTTTGACGCGGGCGATCTTGATAAAAAGGTTTGGGCGGCGGTTAAGGGAGATTGGCAGAGTGCTGATGGAGCGATTGTTGGCAAAGAACTGAAAGCCGATATGCATGCGGCAGTGCTGAGTTGTCAAAAGAAGAATCGAAATTCCGTTGTACGGTTTTCGTTTAAGCTTGATGATTCAACGGATGGGTTTCACTTCAGTTTGAACTATGCCAGAGGTCATCTTTTCCGAGCACTTGTTTCTCCAACCGGATTGGTTGTGAGAACGGATGCGGACAAGAAAGATAAGTCGATCAAGAGCGAAACAATTGGATCTGCCAAGGGAACGTTTGAGCAGGGTAAGTGGTATACGATGCAGGTCGAAATGGTGGGAAACAAAGTTGTGGTGATGACCGACAACGGACTCAAAGTGACTGCCGAAAATGCTCGCCTGGACGCAGACAAGCCGAACTATCGGTTTGTCATGCGTGGTGAATCAATAAAGATTGACGACGTGAAAATCTGGAACGCCGAATAGGTGCCAATTCAGGATCCGTTGAAGACCTACCGCAGCGCGGACACGTTTAGTGCGGAATCGCCGTGGTGGATTTTCCTCAGACCGGTATGGCGACCTCGTTTAATGGATCGTTAGCCGCCGGATTCGCTAGAACCCCGGGGTTCCGAAAGCGGCGTCCGAAGTCTGGAGACTATGGATCTTTTACGGTTCCGTTCAGTGAGAATGGTTGTTTTCAATTCAGGCTGAGTTCGCTTCTGAAGTGTTCCGGCGGCGACAGAGCCCCGAAAACTCGGCTTGTCCTGTGCGAATTCGTGTGAAACGTCGCGTTTCGGCCCATTTCGAGTAAGACTCTTGCGGGTTTTATCGCGAGTTCTGAGATTGGCGTTGCCAATACAGGCATTGGCGAATTGAGACTTTCAGACGCTTCTCTACAATGCCGATAGCGATCGCAACAAGGTCAGGCTAAAGATCGACGCAGCCTCACCATTTTTGTGTACTCAATCGATTTCCTTTTCAGCCACACATCAAACACTAAGTCTTCCAAAATGGCCTCAATGAACCCTTTCGGTGCTGAAGCGATTCTTTCAACCTCAGCCGGCGACGTAAAGTATTTTAGTCTTCGTAAACTCGCCGACGACGGTATTGGGGAAATCAATACTCTTCCGTTTTCTATTCGTGTTTTGCTGGAAGCGTGTTTGAGAAACGTTGACGGCTTTATCGTTAATCCGGATGACGTAAACAATCTTGCCAATTGGAACGCCACGGCTCCCGCTCAGGTGGAAGTGCCGTTTAAGCCGGGGCGAGTTGTTCTGCAGGACTTCACCGGTGTGCCGGCTGTTGTTGACCTGGCGGCGTTGCGAAGTGCAATGGTTAGAATGGGTGGCGATCCGAAGAAGATCAACCCGCTGGTTCAATGCGATCTGGTTGTTGACCACAGCGTGCAGGTTGATGAATTCGCCAGCCGCTTTGCATTGAAGCATAACGTTGAAATTGAATTTGAACGCAACAACGAACGCTATGAATTTCTTCGATGGGGGCAGAAAGCGTTTGAAAACTTCAGCGTAGTTCCGCCTGCCACTGGCATTGTTCACCAAGTGAATCTGGAATATCTGGCCAAGGTTGTGATGGTGACCAATGGCGTTGCTTATCCAGACAGCCTTGTCGGAACTGACAGCCACACAACTATGATCAACGGCCTGGGCGTTGTTGGCTGGGGCGTTGGAGGCATTGAAGCGGAAGCCGTCATGTTGGGGCAACCGGTGTATATGCTGACGCCTGAAGTTGTGGGCTTTAAGCTGACAGGTGCTCTGCCGGAAGGTGCAACGGCGACTGACCTTGTTCTTACCGTTACTCAAATGCTGCGAGCTCACGGTTGTGTTGGCAAGTTTGTCGAATTCTACGGCGAAGGTATGGCAAAGCTTGGTCTGGCCGACCGAGCGACTTTGGCAAATATGGCTCCGGAATACGGTGCCACCATGGGCTTCTTCCCTGTCGACGGAGAAACACTGAACTATCTACGTCGAACCGGTCGTCCGGCTGAGCTTGTCGATCTGGTTGAACGATACACCAAAGAACAGGGCTTGTTCCGAACGGATGACTCGCCGGAACCACGCTTCAGCAGCACTCTGGGTCTGGACATGAGCACCGTATTGCCATCATTGGCTGGCCCCAAACGACCTCAGGACCGTATTTTGCTGAAAGACATGCAACCTTCATGGAAGAAGGACCTGGGCACAACGTTCGCCAAGGCAACTCCTTCTGCACCAGTTAAGGTTGAGGAAGCTGGTTCAACTTCGGAGATCGCTGATGGAGCTGTTGTTATTGCTGCGATTACCAGTTGCACCAACACCAGTAACCCCAGCGTAATGGTGGGAGCTGGCTTGTTGGCCAGAAATGCCGTCGCAAAGGGTTTGACTCGCAAGCCGTGGGTAAAGACAAGCCTGGCTCCCGGATCTCGCGTTGTGACTGAATATCTTGCTAAGGCTGGTCTGGATAAGCCTTTGGATGAACTAGGCTTCCAAACCGTGGGCTACGGCTGCACAACCTGCATCGGTAACAGCGGGCCCTTGCCGGATTCCGTGGCAAGTGCCGTAACCGGTGGAGATCTTGTGGCGGCTGCCGTGCTGTCCGGAAATCGCAACTTTGAAGGTCGAGTTAATCCGTTGGTGAAGGCTAACTACCTGGCAAGTCCTCCGTTGGTAGTGGCTTATGCATTGGTTGGCACCGTAGATGTCGACCTGGACAACGATCCAATCGGGCAGGATCAAAATGGTGCTGATGTCTTTCTAAAGGATATCTGGCCAACTCAGGCAGAAATCGCGAGTACAATCTCCGCTGCTATGTCTCCCGAGATGTTTGTTGAACAATATGCCGGAGCTGCAAATGGTCCGGAAGAGTGGCAGGCGATCAAAAGCTCTGACAGTGCTCTTTACGAATGGAACGACAAAAGCACCTATGTGCAGGAGCCTCCGTTCTTTGTTGATATGCCCGTGACCCCGTCGCCAATTGCAGCAATTGAGGGTGCTCGCTGTTTGATTTCCGTGGGGGATTCCACCACAACAGACCACATCAGTCCTGCCGGGGCGATCAAGCCAGACAGTCCAGCTGGAAAGTACCTTCAGGCGGAAGGTGTGGACGTTAAAGACTTCAACAGCTACGGAAGTCGCCGCGGCAACGATCGAGTCATGACTCGCGGAACGTTCGCAAACATTCGTTTGAAAAATCTGTTGGCTCCTGGAACAGAAGGCAGCGTCAGCATTTACTATCCAACGGGCGAACAGACTTCGATTTACGATGCCGCCATGAAATACAAGAAGGATGCGACTCCTTTGGTGGTGCTGGCCGGTGCCGAATATGGCACCGGATCGTCTCGTGACTGGGCCGCAAAAGGTACGTTTTTGCTTGGCATTAAAGCTGTCATCGCTACCAGTTTTGAGCGTATCCACCGCAGCAATCTTGTGGGTATGGGTGTTTTGCCGCTTCAGTTTAGAGAAGGCGAGAGTCGCGAAAGTCTGGAACTTGATGGAACCGAAGTCTTCGATATTCGGTTGGATGATTCACTTGAGCCTCGACAGGCAGTAGAAGTTACGGCACGCAAGGCGAACGGCGAAGAGGTTCACTTTGTGACAACATGTCGGATCGATACGCCTGTGGAGGTGGTGTACTATCGCAACGGTGGAATCCTTCACACAGTGCTGCGAGAACTTGCTAAGAACTAGTGGTGTGTCTCTGGCGTTTGTTTGCAGAATTCGATTCCGAGGTGCCAGGTCGAAAATAACCTGGCCTTCGGAGCCCGTGTAGACACGGATAATTTGGCTACTTCGTGTTTCGGCAAATGTCTGATGCGTTTGCATGCCCAGAGTCTGGATTGATTGAGATGCATCTGATCGTTTACACAAGTGAGTTTGCCGGAACCGACAGTGAACTTGAATCGACGGTTGAGGCGATCGTAGCCAAGGCAAGAATCAGCAACCAGGAGAACGGTATCACTGGAGTCTTCTTCAATTGCGGACGCAGATTTCTGCAATTCATCGAAGGCGAGTTTGACGCAGTAAATGCCCTGATGGCAAAGCTCAGTGCTGACCCACGCCATCGGTATGTGTCAATTCTGTTTAACGACTCCGTGCCCGAACGCGGTTTTTCACGGTGGAGCATGGATCAATTCAACGTGGGAACCAGCGCCACGCTTGATCTCGAATATCTGCAGATGGTTCGAGATGCGTGTCGGGCAAACTTCCAAACGCGGACCGAAACGATTGTTTCAATCTTCAAGGGATTCATCGAATCCGATGAACTTGACTGACTGTGGATCGTAGATGTGCGCTGCTGGTATTCGTTATTCCTGTCGTCGCCCACCAATTTGCCCACGCTAAACGCACGGTTCCGGCCAATCAACGAGAGCTTGTTCTTGGGCAGTGCGTGGTTGCCGGTAAAGCAGGCGACCATAAGACTTGGTCGCCTTCCGCTCTGAGACTGTGAACCTATCCTTTGAAGTGCTTCGACTTGTTGAAGCTTTCTATTTATGGACGGTCAGCAAATGGAAGATCTGGCACTTTGAAGTGCTGTAGGTAAAGAAAGCGGTGACAAGTCGCCGCACTCCATAAATTCACTACCACTTCGCAAAAGAACGCGTAGACGCGTTCTTGCACAGCGAAACTCGACCAGCTTCGTCCACTGCAAAGGGGAGAGTGCATTCGCGCCGTGGGAAAAGTGCGCTGTAATATTGTACCGTATCTTACACTGGTTCAGGATGGATCCACGGTGCTCGATACGGGCGTCTTAGTCTTTGGTTGGCTTCTCTGTCGTTTTTGACAGTGTGGGTTGTTGGGTCCCACTCCAGAGTTCTGCCAAGATCCATTGCGACGTTTGCCAGAATGCAGCTGGATGATGAGATATGCCCCTGTTCGATATCGGCAACAGGTTTCTCCCGCGATTCAATACAGTCAAGGAAGTTCACCATGTGACCGCGAATCGCAGACGCAACGTGTCGTTCAAGGTCCTTTTCGGTTTTGTCTTCCGGGTATTTGTCGTATTCAAACAAAGCTTCACCATGCATTGATTTGCCGCCGCCGCGTGGGATGAAGTCGTACTTGTTCACATCCAGCTTCAGCGTGCCTTTACTGCCGTAGATTGTCGTTCCCCATGGATACTGAGGGTCAGGAGCGTCGCCCCAGGAACGGTGCTGCCAGATCACCGGGAAGTCGGGATGTTGGAAGGTTGCCGTTTGCGTGTCAGTAATGTTGGCTTTGGCTTCTGTTTGAACCAGAATGCCGCCGTTTGAACTGATGTGGCTTGGCCATCCAAGGTCCAGCATCCAGCGAGTCATGTCGTACATATGCACGCACATGTCTCCTACAATTCCGTTGCCATATTCCATGAAGGCACGCCAGCCGCGAGGGTGCACGATTTCGTTGTAAGGTCGCATCGGTGCGGGGCCGGTCCACATTTCGTAGTCGAGGTTTTCCGGAGGCAACGTATCGGGCGGGTTCTTTTGATTTCTCATGTGGTAGTAGCAATAAACTTCCACCAGTCCCACGTCCCCCAAAAGTCCCTGCTTGATGACCTTGTCGCGAGCCTCAATCAGGTGAGGAGTGCTGCGTCGCTGAGTCCCCACCTGTACAACTCGCCCCAGCTTTCTGGCGGCAAACAGCATGGCCTGGCTTTCAATGACGTCAACTCCCGTCGGCTTCTGAACCCAGACGTCAGCGCCTTTTTCCATAGCAGCAATCGCTGGTAATGCGTGCCAGTGGTCCGGTGTGTCCACCAGAACGATATCGAATTCGACTTCATCCAGCATGGTGCGATAGTCGCCGAACGTGCGCGGGGTGTTGCCGGATTTTTGACGTTCAGCCACGATAGTCGTCGCTTCGCTAAGCATGCGGCTATCGACATCGCACAGTGCCACGACTTCAACATCGCGAACCTGAATCAGTCGCAGCAGGTCGCATTTGCCATACCAGCCGCAGCCAATCAGGCCAACTTTCAGCTGCTTCTGAGGGCTGGCAGCGAAAAGTCGAGGCGAGAGTCCTGCGAGAAGTGCTGCGGAGGAAGCCTGCAGAAAATGACGTCGTTCCATAAGATGCAATCCCGGATGTTTATTGGTAAACGCGAGCAAGGCGTTTCATTCTGGCAAAATCATCCTGTGAAAAACAGTGACGAGAACGACTCATTGAAAGAGTCGTCGTCAGATTCCAACGAGGCCGTGCCTCAGACCATTCGACCTGCTGCTCGGAAACGCTTCGTTCTCGCTCTGAAAACCTGACTCAATGTGACAAGTTCGGGGCTTTAAGAAGTCCAGCTTCCGGCGTCAGTTGAAATCGGCACGCCAGCAAAACGTCAGTAACCGATTCGGGTATTCAGCAGGTGATTAGTATTCTCTACGTTGTCGAGAGCTGGGGATTCCCATTTGCTTGCGATACTTGGTGATCGTTCGACGTGCAAGTTTCAAGCCCTGCTCTGCCAGTGAGTCTACCAGTGCGTCGTCGCTAAGTGGTTTGACTTTGTCTTCGCCGTCGATGAGTTCCTGCAGTTTGATGCGAATTGTGTCCCATGCCACTTCTTCGCCTTCGGCTGTTTGCGTTCCGCCGCCAAAGAATCGTTTCAGTGGAAACAGTCCTCGCGGCGTCTGAATCCATTTTTCATCCACAGCTCTGGAAACCGTGGTGACATGTACTCCCACGCGATCCGCGATCTGTTGCATCTTCAGCGGACAAATAAACTCCGGCCCGTTTTCAATGAACTCGGTCTGGTGATTGATGATTTCCTGAGCCACCTTTTTTACGGTGCTATAGCGTTGCTCAATCGATTCAATCAACCATCGTGCGGATTCGACCTTCTTCTTGATCCACTCGCGTGTTTCTGCGGTTGGATTTTCTTTCAGCATTTTCGCATAGCGTGGACTGATGCGAAGTTCTGGTACATATTCGTCCAGCAGGCGAACGACGTAGTTGCCTTTGTCGTCTTTTTCGACGGCCAGGTCCGGCGTAACTCGCTGTACAGGGCGTTGTTCAAAGCCTCGACCAGGATACGGATTTAAGGTCTGAATCTGTTCGATTCCCACCTTAATCATATCGATGCTGTAGCCGGTGGCTTTTTGAATGATGGGCAGGCGATTGAAGGCAATGTCTTCCAGATGGTCACGCACCAGCACTCGCATGACTTCATGGAAGGGCATGTTGTCGGTGATCTGCAGCAACAACATTTCGTTGTAGTCTCTGGCGCCAACACCTGGCGGGTCCAGTTGCTGAATCATCACAAGTACTTCTTCGGCCTGTTCGTTAGTCAGGCTTTGGTCGTAAACGCGATTGAACTGCTGACAGATTTCGGCCAACAGGCTTTGCAGCCGGCCGTTATGGTCCAGGTGCTGGATCAGGTATTCGCCAAACTGGCTAAGTGACTGGTCGATGCTGTTGAAGCTGAATTGTTCCAGCAGATATTCGTGCAGCGACTGTGGTCTGGCCATCATGTTGGCCATGGCGTCGTGCTGACGGTCCATGCTGTCGGAAATCTGATTCGACGACTGGCTTCCGCCAAAGCTGACGTTGTCTTCGGGCCAGTCGGAGGATATTTCCAGCAGACGTTCGAAATCGGATTCGTTGTTCTTGTCGTTATCGTTGACCAGCTCTCGCTGTTCAACGTCTTTGTCCAGTTCGCGAGCTTCTCGTTTGTCGTCCGGACGAATCACTTCGTCGGCTTCTGAGAACGGCTGATCACGATCCTTGTCGACAACTTCCAGAGTCACATTTTCGACAAGTTCCTGTTCGATGCGTTCGTTCAGCGCCATCATGTTCAGCTGCAGAATCTCCATGGACTGGATCATCCGCGGGGCCAGCTTCATTTGCTGGCTCATCTTCATTTGCTGAGAAATGTTCAGGTGCATGTCGGAAACGATCGTCCTGAGAACTACAGGTCTGCGTCAATGAGACCAGCTTATGTCACAACGTGACAGCGGTACGCAAACGCGGTGCCAACAATTCCGGGTTTCTATTGATTCAATGACTAAGAGGGTGGTTTGTGTGAGTAAAGCACGATTCTAGAACGATTGTCGACCTCGCAGCGCGTCGGCCAGCATTTCTCGGTTGGCAAATTCCAACACGCTGCCCGACGCGATACCACGCGCAAGTCGTGTAATCTTTACATTGTCGTTTTCCAGTAGATTCGTAATAAACAAAGCTGTGCCGTCGCCTTCCAAAGTCGGATTGGTGGCCATTACCAGCTCTGTCACGCCGTCGCGTCGAATTCTTTTGATCAGTTGGTTGATGGTCAGATTTTCCGGACCGGTCCCTTCCAGTGGAGCAATGCGTCCTCCCAAAACATGGTAGCGACCGCCAAACGCCCCACTTGATTCCAAAGCGACAACGTCTTTCGGTTGCTCAACAACACAAATGACGGAGGCTTCTCGACGCGGATCCTGGCACAGGCTGCAGATTTCGGTTTCTGTCAGATTGAAACAGTTACTACATCTTTTGACAGACGTCTTTACGTTACGAATCGCGTCGGCCAGTGAGTTTGCTTCCGCCACATTGCAGGACAGCACGTAGTTGGCGAGCCGTTCTGCCGACTTTCTGCCAATGCCTGGCAGCTTGTTGAATTCGTCAATCAATCGCCCGACGCTGACGCCATAGGGGTGGTCGGTTGCATCTGATTTCATTCCAGCCATCCCTGTTGCCTTTTGATGATTCCCGCAAGCTTGCTTTGGCAGCCTCGCCCAAGCGTTGTGTGTTGAAACGTTTTTAAATCGTCGTGGTGTGATGTGTTGTATTCGGTTGACCAAGCGTTCTTGTGAATTGGAACGCTGCAATTACTTATCGCCGCCCAGTCCGAACTTTGACAATGCATCGCCCAGTCCCGGAATGTTCATTCCACCTGCAACTTCTGACATTGCGGCGGCTGCCGCTTCTTTTGCTTTTTGCAGTGCCTGGTTCGTTGCTGCCGCAACCAGTTCTTCAATCATTTCCACATCCTGGCTTTCAATCAAAGATGGTTCGATGTGGACACTGACAATTTTCATGTCGCCAGTCGCAACGACTTTAAGCATTTCGCCGCCGGAAATTCCTTCGACTCGCATTTCAGCGATTTTGTCTTTTACTTCAGCCATGCGCCCCTGGATTTGCTGAGCCTGCTGCATCATTGAGCCAAGATTTTTCAGTTGTTCAAACATCTTTAGTCGTCCTCATCTGTTTCCGCAACCGCTTCTCGCCGAGCCGGCGCGTCGGTAATCCTTACAACCTTCGCCCCGAACAAATCAACGACATGCTGTACGAAAGCATCCTGTTCGGGATCGATATCATTTCGTACGTTCAGCGGACTCGGGCCTTTAATTTGAGGCGGCGATTCCTTTTTATGTTCCTGAGATGTTGTTGGCTTGGGGGCTTCTGTTACCTGTGGTGCTTGCCTGGCAGATTCGGCGATGATTTTTAAAGAGATCAACGGGTCGACACCCGTTAAATTAGCGACGATTGATTGCAGCGAATTTCGATTTTCCGACTGCTCAATCACTCGCTTTTGGAAATCATAGGTCGAGCCCAAGCGTAATTCTAGTCCGTTTGGTCCAGAAATTGCTATTGACGTCAGTGACTTCAATGCCGACGACAACGTAAATCCCGTTTGTGAAATTACTTCCGTCAGGATCTGCTCCGCGTTTTCCTGTCGGAATTCGATCCGTCTTGATGGTTCGGGTGCCGTTTTTTGCGGCTCCGGTGCCTGAATTACGGATTCTTCAGGTTTTTTTTTTCCGGCGTCCGAATCGTCCGGCGATGCGCCAGCACTGGCGGCTGATGGACTTGCTGAGTTGGAAGCTGCGGGTGAAGCGCCTTCAACTGGTGCTGGCAGTGCAGGAAGTTCGCCGGACAGAAGTTTGCTGATTGCCGACAGGTTCTCCAGCAGCGCGATCTGCACCAGTGCCATTTCCAGAAGCACTTGAGCAAATGTGCTGCGAAGCATTCGCCCTTTGGCTTCTGAAAGTATCTGAAACGCGGCCATCACGTTTGGCATGCCCAAACGCGCTGCCTGTTTTTGGACGATTTCGCGGCGACTGGGACCAACACTGCACAATGGCACTTTAGCGCCCGCACTTAGCACGACCATTTGATCACGGACATATCCCACGCATTGATCAAGCAGTTCTCCGGATTGCACGCCGCCTCGGATTGCCGCGTCCAAAGTGTTCAATACTTCCCCCGGCCGGTGTTCGGCGATTGCGTCGAATAGCGCAATCAGCATGTCATCGCTGGCTGTTCCCAGCATACGGTGAACGTCGTCCGCGCGAACTGTCCCGTCGCTGAATGCCAGCAACTGGTCGAATAAAGATTGACTGTCTCGCATAGACCCGCGAGCTCGCCGCGCGACAAGTTCGACGGCGTCGTCTTCGACTTCAAAGCCTTCGGCGGTGGCAATTTCTTTCAGGCGTTTGCCGATTGATTCTTCGCCGATGGCGCTGAAGTCGAATCGTTGACATCGTGAAAGAATAGTGTCGGGAACTTTGTTTGGTTCCGTCGTGCAGAACACAAACTTCACATTCGGAGGCGGTTCTTCAAGCGTTTTCAGAAGTGCATTAAAGGCTTCTCGGGTAAGCATGTGAACTTCGTCGATGATGTACAGCTTGTACTTGCCCTGCATCGGTCGGCTGTTGGCGTTGGCTCGCAGCGAACGGATGTCGTCGATACCTCGATTGGAGGCACCGTCGATTTCCAGCACGTCAACATCGTTGCCGGCACCAATGCCGTCACAGATTTCACAATTATTACAGGGAACGCCGTCCTGAACATTGGGGCAATTCAATGCTTTGGCCAGAATGCGTGCGCTGGACGTCTTGCCGACTCCGCGAGCGCCAGTGAACAGGTACGCATGAGCAACTCGGCCGGCTCGAATTGCATTCCGCAAAGCTTGCGAGACGTGTTCCTGGCCAACCACGTCGTCAAACGCCTGAGGGCGAAAACGACGAGCCAAAACTGTGTAATGTGATCCTGTGCTCACTGTTTGAATTTCCTCTCGCAGCGGTTGTCTTAGCCAGCCCGATGCCAACTGCGTGAATTGATGGCCAAAAATATGGCTTCCGGTCGGATATTTGGCTGGGGAACCCCAGTTTTCCTCCATTGTGACGTGTTTGGGCAATTTCATCTACTGACGACGTGTCTGGCATCAAAAACGTGACGATTATGTTCGCGAGCCTACCGGTCAATCGCCGTTTCACGCGTTTTCCGAGAATTTCCAGCGACATTTTTCCGGACAGCGCCAACCGTCGCTGGAATCTCTGCTGCGTTGAATGTGCCAGGTTCGTTGACGTGGGGGCACGCCGAAGTGCTGATTATGGAGAATTCATCAGGGAAGCTCGGTCTGTTCATCACCCAGAACGTCACGAAGTTTTGCCACCGCAAAGTCTCGTAATGGAACGACTTCAGGATAGGTCGGGTCGACGTCCAGCAACGCGTCGCACGACCGAATGACATCGACCCATTGTTCAAGACGTTTGGCAAGCACGGCTTTGTGCCAAACGGCGTCTTGCCAGCCTTGACTGCCCATTGTGGAAAGTTCAATCCACCGGTCCACCCAACGAATGGCTTGAGCGTTGTTGCCATGTTCCATAATCAGGATCACAAATGTTCTCGCACGGGAAGCGACGTTGATCGAATCCGTTTGGATCATTGAGGCGGCGTGCAGGACCTGTTGAAAATTTTCAGCGACCTCGTGATGCATCATCTGGCCAAGGACGGTGGCAATTGTGAAAAGTGCCTTCCACGTCATTTGATCACCATGCTTCAAATACCCGGGATGTTTGATCGATTGGCGATAGGCGGATCGTGCGAGTTCCAGTTTAGGAATCTCTGATTCAGCGTTTGCCGGGTTTCCGTCGCATTGCAATAGCCGCAGGCCTCCCAGAGCAATCATCAGCGATGCTTCCGGGTGTACTTGAATTGCCGTTTCCAGCGTCGCGATCGTGCTGGCGTGCGACGGTTGGGCACCAGCGGTTTTCTGGTCCAGCCATTTGCTAAAGACATTCTTAAGTTGAGTTTCCGTTTGTAAGGGCAGTCTCCAGTGACGTTCACGAAATAACGGTAACATGATGGTGGAAATTAGC
The DNA here is from genome assembly GCA_937916515.1 of uncultured Planctomycetaceae bacterium. Taxonomy (GTDB): domain Bacteria; phylum Planctomycetota; class Planctomycetia; order Planctomycetales; family Planctomycetaceae; genus Fuerstiella. The sequence goes on along the minus strand of CALFSX010000065.1, from coordinate 51,441 downwards.
TTGCAGACTTCGGTTAGCTGTGCTTCATCAAGTTCGCCCATTCCGGTGTCGATCGCCGGACTGTTCACAAGTGTGCCGGCGATGCCATAAAGCGTGGTCCAGTTGTTTAGTTCGTTACTCGAAAAATTCGCGAGCTCCAGAACCTGCTGTGCCTGTTCCGGAGCCAGGGTAAGAGCATGATGGAGTCCTTCCAGCAGGATGAAGTCGGTGTTCTCCGGGTACATTTGCCGAGCGACTTGAATGTCAGCTTTCGCCTGTTCCAGCATCGCCAGCGAAAGTTGAGTCGTGATCAGCATCATCCTTGCGCGATAATGGAATGGGGCGGTTTGGATTGATCGACGAAACAGCAACACTGCTTCGAGACTCGTGTCTGCCAACATGCCGTCGATGTAAAGACGGTCCGGTTCCGGTAGCAGTAGCTTTCGAGCGTGTTCAAAAAGAGTGGCTCCGTCTTCAGGTTGAAGGCAACCTGCCAATGCTAACTCTGCTTTCCAGAGTTCAATTTGACTATGTTCCGCTTCAGTATTCACCGATTTTTTGAGTTGGTTGGAGGAGTGTTCCTGTTCAGCCTGTGTCCAGTTGCTCAATGCGGATTCGATGTCGCCACGGATGAAGTGGGATTCCACCAGCTTCAACAAGACAAAAACACGTTCTCTGTGCCCCTGCCTGAGACTCTGTTGAAAGCGCTCAATCGCATTTCTACTTGTCCACGTTGCAACGCCAGCAGTCCAGCTTCAGCGGCGGATGCAGCCAGTTGCTGCTGCGTTTGCAGAGTGGTTTGCTGAGCCGAATCTCGCTGTTGCAGGATGTGGCCGACCCGGCCAGAAACAGCGACCAGCACGCAAACGGCAATGAACGCGATGGCTGACATTGTTGCCAACGCCGGTCTACGTCGGCACCACTTGCCGAGTTGCGTCATGAGTCCGATGGGGCGAGCGTGAATCGGAGTCCCGTTTAAGTATCTGCGGAGATCCTGGTCCAGGTCGTTCGCCGTTTGATATCGATCGGCAGGATTTTTTTGCAGGCATTTCAGAATGATTGTGTGCAGGTCTTTGCCAATTTGTTGCGTCGTCGCGGTTGAAATGCGAGCTTCCTGGTGCAGGACTCTGCTGATGACTTCACTTGTGTTGCCTTCAAACGGAAGGCATCCGCAGACAAGTCGATACAAGACAGCACCAAGGCTGTAGATGTCACTTCTTGCGTCTGAGTGCCCTGCTCTGCCGTCAGCCTGTTCGGGCGGCATGAAAGCGGGAGTCCCAACGATGTCGCCGTCATGTGTGAGCTGCTGGCTGGCGTCCGTCATCGCTGCCAGCCCGAAGTCCAGCAGTTGTGGAATTCCATTCTCCAGCATGATATTGGCTGGTTTAATGTCGCGATGAATTACGCCCAGGCGATGCATTTCACTCAACGCAGCAGCAAGTTGGCAGACTAGTTCTACGGATTGCCTGGCTGTCAGAGTATGGTTCCGCAGGTGTTGAGCCAGCGTTTCTCCATGGACCAGTCTGGTGACGATGTACGCGTGATCTCCGAACATGCCGGATTCAAACACCGGCACGATATTGGGATGGCTGATCGACGCTACAGCCTGAGCTTCTCGTTGCAGTCGTTGCCGGAGTTCCGGACGCAGATCGGATGATTGTGTCAACAACTTGATCGCGACTTTACGGTTGAGTCGGCTGTCAGTTGCTGAATACACCGTGGCAAAAGCGCCAGTGCCGACGACGTTTTCAATCACATAAGAATTGATCCGCGTGCCGCTTGGAAGCTGAGCGGCGGCGTTGGCTTGTTGTCCGTTTGAGTCTGACATTCGGTGCCAGATTTGTCGGGCTGTGCTGTCAGCACCGAAACGGCTATCGATTTCCGCCTGAGTTGGATAACTGCCGAATTTTCGTCGCAGACGAAATTCATGCTGAATGAGTTCGTTCAGAATTTCCGGATCTGATTTCAAGTTGGGAAATCGTGACAGGTACTCATCAAGGTTTGTTGCCATTGATCGTTGGCAACGATGCTCGAAGTCGATCATGACCAATTCGGCCAATAGTTCCAGATGTGGCTCTTCTGCCGTGGGGTGAAGAAACGCGTCCACCTGCGGCACCTGCCCCGTGGCCCATGCGTCTTCGAACGCGAGTAGAATGGGTTCATGGAGTTGCCAGTTGGTTAGTTTCATGGAGCTTCAGGCGAGTTTCTCTTCGCTTAACCAGGTTTCTCTTCTAACAACTCAGTAGCGACTTCGCGTACCAGAGCTAATGCCCGATCGACCGTGCGAGACGACACGCCAACGGCTTCAGAAATCTCATCAATCGAATATTCGTCCATTCTTAGCCGCAGAATCTCGCGATGCTTTTCGGGAATGCGGCTCATGATCTGGTCGAGCAGTTCCATCATGACAACCAATGATGACGCCGTGGGATCGCTGCCGGGTTGTTCAATGGGCGTGGATGAGGTGCCCGTTTCCTTTTGGACATCGCGTTCCAGCTGATGATGATATCGAATCGAACGCTGGACTTTGTGCCAGGTAATCGCGGCCAATAGTCGCCAGACATCCGTTGCCTGTTCAAAGCAAAAACGTCCGGCTTCGTGGCGAGCAAAAAAGCTTTTAAAGACGGATTGAACAATGTCTTCCGGGTCGACTCGCTGCTGCAATCGACCGGGTAATCGCGAACGAGCCAGTCGCAACAGTCGGTCTGCAAATTCATCCACAGCCGCCGCTTCGTAACCGTTGCGGCGGTGAATGATGTTGTCCAGCCAGACTGATTCTTCAGTTTGATCCATTGTCATTCTCTTCATCGAAGCGATGAGGCTGCTGCGCAGTTTACAGAGGCTCGTGATTCAAATCGTTCAGATTTGTCAAAAAAAACAGGATTGCGTGGCGTCCAGTGGGTGAGGACCGGCATTCACAGTCGCAATCGAACATTCCGCAAACGAATGATTGGGCCATGCCATGAGAACCCTGGTTGTCGTGATTTTTAACTGCTGCGTCTTTTACGGTGCTGCCGCCAGGACGAAAGCGGACGTGATTTTGCTGAGTACAGATTACGAATCCGGGCTGCCAATCGGGTTTCCGGGGACCGACGGGTAAACGGGACGGTTGCTGTGTCCAAACCGTCATTGACCGGCATCGGCTGGCTGTCCAAGTCACTCGATTTTTTTCTCACACTCCCAATTCGTCGTATTCAAAAAAGTTAAACAATTTTAAAGGGCCATCTCATGCTGTTTTTTTCTCTGCGTCAGTTGCTTTCCAGATCGTTCGGCAACGTGCATTCGCGCCGAGTGAATGCAAGGCAGCGAAGACCATCGAACACAATGCTGGAGTCGCTCGAGCCACGAGCTTTACTCAGCAGCGTAAGTGTGTCCGGTACATCGCTTAGCTTTGTTGCCAACGCCGGTGAGGCGAATACAGTCACTATCTCTGAGTCCGGAGGAATCATCACGATCATCGACACCACGGCTCCGATTACGCCAGGTGCCGGAATCACTGTGGTCAACGCCAACGAAGTCACAATTCCGACGGCGGGCCTGGTTGTGATCAACGTGAACCTCGGCGACATGAACGATTCGCTGGATATGTCAGCAGTCGGCCAGGTCGGAAGTCTGAGTCGCACGTCTCTGTTTGGCGGAGACGGAGATGACATAATGATCGGAAGTGATCTGAATGACGGCTTTACCGAAAGTCATGGAAATGATTCAATCGATGGTCGTGGGGAAATCAGCAACGATCAGTGGTTGGTCAATTCTGATATCAACATGACGCTGACTGACGCCGGGCTCACTATCGGTTCCGAATTCGATACATATGCAAACGTCGAATTCGTAAGTCTTGGCGGACTTCTAAGCGACAATACGATCGACGCATCAGCGGTTACTTCGGCCAGCGGCATTACCGGCGTCAATCTGACCGGCCGCGAAGGGAATGACACGCTGATCGGTGCTTCGGGAGTGCGAAATGGATTCCTGGATTTCATTGGAAACAATTCCTTTGTCGGTGGAGCGCTTGACGACGGCGTTCCTGCCTTTCAGGACAGCGACATGACGCTGACTGATACCACCTTCACAATTGGGACCAGCGTCAACACCCATGTTGGTATCGAGACCTTCGATATGCGCGGCGGTGCCAGTGGTAACACAATCGACGCGTCAGCCATCACTGCCGGAGGAGATGTGGCATTCGTTCAGATTATTGGCGGGAATGGCAATGATATCCTCACGGGCAGCTACCTGAATGACACGATTCGCGATACCGGTGGCATGAATGTCCTGGACGGACTCGGCGGTACGGATATTCTGATCATCTTTGGCGACACAGACCAGGTCCTCACAAATAGTACACTGTCAATCAATGGCATCGTCAGCACTCATGCCAACTTCGAGGACGTGCGGCTGCAAGGCGGTGCAGGGAATAACATCCTGGACTCCAGTGCCGTAACAGCGGCTTCAGGAATCAGTGCCATTTACCTGTCGGGGCTTGCCGGAAACGATTCGCTGCTGGGTGGTGACGTTGTCGAAATCATCGCGGACAACGAAGGCAACAACACAATCGATGGGGGCGGTGGTAATGACCGGTTTACCGCAACCGGCGACGTTGACATGACAGCGATTGATGGCACGTTGTTTGTCGGCACGTACGTCAATACATTTGCCAATGTGGAAGATCTGCGAATGACGGGCGGTGCTGGCGACAATGTACTGGATGCATCAGCATTGACGACCGCCAGCGGAGTCGCGATCAACGTAATTTCTTCGCTCGGCGGAAACGACACAATTCACCCCTCGGGCGACACCGGGATCAATTCAAACCTGAATGGTGGTGACGGAGCTGCCTCAGGGATCGACACGCTCGATCTTTCAAGGTTCCCCGTCACGCCGAACGTCAACATAGCCGGGCCCGGCACGTCCGACGGTTCGCGTGGAAATGTTGGTTCAAATATCAGTTTCAATAACATGAATCTAATCACGCTGCCGCCGGAATACGATTTCATGGCTGCAACTTATGCTGTCGTGGAAGGTGATTCGCCGAATACAACCAACGTCGTTCAGATCACTCGATCTGTGAATACTGCGATCGCGTCATCGGTCGATGTTGTGCTGACCGGCGGCACCGCAGTTGCTGGGGATGACTTCACTGTTGGACCAATCACCGTAAACTTTCTTCCCGGAGAAGTGACGAAGTTCGTCCCAGTTGAATTGCTGGGAGACAGTGATATCGAAGCGGACGAAACGGTCCTGCTGTCATTGGCGAATGGCATTTCCGGTACTGCCAACGCAACGGCTGTGCTGACCATTCTAAACGATGACGATGCCACCAATGCGGCTCCCGAGATCATCACCCTCACGACCGACGCCACGATGGCCGACAAAGCGTTGCCGGGCGAAACCGTTGCGTTGACCGCAACCTTCACCGATGCGGATACTGGCGATACTCATATCGCTACGATCGACTGGGGTGACGGTACAACATCGGCTGGTGTTGTGAATCAGCTCACGGGTGTGGTCACCGGCGATCATCAGTATTCCACCGGCGGATTGTTTGTGGTCACCGTGCAGATCACTGACCAGGACGGCGAATTCGACTTGGACTCGACTACGTCGATTGTGACCGGTGTTCGCGTCACGGTTGACGGCGTGTTGGAAATCGTCGGGACATCCGGCAAGGATATCGTGAATGTTCAGGAAGCCGGTCGACGCCGACATGGAGACTCGGGCGATATCAAAGTGGTCGCCAACTTTGATGTACAACGCAGACGAGGCCACGGTGGTTCGGATGGTGGCAGCGATGGAGGATCTGACGGAGGCAGCGATGGTGGCCGGGACCAGGGTGCAGATGTGTTTCGCTTTGACCCTGGTCTGATCAGGTCGATTCACATCGTGCTGTGCGATGGGGACGACCAGGCCACGATCGGGAACGGCGGCAGCGACGGCAGCTCCGACGGAGGCCTCGACATTCCTGCTCTGATCGACGGCGGAGCTGGCAACGACCAGTTGACGGGCGGTCGAGCAGCCGACGTCCTGATCGGTGGGTTGGGCAATGACAGGATCAGCGGAGGAAGCGGCGATGACATCATCCTCGGCGGCGCCGGTAAAGATGACCTCAGCGGAAACGCCGGTGACGATTTGCTGATAGCCGACATCTGGGCCTTTGAAGATTCACTGGCTGCTCTGGATAGTCTGCAAGCCGAATGGACTCGCGAAGACGTTACACATGAAAAAAAGTACGACCATTTGACAGGTGTCATACCAAGCGGGCTGAATGGATCGTATGTTCTGAATCTCTCAACGCTGATCAGCGACGGCGACCGCGATTCGGTACGCGGCGACAAAGGTCGTGATTTGTTTTTCGCGTCGTATCGGGACAGCGTCAAGGACAAGAAACGAAATGAGTGTCTATTCACGAACGATTGATCGTTCTTGTCATTTCACCAACGTCGAGCCGCGCGAACGGATCGGCGCCAATCATGGGCCAACGCAGAAGTGATGACGGCTCGAACTTAGAGCTCGCTGCTGACGAACTTGTTCTCCGCAGTCGTGCGTTCGACGCACTTCTGTCTTACGCCAATGACGGAGCTGCGCACCCTGGAAAGCTCGGCCCCAGTGTTTTCGTGATTGAATGTCGTGAGCCCATTCATTCATTCATTCATTCATTCATTCATTCGTCGCTGCTGCTGTTTTGCAGTATCCGCGCTGTCGTGGCGAAAAGCGAGTGATGTTCGCTGCCCCAAAATCCATAAGGCATTATTCTTGCGCAGGAAAGCGAATGCCGCAGCTTCAGGGGAGACTTGCCAGCAGTATGCGTCAGATGTTCGAGTGGATCGCCTCACAAGGAAATCGTGAGTCACTGTTTCCTGCACGTTCAGCATCAGGAGAAGTCTTATGAGCGATGAAGTAGCTCGCCCCGTTCGTTGGAAACGGTACGTGATTGTTTTTGTTTGCGCGGTCTCGTGCATTCTGTTTAGCTGGTTTTTGTGGAAGGTCTACACCACAACACAGTATCGTAATGAGGTCGTTCAACTGCGCAGCACGATAGACGCGTTACAGTCACATGGCCCCGCTGATGTTCCAGCAAGTCAGTGGAAGGATGCCGTTGCCTGGACGTCGAACCTTGTCGTGCAGGATTTCTTTTCGCCACATCCGGAGGAATTTATTGGGCTGCAGAAACTGAATTAACAGTTGGAACAGAAGAAGAGCGAACCAGTTGACCTGGCCAAACTGCGTTCGATCTGGGACGAAATTGAAGCGGGCTGCGGAGGGCCAGACAGTGTGGCCGCCAGATTCCGTAAGGTGAAGCTGATGACAAACGGCCCCATCACCGACGAGCGACTTTCCTCAGTATGGGCTTTGGACCGTTGTGTCGGGCTGGATTTGAGCGAAACTCAGATCACCGATGCATCCGCCCCGTTCCTGCTGTCACTTCCGAAGCTTGAACGCCCGGATATTAGTAAAACTAATATTACACCAGTCGGCGTGGCTGAGCTGCAATCCAGCCGACCTGAGTTGCATGTGTTTCATGAATCAATACCGAAGTGAAGCACGTCGCTGGACGATTGTATGGCAGTCTATGTCTTTGTGGGATTTTACATGACTCAGCCTGGCGAACATTTGTGAGGTTGTGTATTCGCCTGAACGTGAGACGACATAGCGAGTTGAAGTCGGAAGACTGAGGCAATCGATCTGTGTCGTGGTTAAAGTGATGAGTGGTTCTGCACTATTGACGTCAAGTCTGGAAAGAAATCGCGACGATTTCAATCCGATCACTACTTCGTCGACTTTGATTGGAACAACACAGGGATTTGCTATGTCGACACGGTCGAAGGTGAGCGCCGAAGGAAAGCTAATTTAGTGGTGTTTGACTCAGGTACCGGAAAGTCTAAGTTGGTCGCAACTGGTGCGTTCAGTTATCCGCGCTGGATTGGTGAATCACGAATTCTGGTCCGTAACGAAAACGCAGAACTGTGGGTCTATCATGTTAATGATTGAACCGGCGTGAAACTGTTTGATGCCTCAGGCCACGTTGAATAGGAAATGACGTGAAGTTGCGGCAACGTTATGTGTTCTGGGCCTGAGACCGGGCTTCCGTGTCAAAAAGATACTGACGTAGACACGACGGACCTTTTACCAGAACCCAACTGGAAGCGAATTCGTACAGGCGGCTGATCGGCTCAGCATCGCCGGATACATTTGTACTCCACTCCATGTGCCTGCATTGTGAAAGCACCACCTCCCCAATTCCTTCTTCGACAATATTTCGCAGAAGTTGATCGTACAGTTCGTTGCCATCAGCTTCAGGCACCTCAATGCTTAGCCCGTATTCCCCCGGGAAATCAGCTGCCTTCAGCAAAACGAATTGCCAATTGGCAATGTTCAGCTTTTCATGCCCAAACGAACGAAACCAAAACCCACGAGGTGGTTTCAAGGCCGAAACGATCCAATGGCCGAGCCTCGGAGCGGCATTTGCCAATGTCGTTACAGCAGCAAATGTTTCAGCGTTTCCATGAGACGTCAGGATTAATTCCCGATCTCCATTTGTCATTCTGTTCGATATTTCAGCCGTGATCAGCGGATCGAATTCGCCCCAAGCCTTGTGGACGGAGTCAATAATCTCAACGGTAGGCATCACCAGATATTCGTTGGCCTTTGCGGCAAAACACTGCCAGAAACAATTCAATTCACTCACGACTTATTCGCCCAACGGTGACTGGTTGTACCCAGGCACGTTCGAATTCGCCGGATTCTGATGGATTGGGGTGCTTGCGTGAGGATGTAATGACGGCTCGAACGTAAAGTTCGCTGCCGTCGAATTTGTATTCCGCTGCAGCGCCTTCGACGGACTTCAAGATTGTTCCAATGTCGGAGCTATAAACTCTGGTGAGGCCATCCGCCGTGGCTTCGTCATCGACTGCAGGTTTGGCGGTTGCATCGAAGTTCCGGCGTGTGCCAATGAACTCGATACGATAATCGATGTCGTCTTCGGCGGCGACGACTACGTTTAGCGATCCGTCTGTGTAAGTAATGTTCTGAAGTTGAACACCGCTGGATGAATAAAACTTACCAGCTTCCAATGAGGTAACCAGAGCGTCGGGCGTCAGGGTATCTGCCAAAACCATCACCCAGCCTCGGCCTGGCTGACTGCCCTTCCCTTTGTCAGTTCGGTGGTAATCGTGACCGTCGTCTGTCGCAAGTCCATACATTATTGGCAGATCCAGTTTGGCGAGCCGAAACGTATTGATGATATCCCACATGCGTTCTGTAGATGCGTGTGTTTCGTCACCAGAGTTGTTGACAGAGGGATGGCCATTGTAGATTTCAAAGAAATTCTCTCCGACAATCTGCATGAGTTGCTCAGCCGTGACGGCGTAGCCAAAGTTTGGGTGATTCAAGTGAACCAGTGTCTTCTCGCCCGTTCGTTCTCTGTGTGAAATAGCGGCGTTAATGTTTTGTTGGATAACTTCGATGACGCTTCCGCCGTGCATCGGCACCAACAGTTCGGTGACATTGGTGGCGCACATGTGGATCGGCAGGTTCTGAAATCTGTCGGTGATTTCTTCGCCCTGAATCAGCAGGAATTCCTGTGGACGGGCAAGTCGCTCAAAGACTTCACTGAATGTCTTCAGCCGGACTTGTTCGCGTTTCTTATGCGTTCGCGTCTGGATCCAATCGGCGGGGAATTTGCTTTTAAGTTTTTCGAATGCTTTGACTCCGCCTTTGTTTTTTTCAATGTCCAACCATCTTTCATTTCTGAGCAGCACGTTGTGGTCTGTAAACACCAAAAAGCTGTAGCCGCGTTCCTGATACCATGACCCGATCATTTCGGGGTAGTCATCACCGTCGCTCCAAAGCGAATGCGTGTGCATGTTTCCTTTAAACCACTTCTGACTGCCGGCTTCCGTTAACGAGAAGTCTGAATCGGCGGCTTTGCTTACTCCACCCAGAATGCACGCGAAGGTTGTCAACAGAAGGCAAAGACGATTCATGGCAGGGTTCCGGGCAAGGTTGATTTAAGCGAAGATTGAACACTAATTTGGCAAATGCCTGCATGCAACCGATGCTGCGGGCATTCACGAAAGTATTGTTGTTTGGCATTTTTGCCAGTATTCACCATACCGTTTGAACCCGGTAATCATTAGGTTGGCGGCTGAATCGTCAGGCCGGTCGGTGTGCAGGAGCGTTGCCAGATCTTCATCCGCGTTGCAGCTTGCCGGCTTCTGTCAGTACGGCAGTGGCGACTGTTTCAGATCAATGGACCACGCCTTACTTCTCCAGTCGGACGTAGTCCAGATGGAAGGTGGTTGGTTCTTTGATGTCGACTGCGAAGATGTCGATCATGTTGATGTGTGTCATGTCCATCGTTCGATTGGCCGGCGCATTTTTGACGGAATTCAGATCAACATTAACCGTTGCGACGGAGTCTGCGGCGACTTCAACTTTCTGGTGAAACCTGTCGTCGTATTCGAATCCCGTTTGAGTGTGCTGCTTATCCTGAACTTTGACGATTAACGTCAGGCGTGTGTTGTTCGTGTTTTTGATGTCGAATTTTAGTGAACGGAATTCGGTCCAGTCGGAATTCATCCACAACATCGCGACGCCCGGAAACTGGCCGGCGTGCATTGCCACGGCAAGCGACTGTTTTCCGTCTGTCGCCCATTTGTCGGAGAGTGCGAAGCTGGCTTCGTGAGTTGCCCAGCTGCCGGTTTCTCGAGAACGTTCAAACGAAGCCAGAACCGGAAAGCTTCTTATTTGCTGAATGCTGTCCCAGACTTCAAGGGCTGGGTTTGCATTCACCAGTAACAGAATTGCGACGGCGGCGCCAACCAGAAGTTTTCGTCGGATACCTCGTGAGGCGACGGCCCAGACCCACGTGCAACCGGCAAGTAAGCCGGCTGAGTTGGCGGCGACGTCTAACCAGCTTGGACTTCGATTTGCAAACTTCTGCAGGTATTCGCCTACAAGTCCCAGAGTTGTCATGAAGGCAGCTACCACAAGTACTCGCCGAAAGGTCATGGGCAGAATTGTGGCGAATCGTTTCGGGGCACCAATGGCTGAGGGATCTAAGAATCCAACCAGGCAAATCAGCGACAGGCAGAAAACTGGGGCGTGAGCCAGGTCGAACAGGTCACCCCAAATTCGGCCTTCCATCGGAAATGGAAAAACCAGAGTGCCGCCCACCGTAGCAACCAACGCCAATGCCAGCAGCGTGCGTTTTCGAAGCAGGTCGGAAATGCCTCCGTCTGCAAGTGATGTCTCGGGCGGTCTGGTTGATGACATTGAATAATACTCGGAATTCAAAACAGCTTTGACTCTGTACGAATGATCGATCCATTCGGTGGCGAATGTCGACAAAACACAGAAAGCTTTCGCAAAAAGTGACATGTCGTGTCGGTTTACAGCAGCTTGAAGAACCAATGAACGCTTGAAAAACGTCTGTGGCGGCGGATGCAGACTTTGTTCAGTGTTCTACAAGTCAATTTCCAACGCTTGAACGGTTAGTTCCGCCTGGTCTGTTGCGAGAGTAATGTGGAATTAGAAAAGCCGGACTGCTGGCAGCGGTCCGGCTTTTCATGGTTCTTAGAGCTCGTTGACTGTCACAGTCGTCGATCACGTTTCGCTCTGTACTTGCACTATCGGAAAGTACTGAGTCTATTCGGCGGGTTTCGGGGCAGCGGTTGCAGGCGCCTTGTTTCCGGCCTCTCCCAACTCCTTAAGCATTCGCAGCAGGTCGCTGTCGGTTGTCAAAATCAAACGCGTATCGTCCCCCAGAGAATTTTCGTAAACCTGCAGAGTTCTCTGGAAGTTATAGAAGTCTCCCGTTGCGCGAATGGCTTTGGCAAATGATTCGATGACTTCAGCTTCCACTTCACCGCGAAGACGTTTGCTTTGCTCTTCGCCTTCCCCAAGAATTTTTTCCGCTTCGGCGTCGACTTCGTTAATGATTTCCTGCTTTCGCTGTTCGCCTTCGTTTTCGTAACGAGCGGCGATGGCGTCCATGAAGGCTTCCAGTCTGGCGAAGGCCGCTTTGCGAACGGATTCAGTAAAGCCAATGTTGCTGACTCCCACATCGATAAGTTCAATGCCTCGATCGATGGTGGGTGCTCCGCCGCCTTCCGCAGCAACGGTAAGCTGGGCTTCAATTCGTTTGCGAATTTCAGCCATGATTTTTTCACGCCCCATTTCGATTTTGGCGTGTTCGATGTTGGTCAGGTCATCCATGGAATCGTCGGACGTCAGCATTGGAATTTCTGCCAGGCCGAATGAGTTTGTCAGTTTGCGATCGGTGCTGCGTACGACTTCAGAAAGGTCATACGCGGTCACGACGTCCCGCACGCCAGCTCGAACGCGCTGCAGCACCTGCTGTTCAGCGTTTTGAACGGTCCGCATTTCTTTGACAAACTGTTTAGGGTTTGTGATTCTCCAGATCGCCCACACTGAAATTTCGATTTTCTTGCCGTCTTTTGTTGGCAACGCTTCCAAAATATCGCCGGAACCACTGGTCCAGAATTGTTGTGTTTTCGGCAGGCGACGGACTTCCTGCATTAACGGAATTTTGAAGTACAAGCCCGGCTTTTCGATGCTGCGAACGTGCTTGCCGAATTCCAGCACGACTCCCAGTTCACGTTCGTTGATTGTGAACATGGAACTGTAGCACAACACAAGTAACAGAATTCCTACGACAATGGCGGCCGGGCCGCGTACAGAATTTTTTGCAGCAGACATCAGCGGCTCCCTTCATTCAGATTCAACAGTGGCAGTAGCTGACGCATGTCTGAGTCGATAATTGTTTTGTCTTTGATGTTGGTTAGCACCTTTTCAAGTGATTCAAGATAAAGTCTTTGGCGGGTTTCTTCCGGGGCTTTGGCGAACTGCTCGTATTGAGCCATCAGCGCGTCGATTTCGCCCTTCACTTCAGAACGTCGTCGAGCCGCATAGCCTTCTGCTTCGCGAATCGCTTTGTCTCGCTCTGCCTTGGCTTTGGGCAGGCGTGTGTTCTTTTCTTTGTTGGCTTCGTTTTCGAGCTTGTCACGTGTCTGGTCGGCTTCGTTAATCGCTGCGTACGATGCTTTGACCTGATCTGGCGGAGTGACTCGCTGAAGTTGCAGGTTGGTAATGCGGATTCCACATTCGTACTGATCCAGTTTTTGCTGAGTTGCTTCGGCGGCCTTAATGCTGATTTCTTCTCGGCGACTGGTTAGTACTTCACCAATCGAATAATCGCCCACCAGGCGGTTCATCACGGTGCGACCAACGACGGTGATGATCCCCTGCAGGAATTCGTCTTGAGCAAGCCCGTCGGAGTGAAACGTAAACAGAAATTTTTGAGGATCGGACACCTGCCATTGAACGGTCCATTCGACGACGGCGGCGTTCAGGTCGCCCGTCAGCATCAACACATCTTCTTCGTTGATGCGACGGTCAAGTGATTCGCCCGTCACTCCAAATGGCATGCGAATGTTGCGTTCCTGGACGTCAACAAACAAGACTTCATCCACGAATGGAATGCAGAAGTGAAGTCCGGGGCTCCAGGTCGTGCTGTAGCTGCCGAATCGAAGCACCACCGCTTCCTGGTTGGGCTGCACGGTGTACATGGATTTCGTCGCCAGCAGAAAAATGGCGAACAGGACGAACCCCACGATGACAACCTTAGTTGCCTTCATGACGTCGTCTCGTCTGAAATCGAATTGAATTTCGGGCGAAGACATTTAAGCAAGACCTCCCAATTGAGGAAAATTTGGCCGCTGAAATCGGATTTCAAAACCATGCCACGTGACGGCCAATACCTCCGGCGAAACGCCGGAACGGCTTGTGCAGATTACGAAATATACGCAAATTTGCCGACTTTGACGATTCAGGCCGAATGCGGCACGGTTTGAGTTACTCCACCTTACGTCGATTTGGGTGAAGTGGCCCAAGTGCATCAGCTGGAAAGAGAATTGCTTAGTATTCTCAACATCGAGGGACGAGCGGGTGATCGCCGATCCAACAGGATCGCGTTAATCGTCACTGTCAGCTTAACCGACAGCCTACCCCGCAGTTTTCCTGTTCTATTCTGTTTGCCCATAATGTGGAACTGGCAGACTGCCGATCAATTTACCTGGTGTGCCATCGTAAGTCGGATTGATTTTATCTCGCACACTGCTGGTGACTTTGATGAAAAGGCGGACAGATGTTCCGGATAACGACCATGAACCACGAACTTGCAGTCATTGGAAATGACGAAGCAGCGTTTGAAACACTTTGTCTGGCAGCGGCGTCCGGCAAAAGAACCGTCGCGTTTTTGCCGGTCACTCGGCATTCATCGTGGCTGGTTGGCCAGGCTTTGCGAAGGCTGGTTTCGAACCTGCTTGTCGATCGTACGCCTCGGCGAAGTCGCATGTTTCAGAAGTCAGCGACTCCTCGACTGTTGCAGACGTTAGTGGCACGTTCTATTGCTGCAGAAATATTGGACAGAATTGATGTCCTTAAATCCGCTGGCGTTGATGTCGTGTTGGGTGAGGCCCACTTTTGTGCACAACATGCGTCAGGTGGGGGCAAAGCTTTACAGTGTGGCGCAGATACGTTTCACGTTGACAATATTGTGATTGGTACGGGGGTTCGCCGAACGGCCATGCATCGCCCGGTCGGACTTGTGCCATTCCATCGTCCTGAATCATTGTTTCTTGGACAGGCACTGCCGACTTCGGTTTGTATTGTCGGGGGCGGAAACTTTGGAGCGGGCCTGGCAGCGTTGACCAGTTTGTTTGGTGTTGCGACTCGTCACGTAGCGAGAGAAGATCGCGATTCTGTGATGTTGGAATTGGCTGCCGCAGCGGGAGTTCAAATCGGACATCATCCGGCAGATGTTGGGCTTCCCAATCTGGGTTCTCAGTTTGCAGACATGCATTCTGACGTCGTTGATTGTCGTCGAGTTGTGGGGTTTACTGATCACTTGAATTTGTCAGCGATCAATGTTGAGCCCGACGAAAACGGTCAGCTATGGTGTGCCAGCCACTTTGAGACATGGTGCGCGGGAGTCTTTGGTGTTGGCGAAGTTGTGGGCTTTTCTCCGGATTCATCGTTGCACGCATCGGTGCAGGCTGAACGGGTGATGAACAGAATTCTTCGATCCACAAGGCGACCACACATGCTGGATGCGTTTATTCGTTCTTCGATGCCGGTGTAGCCAGCAGTTGCAGAGTCCAGAAATCCTGCGGTGGTTTCGATCGAAATTCCATCCATACGCTCAGAATTGGGTGTTGAAAGCCCAGTCGGCTGGCATGCAGTGCGTGCCGGTCGCTGGTTGGCTCGCTGCCTTTCAGGCGAGCTGCGTTTTTGATTGTGCCGTTGATGTCGTAGTATTCGTCACCCAGAACAGGGTGTCCGATGTCCGCCATGTGAACTCGAATTTGATGATTGCGGCCGGTGTGTAAAGTGCATTCAACGAGGCTGCAATTCAACATTCGTTCCACTGTTGTCACGTCTGTTCTGGCCGGACGAGGTTTACGTGCGTTTGGGCGAGACGACATTAATACACTGTTGCCTTTCGGGTGCATGCCGATCGGCTGATCGACGACAAGCTTTGAAAAGGTGGGGTGGCCCTGCACCAATGCAAGGTAAGACTTTTGAGTTCGCCCTTCCTGAAAATCGATTGATAGTATTCTGTGCGATAGATGCTCTTTGGTGACAACGATGAGCCCGCTGGTCATGCGGTCAAGCCTATGAACGACACCGGGGCGCAGCAGCCCTTTGGCTGTGGTGTGCCGATCCAGGTGATGTTGAATTGCGTTGGATAGCGTTCCGTCCTGAAATTCGCCGACCGGATGTGCGACAATTCCAACCTGCTTGTCGATCACCAGCAGCCAGGGATCTTCGTACACAATACTTAGCGGAACGCAGTCTGGTTGAAGAAGCTTGTCTGGTGGTTCGACCAATTGAATAGTGACAACCTGATCTCGAAAAAGCCGCTGAGTGGCATCAGCGGGCATCTGGTCAACCTTGACCAGCCCTTCGGTCACCATGCGATGCAGTCGCCATGAGGTGTAGTTGCGCAGGTGTCGTGCCAGGAACGAATCAACTCGAACCCCGGATAAATACGGCTCAACAGTGAACGTAAGCTCTGGCACAGTAGCTTCGGAAGACGTAGGGATTTCTGCGACTTCGAGTGTGAGAAGGATTGAGGACCGTGTTTTGATGGTGCACACGGCGATGATCCGATTCTATACGTCGCAGACGTAATTCGCTATCGTTGTTGTTTTGAGCTTTCTTGCCCCGCAATTGCCAGGGCCAGTCTTCTGCGTTCGATTAGGCAATGAATTGTTGAGGGCGATATGGGCGATGGAACGAAAAAAATTGTGCGGATTGCCCAGCTGAAGAACTCTGCGAATTGCGGCCTGGTTCGAGTGCTTCTAACATTCCGCTCTGTGATTTTGTTCGGACACGCTACTGCCCTGCTCCTTGCAGAATTCACGTTTCAACGTCTTGGTTTTTAACTCGCAGTTTGTAGGAAACGTCAGCATTTCAGGCTCTGCAATCATCACCGGCATGGAAATGCCGAACGAACCGGTTACCAATATCGTCCTGTTGTGCGAGAGACAATTGCAGGTGCGCGATCTTGCTGGATTCAAGAAGTCGCATCAGGTTCCCAGCGACGATTCCGAACACACTCAGGCCTTTGTGCGGCGGATTGCAGAAGGTGATATTGGAGCAGACCTTGACGTTCGATTTGCTGAGTTTCGTCGTCACTTCAAGTTCAAACGCGTTGATTTAAGAGTGCAGGATCCGTCCGACGGGTTCGGCGCAATTGTAACACCCTTGTTTGATTATCGAGTGGTTGCGGCGATGTCTTCTGATGATCCTGGGACGGCCGTAATTCGCAGTCAGGTGACAAATTTTTGTGGTCAGGATGTGCTGCTGAGCCCTGCGTTTACGTCTGTGTTTGGGATGCTGTTTAATTCGATTGAAGTGAGTCCGCCGAATTCCATTCATATCGAAACGCTGATCGACACCATCGAAGATCAGGACGAAGGTAACGTTGTGGTGCAGTACGATCGATCTGGAACCTGGTGTAGTCTGACCATCCCCCAGATGACTGGTGAACTGTTGGTGGAATCTGATCGGATTCTGTTACGACTCGGGCAGGCCGCGGCGCCGAAGAAGTTGCTGGATACGTTCTTGCGATTTCGAGAAGTTCTGCGCAGCTTGCAATGCTATTGAATCGCGATCAGGTGATTTGCGGGTGCAATGTTGCCGGCAATGTTCACGCTCCGGCGGAGAAGCCCTGCGTACGAGCCGAATCTTAACCTGGCGCTGTTTATCGCAAAGGAAAACTGCTGTGTCGGTCTGCTAAGTCGTTTCTTATCAGCTGTTTATGTCGAAGTGTTTAGTTGCTTTGATTGTCTGAAATTTGGATGATCTATTCGCGGGCAACGTTCGTTTTGATGTTGGGAATTCGCGGATCAGGCGGGCACATGGTGTGTCACACTGGATTCGACTTGGTGGGAGAATGGCTGATGAAGTTGCCAGCAGGCTGGGATATTCCTTTGGATATTCGTGTTCATATCGGCGATCGCCCGGGGCGTCAACGAGAGATTGTGGCCGACGGGCATTTGGTACTGGTGCTCCATAAGGCTCCCGTAGCAAAGTTGAAGCATCGTGAAAGCGTCTATTTTTGGAGACCGCCTGGTGGCGATTGGCGTTGTTCAGAACGCGGCCAGCCGAAACCTGTGCTGGAGGGCATGATTGAAGAGTACGACGACGCTGTTGATGCTCTAAGTTTGACTCATGACACTGCGGTGAGTGCCACCCAAAAGTTTCATGTTCTTGAACGCGTTGGTCCTCTGAACCGCGCGATTCGGAATTTTACAGATACGCTCGCGAAGGCTCATTCAACGATTGATGATTCTGATGCGGAATCAGAGTTGCAGAAGTTTTTAGACCATGCCAGCGACGTTGCTCGTAGTTGCGAACTGCTTCAGGAAGATGCTCGCAATTCGCTGGACTTCCATATTGCTCGCCAGGGAGAACTGCAGGCGATTCACTCGCGATCTGTCGAAAAGACAACTCACCGGCTTAACACCATGGCGACTGTGTTTCTTCCGTTAACCGCGATGGCCAGTGTGTTTGGTATGAATCTGAAAAGCGGTCTTGAGCAGGCACCGCCGTGGATGTTCTGGGCGATCATGGTCGGCAGCATTATTGCCGGAATGGTGGTGAGCGAGTTGTTTGCCGTCTTTAAGCTACGAGGCGAGTCAAGAAAAGAGAATGCTGGGGCATCAAAGTCCGGTGGCTGATGGTGTTGGCTTTGCTGAGTTCGCTGTTTGAAGTCCGGCCGAGGTTGTTCAGAAGCTGTAAAAAAAATGTATTAGCGGCACATCTCTGCAGTTAAGCGTTTACAGGTGCTGCCACCCTTTTTCGGGCAGGACTTCGATTTTTCCGTCGCTTGATCGTATTTGGCACTGGCCGCGGTCGTGAGTGACTTCACCGATTTTTATTATTGTTATGTCTTCAGGGAATGGCGTAACTTCCGGGAAGTTGGGTGCGGCAATCAGTAGTTCAAAGTCTTCACCGTCGTTCAGGGCGTGATCCAAACGAGTTCGTGCGGGAAGTGACAAGGACACGTCTGAGTGAATCGGGATATTTGCTGCGGTAATGATGGCGCCTGTGCCGCTGGCTTCCATCATGCGATTCAGGTCAATGCTGAGCCCATCGCTGATGTCCATCATCGCGTGGATGTTGGTGTTGGTGGCCAGCCAGTTGGCCGCGTTTAAGCGTGGTTCGAAAGATAGATGGCGTCCGCTGGGAAGGCTGCCTCCCAACGGACCGGTGACAAACAGGCTGTCTCCTGGTCTGGCGCTGGATCTTAGCATCGCAGTTTTTGCGAACGGAATTCCGGTCAGGCATACGTTGATCGCAAACGGGCCGTTCCATCGATTTGTGTCGCCTCCAGCGATGGTGAATTCGTACTGGCGTGCTAAATCTTCCATGCCGTCGTACAGACGATTCAGGAACGTTTCTGTTTCGCTAAGGTTATGAGGAATGGCTATCGAAACGAAAGCGGCTGTGGGGCGACACGCCATGGCGGCAAGGTCGCTGAGATTAACGGCGACTGCTTTTCGTCCGGCCATTTCCGGGGAAGTGTTTGCAAGGTCGAAGTGAACTCCATCCAGCAGCAGGTCGGTGACAATGACCTGCTCTGTTTCCCGTTCAACATCAATGACAGCACCGTCGTCTCCGATTCCCACTGTGACTGGGAACCGATTTTGAAAGCGGTTCTGCAGCTGGCGAATAAATTCTCGCTCCGATGACATGGATGGTTTAAAGCTTGCGGAAGGATGTTGGTCGGTGAAACTGCTGGTGTAATTGTATCTGCTGAATTGGAATTCTTTGACAATCGGCGTACTCTTCGCACTCAATTGACAAGGTTTTCCAGCGACAGGAACTCAGCGAGAATCAATGAAGACTTTAATCACAGAATCGGAAATCAGCGAACGCGTAAAAGAGCTCGGGGCGACGTTGTCTGAAGAATATTCGGGAAAGCCACTGACCATTTTGGGAGTGCTGACTGGGAGTATTGTTTTGTTGGCAGATCTGATTCGAGCCACCTCAGTGCCGCTGCGAGTGGCGTTGATTCAGGCGGCCAGTTACGGTGGCACTCGCACGTCACCGGGAACACTGAAAATCAACAGTGCTCTGGTTCCGGATCTTAAGGGACGCGATGTTGTGGTTTTGGATGATATCTTCGACACAGGTAACACGATGGTGGGTTTGTTTGAAGCCGTCAAAGAGTTTCAGCCGAACAGCGTGAAGTCGGCAGTACTGTTGTGGAAGACGGCACGTACGGAAGTGTCCATTGAACCAGATTACTATGGTTTCAAGATTCCCGATGAGTTTGTGGTCGGCTATGGTCTGGATTACAACGACGAATACCGTCACCTGCCGTTTATTGGTGTGATGGAAGAAGAAGATCTGAAGTCAGTGCACGGCTGATGTTTGCGTTTTGTCTGGATTTGTCGCCCGCGTGTTTTGTTTAGGGGATTTGCAGGATGAGCTACTGTCTTCGAATTTGCTGCCTGATTGTGTATGCCTGCAGTATTGCGTCGACGTGCAGCAATGTGTCTGCCGAAGAACGTCGACCCAACGTCATTATGATTCTGGCTGACGACCTGGGGAGCGTCGATCTGAATTGCTGTGGCGCATCTGACTTGACGACTCCAGAACTGGATGCTTTGGCAGCAACTGGAGTTCGATTCACTCAGTTTTATGCAGCGGCTCCCGTGTGTTCGCCATCTCGAGCTGCATTCATCACAGGCTTATATCCTCAACGTGCTGGCGTGCCGGGAAACGTTTCATCAAGCTCCGGAATCGGCGGCATGCCAGCGGCGACGGCGACAGTTGGCGAAGTGTTTACGGAAAACGGTTACGTTTCCGGGCACGTCGGAAAGTGGCACCTTGGCTATACGCCAGACACGATGCCCAATGGGCAGGGATTCTCTGAATCGTTCGGTCACATGGGAGGCTGCATCGACAACTATTCTCACTTTTTCTATTGGAACGGCCCCAATCGGCACGACCTTTGGCGCAATGGAACGGAAGTGTTTCATGATGGTGAGTACTTTCCGGACATGATGGCAGCCGACGCCATTCGCTTTATTGATCAGCATAAAGAACGACCGTTCATGCTGTATTGGGCTTTGAATACTCCTCATTATCCACTGCAGGCATCGGACAAATGGCGGAAGCACTACGCACATCTGGATGCTCCCAGACGAATGTACGCCGCTTTTGTTTCCACAACGGATGAGATTGTTGGCCGAGTACTTTCTCACCTTAAAACGCTGGGGTTGCGGGAAGACACGATCGTGATTTTTCAGTCGGATCACGGTCATAGCACAGAAGAAAGAACGTTTGGCGGCGGCGGAAGTGCGGGACCTTATCGTGGAGCGAAGTTCAGTTTGTTTGAAGGCGGAATTCGAGTTCCCGCGATTGTTTCGTGGCCGGGCAAGTTTCCAGCCGCAGAAGTTCGACATCAAATGGCGACTGGTTGCGATTGGCTGCCAACATTGATTTCCGCCTGCGGTTTAGACGCTGGCGAGCGTACATTTGATGGGAAGGATCTAACCGGCATCATTCGCGATGGCAGTGCATCAACTCCGCATGATGTGTTTCACTGGCAGTCAGGCAAAGGGAAACGAGGTGCTCAGTGGGCTGTTCGGAAAGGTGATTGGAAATTGATCGGCAATCCTAACGATACCAGCAACATGGCACCACTGACGGATGACGACTCACGTTTTCTGGTCAACCTTGGCGACTCGATCCACGAGCTCGAAAATCTTGCATCGCAATATCCGGAAGTTGTGAAGGAACTGGAAGCACTTCATAACACATGGGAAGCCAATGTTGACAAGCGATAACGATTTGGATGCACGAGCGGAAGTTGCTGCCACAAAGACTCAGAATTGTATTTGGCGCAGTCGCATGCGGATTCTGATTGTCGTTGCCCTGTTGCTGCGACTGGTTGCGGCGGTGGCTGTGGATGACTACGCCACAAACGCTGGACGACAGTTCCTGATCGAAGGCGACGCAAATGGTTATTGGGCTTTGGCGGAAAAGATTTGTGCCGGCGACGACTATGCCATTCATACTCCGCCCAGGTATGTTCTGCGCGTGCCCGGATTTCCGCTATTGTTGTCGGTTTCCATTTGTGTTTTTGGTAACAATATATTGGCGGCAAGAATTGTACTGGCCATCATTGGGACAGCCTGTTGTTGGTTGACCTTTCGACTTGGAACGGAAGCAAGTTCTGAACGCGCGGGATTTTGGGCGGCAGCGTTCGTTGCCATCAATCCTGTTCACGTTGGTAACAGCGTTCTGATTCTTTCTGAAACGTACTTCGCGTTTTGGATGTTGATGAGCCTGCTTGCGTTGTTCCGGCTATTGCAGCAGCTTCGCGGCAGTTCAGCTGATCAGACGTTTAAGCTTAGAAGAGCACTGTTCAAGGCAGCGTGTGTCGGTGCCACCATTGGTGTGACAGTCATGGTCAGGCCTGGATTTCTGCCATGGCTGGGTGTTGCGGTCCTTGCTGCATTGGCGATTGAGCGAACTCGAACATTGACCGCGCCATTCGCTGTTCGTATTTTGGCGAGCGGTGTTATGGTGATTGGATGCATTCTGGTGATGCTGCCCTGGGCGGTTCGCAATTTTGAAGCTACTGGGCACCTTGTTTTTACGTCTCTTTGGTCGGGGCCCAGCATGTATGATGGTCTGAATCCGAATGCTGACGGTGCCAGCAATATGCAGTTTTTCGACGATGACAACGTGATGGCGACGATGTCTGAATTCGAAATGAACGAACACTACAAGCGAAAGGCGATCGATTTTGCGACGGCAAATCCGGGCCGGACGGTGATGCTCGCTTTGAACAAGACTGCTCGGTGTTTGAGCCCCGTTCCCAATTTCGCGAAGTCGTCAGGATGGGTGGTCTGGGTTGTGTGCGTTGTCTTGTGGCTGGCTTTGTTTGGCGGTGTCTATCTGGGGATAAAGAAACATCCGCGTGATTCAGCGGTTTTGCTGGTCACGGTCGGCCCTTTGCTGCTGTTTTTGCTGGTTCATATGGTGTTTGTCGGGTCTGTGAGGTATCGTTTGCCACTGGAGTTTCCGCTTTCGGTGCTGGGTGCCATTGGGTGGTGCAGGCTATCTTTGTCTAGGGAAACATCAGAATCCTGAGCGAATCGACAACCGTTGTTTCGTCTGTTGATTCTTAAAAGCCGCATGGCTGCGGTATACGTCTTCGGCATGGATGCATGAAGTTTCTTCCCGTTCTGAAATGGATGATCAACATTACGCTGGTTGTGGCAGTTGCTGCAGGCCTGGCGGGGCTGTATTTCTGGAATAAAAGCGACGAACTGGTTCAGGGCGAAATTCTTAAGAGATTCGCGGTCGCGGCTCCGGATTTGAAGCTGATTCTTGGCGGAACCAGCTTAAATGGCACTCACGGAGTGACGCTGAAGGATATTGAAATCCGAGAAGCTGTCAGCGGTAAGCCTCTGTTGCGAGCCGCCGAACTGAACGTGCTGATTGACTCCGACAGGCTTGTGGACCGACAGGAAATCGTCGTCACCAAAATCCATCTGAAGTCTGCTGCAGTTTTGGTCACGCGTGAAACAGACGGTCGCTGGAACTGGCAGAACTATGATTTCAATCGACCAGAGACTCCAATGGCTGGGTTGCCGCAGGTCGTTGTTGAAGATCTGCGTGTGCAGCTGACTTTAAATCACAGCACGGGAATTCCACCGGCGAGATTATCGTTGACGAGTCCCCGGTTTCTGGCGATTCCAACTTCTCAGCATGCCTATGAATTTGATGGCGGAATCGCTTTACCTGGCGTTGGCGTGTTGAACCTTTCCGGCCTTGGAGATCTTGAATCAAAGCAATGGCGACTTGGCGGAGACCTGAAAGATGTTCAGGCCGATCAACAGTTGTTGCAGATTGCTCAATCGACAGCCCCGCAGATTCAGGGGCAACTTGCAAAGATCGACGATGCATTGGAGCGTCTGCTGCCGCCAACGGCAACCGTTTCTTCCGACGCAAACGCAGCGGCATTAATGATTGGCGACAACAGTCAGGTGGCTCCACAGTTTTCAGGAACGCTTAACGTCAACTTTGACGCATTCAGCGTGAAGGATTCGCCGATTCCGGAATTCAAAATTCGAGTTGAAATCAAGAAGGGGCGAGTCGCTTCTGTTGCTATTCCGATTGAACTGAATGAAGTTGATGGTGTTTTCTATAAAGATAATGCGAACCTTGTGTTCAGGTTAAACAAAGCGCGTGGTGGCGATGCCGATCTGAACGGCGGCTTTCAAATGGCCAATGGCCCTGATGCAACGCCGGGTAAAGCGTGGTTGAATGTGGAGCGATTTCCAGTTTCCCCCAAACTAAGCCCGTTGTTACCACCAAGAGTAAAGCGACTTTTTGACGCATACCAGCCCAACGGTATTGTGTCTGCTCATGCAGAATGGCATCAACAAGCGGATGGCACGTGGAAGGTTGGGGGACTGAATGCGGAGATTCACGAAGGCACCCTGTTGTATGAGAAGTTCAAATATCCGACCAGCGGGCTTAAAGGGAAAATTGCTCAGCGCCAGGAGGGCGCCGCTTCAGGTTCTCAGGTAGATCCGCAACTTTTGGAAGATGAAGTATTGCTTGATGTCGACGTTCGAGGAAACGTTGGTGATCGTCCGATTCATGTGACCGGGTGGATGAAAAATCCAGGAGCAACCACGGAAATGCGACTACAGATGGCGGTCACGGAATTTCCTATCGATAGTCGGTTTCGAAATGCATTGCAGGAAAAGCAACAAAGCGTCATTGATTCCATGCGTATTTCCGGCATGGCTAATGCGAATCTGGTGTTCTATCGTCCTCCCGGGCTTGATCAGCCGACTCACATGGCGGTGGACGCGAGATTCTATGATGGCCAAATGAGGTTTGTGAAATTTCCATATGCGATTGAGTCGCTGTCTGGGCATCTGACGTTTAATAGTGCCACAAAGAACTGGCAGTTTCTGGAGCTTGTCGGCAAGCACGGAAGCGGACGGTTACAAGCGACGGGAAGCTTTGCAGGCGAACCTTCGCCCGGTGTACTGGACCTGAAGATTACCGCCAAAAACGCGCCGTTGGATTCAGACCTTTACAACGCGTTAACTCGTTCTCAACGGGATCTTTGGAAGTTGATCGATCCGGATGGGTTTTGTGATGTTACGGCGAAGGTGAATTGGACGGCTGGGCCCGGTCTACCTGTGATTGTTCACTTTCCGGCGGAAACTCCGGTGCGGATCTTTAACACAAAGATCCGTCCGCGCCAGTTTCCATTCGACATGTTTGTTGAGGAAGCCTATGTCAGCTTCGATTCCAATGATCCGCGATACGCGGGTGTTCAGCACTGCGAAATTCATTCGTTTGATGCAACGCACGACGCCGCAAAAATTCGCGCTACAGGCTGGGCAGAAGCCAAGCCCAACGGTGAATGGCAGGTGCATCTGAACGACTTGACTGCAAGCGATCTTCGACCAGACGATCAGTTGCGGGCTGCATTGCCGCAAACCTGGCGCAGTACGATGGAGCGATTGCATCAACAGGGCACAGTGTCGATCGATAAGTCGCAAATTGATTTTCGAGGAACATTGGCGGGCGATCGAAACACGACGGCTCGGTGGGACATGAGATTGCGATTTAATGACTGTGCCATGAATGCCGGACTGGATGTTGAACACGTTTACGGACTGGTTTCGGCCGCCGGAACCTGGGACGGGTTTCAGTTGGAAAACACAGGGACCATCCAGCTGGAGACGGCTGAGGTTCTTGAAATGCCGTTTGCTTCCATTCGAGGCCCATATTCTTTGAACAACGAAGAATTGGTCATGGGCGCTCGGCAGGTGTTTGAGGAGACCCCACTGGCACAGGTTGATACAAACAGCCGGGTGAAAGCTCAGGCCTACGGCGGAGAAATGTATCTGGATGCTAAAGTGGATCTGCGAGAAAACGGGCGATTCAAGTTTTACACTGAACTGCTGAACGCTCGACTGGAATCGTATGCCCGCATTCATATTCCGGATCAGCGTAACCTGAAGGGCGTTGTGACTGCGTGGATGGGGATCTCCGGAGAAAGCAACGATTCCGTAAACCTGACTGGCAAGGGGCAGTTGCGAATCAGTCCTGCAGCGCTGTACGAACTGCCCGTGATGGTTAAGCTGCTGGGTTCACTGTCTCAGGGCAATTTCAACGTTCAGAATCGGACGGCGTTTGATTACGCAATGATGGATTTTTCTGTTCATGATGAAGCATTCTGGCTAAACCCCGTTGACCTTGTTGGCGAAGCGATCAGTTTTCGCGGTCAGGGAAGCGTCGGCTTTTCCGGAGCAGTGGATCTGGACTTTTATTCACGCCCAGCCAGATCCCGAAACGTACCGATTCCGATCTTAAGTGGTCTGTTCACAAACTGGTCAAAGGTTGAAATTCGAGGCACCACAAGCAGTCCACAAACGCGAGCTGCTGCATTGGGGCAGCTGGACGAAGGGATGAAACAGTTTTTGCAGGCATTCAATCCAAGTCCCAATGGACAGATTCCGATGCTAACGGCGCCTGGCGTGTTTCAGCGAGCGACGACAAACCCGGGCATGCCGAGGTTTCGACAGCAAGTTAACGGAATGGCTCAGCCGCAGCCGCGATAGCCTGTCAGCTGTATCGTCGCGGGCGAACAGTGATGGTTAAAGCTTTGCTTAACGGAACTTCGCCTATTTTGACCATCGCAGGTTCCGAATTCTTCTTTGAGACGTACGTCGTAAGGAAGAATTCGTTACCTTAACTGTGGTCTGTAATGCAATGCCTTGGCATTGTGTGTTACAGACTGTTTGTGGCGAAAAGTAGATGTGTTCTGAAAAAGACGGCATGCTCTTGTGGTCTTACTTACAGGTTTCTGGTGATTAGTGGATTGCTTTAGCTGGACAGCGCCAGGTTCAATGAAAGTTCAGTATTTCTGTTAACCACATTAGCTGCAGGGCGTTCGCCCGGTTAGTGCGGATCACGGGAAAAACCGGGGCTAACGCCTGCGGCATATTGAGGCATGGCGGTGGCCAGTTAGACTTCTTTCAGCAGGAAACTTGTTCACGTTCAGTCAAGTTTTCTGAGCGACGTAGTCGCGTTTCTGAGCGTCAGCTCAAATGGTCTGAGGCACGGCCTCGTTAGAGTCTTACTTGAAATGATGCGTGCATAATGTACGCATTATTTTCGTAGCGACAACGGAGCGGCTCGGCGATTGGGACGTCCCACGTCTTTCGGCCATCCACGCCACTGGGGCATTGGCGAAGCCTTTGTTGGTTTATTGCAATTGTGAAGTCCTTGGGAGGAACTGCATTATGAATCAGGCGATTGTCGATCCCACCGAGTTGCGGCGTTTTGCTCAAATGCTGCGTCGGTTTAACGAAGAACTCAACGAGAAGTCCGGAGCAATCTCAGCTCAGTTGAACACTCTTGCTCAAACGTGGCGAGACAAAGAACACCTGAAGTTTGCCGAAGACTTTGGCGGCAACATGAAGGCGTTGGGGCGTTTTGTTGAATCGAACGAATCTTACATTCCGTATCTGATGCGCAAGGCTCAGCTGATTGAAGAATATCTACAGCAGCAATAGTTCTGCGAAGCCGCTGCCCTTCTCTTTTGTCAGTGTGGGTTTAGCAACGGGTAACTACGATGACTGAATCAGCAAACGTCCGGTCGATTGATGCATTGAAGCGTTTTCAGGCGGCAGTGCTTGTCTTTCAGGAAGACGCTCGCTTATGTGTTTCTGCGTTGGAAATGCAGCTGTTAAGGATGATTGGTTGGCTTGAACGCGATCGACCAGGATTCTGGAAGCGTGAGATTGAAACATGCTATCGTGAAATGGGTGAAGCTCGTGTGCGACTTCACAAGTGCAGAATGCGGCGGATCGGTGATTTTCGACCGACGTGTTTTGAAGAACAAAAGGATCTTGAACGATGGAAGAAGGAACTTGAGTTTGCTCAAAAGCAGATTCCGGTTGTGAAATACTGGAGCGTGTGTGCTCACCACGAGGCCAATGAATACCACGGTCGCTCGTCACAACTAACGCGAGCGATCGAACGCGATATTCCGCAGTTGTTAAGTCTGCTGAATCAGGCAGTTGACCGGTTGGAGGCGTATGGCAACGTGCAGGTTCCGGGGGTTGGTGCTCCGCTTGAGCGTGTTCCATCGCCGGATGAATCACCTTCAGATGCTGGTTCGTCAACGGAAGCTGATTCGATTTTGAGCGATTTGTCCGCGATGGAAACGAAAGACGAGTCCGAACAATGAAACATGCTGACTTTCAATCACCCGCTGCTCGGTTAAATGATGCTATGAAGCAGCTGGAACTTATCTGGATGGAAACCAAAGAACAGTGGTCCGATTCCGTTTCGCAGAAGGTGGAGGACGAGTATCTGGTGCCGTTGTCGGCTCAGGTTCGTGCCATGCTGGACACCATTGAGAAACTTTCCGGTGTGATGTCGCAGGCCGAACGTGTTTGCTCACACACTCGGGAACGAGGCCCGATTTTGTAACAGTTTTCATGCAGGCGATTAATTCGACGGAACTTTCAGTACAGAGTCCGTTATTCAAGACTGGTAACGTTCTGCGAATGACTCCGCACAGACCATTTCCTGGGCAAAGACATCCTCATGGAAAACAGCGAACTAAATATCACAAGTCAGCTTTCTCTAGCGGTACGGCTATCGGCAGATTGTGAACAAAGACGTCGCGAACTAAGCGAAATACGGGCTAACCTAAACGCATTGGTCGAAGATCGAGACCGCCAGCTTGCCAGTATTCGATTCAACAATGAACAAACGGTTGCTCAGGAACTTGACCGTATTCAGCAAACTGCAATGGGGCAACAGGAGACGGTCCGGCTGGATTCGGGCTATCAGCACGAATCCCTGCGTGAGTCATATTCGCGAAATACTCAGCAGGTTGCGGCGTCTCTGGCGGCTGAGGTCGAGAAACTTGAAGAGCAGCGAAAAAGTGAAACGTGGATTCTGCAGTCCGTCCTTGATGAAAGCGTTGAAGACAGTCCGGCAACTCAGTTTGAACGCGAAGCTGAAACGTATGCGACTCAAAAAGCAATACTGGACGAACGTTTCGGCAAGCTTCATCAGCAGTTGAAGCACACGCAGCAGTTTCTTGAACGATGTCACGCAGCGCCTGACACAACTCCACCTCCTGCGAACATTGCCAACGGTAGTCGTTCAGTATTGCGCGACGCAGCAGTTTCGGCAGGTGATCGCATATTTTCTGAAGCGGCTGAGGTGGAAAAGATGCACCTGCCTCAATGGGTGAAGGGGCTCCGCATTTGGGGCTTTAGTGTGTTGACCTTTGTTCTGTTGTGGATTCCGATTGTTGCAGTTAACGCCGACCTGCAGCAGTTCATCAATCCCGAGATTGCCCGACCCGATTGGCAATGGGCTGCTGTTGCAGCAGTGATTGCGGGAGCGGTCGTGTTGTTGGTGGCAACGGTCGTGCTGCTTACGGTTCAGGGCAGGTTGCGAACTCGTTTCCAATCGATGTTGCAGGACTTCAGCAACGCAGAACATGCGCGAATGGCATGGGAGGATAAAAGCGAAAGAGTCATTGATCGCCTGGAAGTTTCAGCGGAAGAGTGGCGTCTTGACTTGAGCGAACGACGGCGAACTCAGACGCAGAAAATTCACTCCGAAATCGACAGTCGACTTAGCCAACTCAGAGCAAAAAGTTCAGCTCAACTGAATCAACTGACTCAGGAGTTTTCGCTGCGAAATCAGCAACTGGAAACTGAAGCTGCCGCATCACTGCAACGAATATCACACTTGCAGGAACAGGATCTGCAGGCGTGTCGAAGTCGTCATTCTGAACAGCTCGTTGAGGATCTTCAGCAATGTGAGCAGCGATTTCAATCGGCAACGGCTTTGCAACGAGAGAATGCTGGCCAGCTGCTGCAATCGTGGACCGCGGCAATGGAGCAACTGCGAAGCCTTGGCCAAAAATCCATTGCTCTGGCTGCATCAACGTTGAGGTGGCCCGGACAGGAAAAGTGGGTGTTGCCAACAGTGATGCCTCGTTGTATTTCCGTTGGCGACATCCTGGTGACGGCCCCCAAGGCGCCCGATGGGATTGAATCCGAAGTCGCGACAAGTCAATGTGTGGAAATGCCGGCTGTACTTAGGTTTCCGAAAGACACTTCAATTCTTGTTGAACACGATTCCTCGGGACGTGAAGCAGCATTGAGTTTTATTCGAACTCAAATACTGAAGCTGCTGACCGTGATACCTGCCGGGCGCATTCGTTTAACGTTGATCGATCCAGTCGGGCTCGGACAGAGTTTTTCTGCGATGATGCATTTGGCCGACTTTGACGAACTGCTGATCCAGAGTCGTATCTGGACAGAATGTTCTCAGATTCGTGATCAGTTGCAACGCGTTACGGAGCACATGGAGAACATCTTTCAGACGTATCTTCGCAGTCAATTCGATTCGATTGAAGAGTACAATATTTCCGCCGGAGAAGTGGCGGAGCCTTATCACTTTGTTATCGTCGCAGGTTTTCCGAGTGCTTTTACCGAAGAATCGGCTCGGCATCTATCATCGATTCTGACAAGTGGTTCTCGCTGTGGAGTACATGCGTTGGTGGCGTGGAATCCAGCTGTTGCCGCTCCGCCATCGTTTGATATTGATGATCTGAAAAACAATTGCATGCGGTTCCAGGTTGTTGAAAACGTGGTTCGGCCAAAGCTTCAATTTTCTACAAGCGTGCTGTTTGAAGGCTATCAAGAACCCAAAGCGGCTGACTATGTGAAGCTGGTACGTGCTGTAGGCGATCAATCCAAAGATGCGCGTCGAGTTGAAGTTTCCTTCAACCGGATTGCGCCACGTGCAGACGAAATCTGGACTCATTCAACGGCTGACGGAATTGACCTGCCGATCGGTCGTGCTGGTGCAGCCAGGCTGCAGTTCATGCGGCTGGGGCGAGGTACGTCGCAGCACGTCTTAATCGCCGGCAAAACGGGATCCGGCAAATCGACGTTTTTGCATATTCTGATTACCAACCTGGCACTGCATTACAGTCCCAATGAAATTCAGTTCTATCTGATCGACTTTAAGAAGGGCGTTGAATTTCGAACGTATGCTGCCAATAAGCTGCCTCACGCCAGAGTCGTTGCGATTGAAAGCGATCGAGAATTTGGACTTAGCGTGCTTGAACGACTTGATGAAGTTTTGCAGGAGCGCGGCGAACTGTTTCGTGACCGGGGCGTTCAGGATGTGCCGTCGTTTCGGACGCGATTTCCTGCGGAACCGATGCCTCGATTGCTACTGCTGATTGATGAATTCCAGGAATTCTTTACAGCGGAAGATCGCGTTTCTGCCAGAGCTTCTTTGTTATTGGACCGACTGGTTCGTCAGGGGCGAGCATTCGGGATTCACGTTCTGCTGGGATCGCAGACACTGGGAGGTGCGTACTCTTTGGCCCGCAGCACCATGGGGCAGATTGCCGTTCGAATTGCGTTGCAGTGTAGCGAAAGCGATGCACATCTGATTCTTAGTGAAGACAATATGGCTGCTCGTATGCTGACTCGCCCAGGCGAAGCGATCTACAACGATGCCAACGGACTTGTCCAGGGTAATCATCAGTTTCAGGTGGCATGGCTTGATGAAGCTCGACGCGAAGAAGGTATTCAGGCCATGCTGTCACAGCCTCGAAATACAGCAGATACCGAATACAGAATGATTGTATTTGAAGGCAACGTGGCACCTACTGCGGAACTGTGTGCTCCATTGAACGTCCATCTTGCCCGAATGGCTGATGCCACTCGCCGGGGCACCGATGCGGTCACTATTTGGCTGGGTGAGCCGGTCGCGATCGCGGCCCCCACATGTATCGAACTTCGGCGAGCCAGTGGGCAGAATATTCTGATTGTAGGACAAGACGAAGCCCACGTGGACAGTCTGATTGCATTTACCATTTTAAGTACATCGTGCGGAGCTTCTGTGGTTGCAGCAGCTGCTGGTGTGCCTGCAATAACAATGCTGCATGACGGTCGGGACAAGGAATCGCTGCAAAAGTTTGTTGCGTTGCAGCAGGTGTTGGGGACGGCAAACGTGCAAATTCAGCAGTCCACAGAATGCGATTCAATTGTGGAATCGATATACAATGCTGTGGTTGCTCGGGAGGAAAACGCAGAGCTATCTGCTGGGCCGGAACACGTTTTGATCGTACGTAACATTGGACAGTTTCGATCGTTACGCAAAGAAGAAGACGACTTTGGGTTGGGCAGCTATGGGGAGCCTAAGAAATTAACTGTTGCCAACATGCTAGGCGACATTTTGAAACGTGGGCCGCTGGTTGGAATTCATGTCGTGGTCTGGTCGGACACGTTCAACAACGCTGTTCGCTGGTTGTCGAACTCACTGCTTCGTGAATTCGAAAACCGTATTGCATTCCGGATGAATCAAACAGATTCGGCAAGTCTGGTTGACAACCCTGTCGCTGCATCGCTTGCGCAGGGGCGAGCACTGGTGTACCGTGACCAAACCGGTACGACGGAGAAATTTCGCCCGTTTGCGTGGCCTTCGCAGGACTGGCTTCGAAAGGTTGTGGGTTCCGAAGCTGCGGTTGAAACGACAGACCTTGACATCGATTCACTCAAAATTGAATAAGCGTTGAAAACGATATTCAGGCTTGCTGGCCAGACGCTTCACGTTTTTCGGCAGCGGCCTGCATCTGTTCTTTTAGTTCTGCGTTGGTACATTGATCTTTAGGGATTGTGCAAAGCTCACAAATGGACTTCCCGTCACTGCCTGGCATGGAGGCCAGGCCGCCGCAGCTTCCTTTAATTGATTTGTTCTGCAACATGGTGCCGATCGCCATGCCTCCAATTGCAAGCACAAACAAAACAGCAGCTGCAGCGAATGGAAACCACTTTGCTGTGTTTTTTTTTGTGTCAGTCACGTTAGGCGCTGGTGAAGTGTCCGTGACGTCGGGGTCAGATTCGGCGACTTCCGTTTGAGGAAGTGCCTTAAATTCCTCGTTGGAAAGCTCTGTGAAACTTCCGTCAGACTGAATCAGTTGAAACAGCACGGGCAGGCCGTTCTTTGATGCGACTTCGACTCCTCGTTCTGCTCCAAGAATCATCATTGTCGTGGCCCAGGCATCCGCGGTCATGCAGGACTTGTGCGTCACCGTCACTGAGGCTGGAGGATTCTTTACGGGCCATCCAGTTGTTGGGTCAATCGCATGTGAATAGGTGACACCGTCTATTTCGAAGAAGTTACGGTAATCTCCAGATGTAGCTACAGAGGTTTCCGTTAACTGCAGGATTCGCTTGAGTCCACCTTTGGGAGATTCGATTCCAAGTTTCCATGCACCACCCGAAGACTTGGCAAGTCCCGTTCGGTTTTCCCCGCCGATGTCGACCACGTACGATGTCAGGTGCTCAGCGTCCAGAAGGTTTCCAACGGCATCAACGCCGTAACCTTTTGCGATTGCCGAGAGATTGATTTGTAATGTTGGAATGGCTTTCTTCAGGGCGGGGGGGGTAAGCCGAACCTCCAGATGTTTCATTCCCGTTGATTGCTTCGCTTCTTCGATTGCCGCTTGGTTTGGGATTTGTTTATCTCGACGATCTCCAAAGCCCCAAAGACTGATCAGCGGTGCCAAAGTTGGGTCGAATGCGCCATCACTGAGTTCGTGGATCTTCCGGGCTTCGGCAACGACCATCGCGAATTCGCCAGAAACGTCAAACCAGTCAGTAGATGTGCTGCTATTGAACCTGGAAATCTCTGATGTCTCGTCCCATGTGGACATCTGGCGGTTGACTTCTTTCAGCGTCGATTCGACCTTGGCCTTGAGTGCTGATCCGTCACCCAGTGACTGCGGTGGTGAGTCAACAACGATCGAATAATAGGTGCCCATTGTGTTGCCGGTGAGTTGCAGCGATTCAGTTGCTGTGGCAACAGCAGTGGTGGCAAGCAGAACCAGTGTGGCGGCTGGGAAAAAGATCGTTCGCATGGCAGAAATCCGCGCCCGAGAAAAAAAGAGACCCCGATACGATTGTATCGGGGTCTCAGGATGAGTCACTGCCATGGTAACGGTTTAGCCCGTGTTCACGGCGATTTGCAAAGGCGGCAACAGAAATTACCGCTGAGCTAATTGATTCTTGTTAGCCGCCGAAGTCGTCGAAGGCGATGTTTTCTGGTTCGACACCAAGATCTGACAGCATGTCCTGAACACACTTAAGCATGATTGGAGGTCCACAGATGTAGTACTCACAATCTTCAGGGGCTGGGTGTTTCGACAGGTATTCGTCATGAAGAACCTGGTGAATAAATCCCTTCAGGCCTGTCCAGTTGTCTTCTGGCAACGGATCCGACAACGCGATGTGCATTTTGAAGTTCGGATTGTTCTTTTCCAGTTCTTCAAACTCTTCCATATAGAACAGTTCTCGAACACTACGACCACCGTACCAATAAGATACTTTGCAGTCGGTGTGCATGTTCTTGAACAGTTCGAATGTGTGTGATCGAAGCGGGGCCATACCTGCTCCACCTCCGATGTAGATTTTCTCTGCGGGAGTTTCTTTGATAAAGAACTCACCATACGGGCCTGAGATCGTTACTTCGTCACCTGGCTTCAGGTTGAAGATGTAAGAAGACATCTTACCCGGAGGAGTTCCCTTCGGCGATCGTGGCGGCGGACTGGCAACTCGGACGTTGAGCATGATAATGCCCTTCTCGCCCGGGTAGTTTGCCATTGAGTATGCTCGAACGACCGTTTCGTCAACCTTGGAGATGTTGTCCCAGACGTTGAACTTGTCCCAATCTTCTCGAAACTTTTCCTGAATGTCAAAGTTACGGTAGTCGACCACGTGTGGTGGAGCTTCAATCTGAATGTATCCGCCAGCTCTAAAGCCAACGTCTTCACCTTCAGGAAGTTCCAGGACCAGTTCTTTAATGAAAGTGGCCACGTTGCGATTGGAGCGGACTTTGCAACGCCATTTCCTGGTTTCGAAGACCTCTTCGGGTACTTCAATTTTCATATCCTGCTTCACAGCAACCTGACACGAAAGCCGGCAGCCTTCACGCTCTGCTTTCTTGTTGATGTGAGTTTTTTCAGTGGGCAGAATGTCGCCACCACCTTCAAGCACATGGACCTTGCATTGTGCACATGTGCCTCCTCCACCGCAGGCTGAAGAGATGAAAATGCCTTCATCTGCGAGGGCATTCAGAAGTTTGCCGCCAGCCGGTATGTGGATCGTCTTTTGGTGGTTGATGACGATCGAAACGTCGCCGGTCGAAACCAACTTGCCACGAGCGGCTACGATGAGACCAACGAGGGCCGCAACCACTCCGGTAAACATCGCTACGCCAAGGATAACTGCCATTGCAACAAACCAGTCAAAACAAATGTCCGCTGTCGGGGTCTAGCCAGATGCCTTTGGCAAATGTGACATTCGGACAACTTGTCCGAGGCTAATTATCCGAGCAACCGAAGATTGCAGATGTATCAAAACTTGATTACAGAGAACGTCTGAAACGCCAAAGCCATCAGACCAACCGTAATAAATGTGATGCCCAAACCGCGAAGTCCGGCTGGCACGTCACTATATTTCATTTTCTCTCGAATACCGGCAAGGCAAACGATCGCGAGTGCCCATCCCATGCCCGAGCTAAACCCGTAAACAACGCTTTCTCCGAAGTTCATTTTTTCTTCGACCATCAACAGTGTGCCACCCAGAATGGCGCAGTTTACTGTGATCAATGGAAGGAAAATGCCGAGTGCGTTGAAGAGTGCCGGGAAGTATTTGTCGAGTGCCATTTCCAGAATCTGAACCATAGCGGCGATGACACCGATGTAGCAGATCAGGCCGACAAACATCAGGTCCTGTTCAGCCAGAGATTCAATTCCAGTCCAGCTTAGAGCGCCTGGTTTCAGCAGATATTGAAACAGCAGGTTGTTCGCTGGAACCGTAATCGCCTGGATTACGGTGACTGCGACGCCAAGCCCCATGGCTGTCTTTACGTTCTTGGAGACGGCCAGAAACGTGCACATCCCCAGAAACAGTGACAATGCAAGGTTCTTGGTGAAGATCGCACTGATAAAGATGTTTACGTAATTTTCCATAGTACTCGGCCTTAATGGCTGAAATTCAACTTGTTACTCAGCTTCAACCTGTTCTGGCTTGATGGTTCTGATCACCCAAATGATCAGTCCAATCAAGAAGAACGCACTCGGAGCAATCAGCATCAGTCCGTTAGTTTGGTACCAACCGCCTTCGGTGGCTGGAGTCAGAATATTCATGCCGAACAATTTTCCAGACCCCAGTAGCTCTCGAAAGCAGCCGACAAGGATCAAGATAAAGCCGTACCCGAGGCCATTGCCGATTCCGTCCATGAAACTAAGCAGCGGGCCGTTCTTCATGGCAAACGCTTCGGCACGTCCCATCACAATGCAGTTGGTAATAATCAGACCAACGAAGACCGAAAGCTGTCGGCTAAGTTCTGGAGTGAATGCCTGCAGGATTTGATCAACCATGATCACCATTGAGGCAATAATGGTCATCTGCACGATAATTCGAATGCTGCTGGGAATTTCGGAGCGGATTACCGAAATCGCTGCGCTGGAACATCCGGTAACCAACGTTACGGCAATTGCCATTACCAACGTGGTTTCCAGCTTTACAGTCACAGCCAATGCGCTGCACAGCCCCAGAATTTGCAAAGCAATTGGGTTCTTGTTGATCAGCGGATCCAGAAGGATCTGTTTGGGAGTTGGTTCAGCCATCTCAGTTCTCTTGAAAGACTTAGGTCTATCAGACTATTGATTCTTGCAGACTAATTATGTTGAACGTTTGTTAACGAGGCTGTTGCAGCTTTGGGTGCGGAGTCGCCAGCTGACGCCAAATTCTTGATGTACGGGCCAAAGCCATTTTTGCCCAGCCAGAACTGCAGCATATTCGTCACGCCATTGGATGTGAGTGTTGCTCCGGAAATGGCATCTACCTGGTGATCTGTGGTCTTGCTTTTGGTGACTTCGACAATGACTTTCCAGTCAGAATCAAATGGATAGATCGCAGACGCTTCATGTTCTTCCGTCTTGGCTTTCGGACGCCACTTGTCTTTCCATCGAACGTTGTCAACTTCGCCGCCCAGTCCTGGTGTTTCTCCGTGCTTATAATATGTCAGGCCAGCCACTTTGATATGTTCTGGCCCCTTATCCATCTCACTCAGGTCCAGTGCGACAAATCCGTAAAGTGTGGACCACAAACCCTTACCGCGGATTGGTAAGACAATTGTCTGGACCTTCTTGTCGTTTTTGACTTCGTAGACAACCGAGTATTTTTCCATCTTCTTCAGACCGGCGATGTCTTCTGTTGATGGGAGTTCGCGGCTTAATTCTGGATTTTGCAGAGACTTGGCCATGTCAAATTTTGCTTCTGACAGGTCGCTACCCTCGGGTTTGTAGTCTTCCAGGTCAATGCCCACAGGGCTGACACCGTTGTCTTTAAACAGTTCGCCCGGATCTCCACCCTCTGTCCACAACCCAGCCGCTGAAAGAATGCTTTGTTGCCGAAACGATTCTTTAGCATCTTCCTGAATATCTTTCAGGAAATAAGCCAACGAAGAAACAACGATGGAGCAAATGAAGCAAAGAGTAATCGCAACCTTAAAGGTTCTTTTGGTTTCAGGCGTCATTGCGTGCAAGCCTTCGATTGATGTTCTTTTGGACGACCATAAAGTCAATCACAGGGGCAAAGACGTTGCCAAGCAGAATGGCCAGCATAATTCCTTCGGGAAATGCTGGGTTTAGAACTCGGACGATAATCGTCATCATGCCAATCAGAATTCCGTACACCCATCGGCCAGTATCCGTCATCGCGGCTGACACCGGATCTGTAGCCATAAACACTAGTCCGAAGGCCAAGCCACCGGTACACAGGTGCCAGACAGCTGGAACTTGATACATCGCATTTGTAGGTGTTTCAAATCCATTCATAACGGTCGCAAGGCCCATGGCCCCGATTACGACACCTGCCATGATTCTCCATGAACCAACGCCAGTGGCGATCAAAAAGATCGCTCCCAGCAAACATGCCAGTGTTGATGTTTCCCCCATGGAGCCGGGAATGTTGCCCAGAAACGCCTGAGTGAGGCTTAAGCCGCCCAGTTCGTTATCGATCACGTTCTTGAACGAACCGCCTGCTGGCAGGATATTCTTAACGTTGCCCATGGTGGTCAGCAAGGTGGGTGCTGTTACGCCGTCAACCATTCCAGCCCAAACCGTTGATCCGGTCACTTGAATTGGGTAAGCGAAGTACAGGAACGCTCGTGCCGTAAGAGCCGGGTTCAGGAAGTTCTTGCCTGTGCCACCAAATACTTCTTTCCCGATAACAACTCCAAAGCTGATGCCCAGAGCAACCTGCCACAACGGAATTGTCGCTGGCAGAGTTAAAGGGAACAGCATGCCTGTTACCAGGAAGCCTTCGTTGATTTCGTGCTTACGAATACAGCAGAAGATAACTTCCCAGGTGCCCCCTGCGATTTGAGTGACCAGGAAGACGGGGCCAAAGTACAGGGCTCCATGGAGGAAATTGTAAAAGAGACTTCCGCCGCCTTCTGGAGTCCAGCCAAAACCACTGACAATGGTGGCTCGCCAGCCGAGTTGCGAAATCACCTCGTCTGCTGCAGTACCAGCCGCAACGGCTTTTTCCGCAACGGCGTGCGTCTGAGCACCTGTGTTGTAACAGGCCATCAGAATGCATGGCGTTAAAGCGATGACCACGAAGATCATCATCCGCTTCAGATCCATACCATCGCGGATGTGAGAAGCCCCTTTGGTGACTTCTCCCGGCGTATACAGAAATGTGTCGGCAGCTTCGTAGATTGGAAAGAATCGCTCCAGTTTTCCACCTTTGTGGAAGAGCGGTTCCATCGCATCCAGTTTATCTCGCAGGAATTTCATTCGGATTCATCCGAAACGAATGTGTTTGTGTCTGTTGTGTAACTGACCAGAGTTACACGTGAATCCGACAGGCACCGTCTGAAGCTGCCTCTAAGAGAAGTTTCGCAGCAATGTCTGTCAGGAATACTGATTTACTAACCTTCTCGCTCAATCTCAGACAGGTTTTTTCTGAGAATGGGCCCATATTCATACTTGCCGGGGCACACGAATGTGCACAATGCCAAGTCTTCTTCGTCGAGTTCCAGGCAGCCCAGGTTTTGAGCCTGCTCTGTATCACCAACGATTAATGATCTCAACAGGAACGTAGGAATAATGTCCAGCGGCATAACCTGTTCGTACATGCCGATCGGAACCATGGCTCGTTTGCTGCCGCCCGTGGACGTGTTGAATGCAAAACGTTTGCTGGCGTTTAAAGCAGATGCGAAGACTCGACGTACGGAAAACTTATCTTCGCCGGGAGAAACCCAGCCCAGAAATTCGCGTTCGTTGCCTTCGAAGACGGCTGATATTTGCAGGTGATAGCGTCCAAGGTATTCGTTTGTTGAATTGACTTGCCGACCACTAAGAACGCTGCCTGAGATGACTCTCACATTTTGTTCTTCAAGCAGTCCTGCCGTAAGCTCGGGAATGTTCGCTCCCAGGCGTGTGCGAAGAAGTCGGGGAGTCTTAACTGCCGGGCCGCCGACAGACACGATTCTGGATGTGCAGATTTTGCCCGTGCAAACAAGATGGCCGATGGCCATTACGTCTTGATAGTTGATTGTCCAAACCGTCTTTTTGTTGCTGACGGGGTCAATCATGTGAATGTGAGTTCCCGGCAAACCGGCTGGGTGCGGGCCTTCAAATTCTTCAGCTTTGACGCGAGGGTGGTCTTCTGCTGGAAATGGCTGAGCAGGTCGGCGGCAAATGTAAACGATACCGTCGGTTAGTTTTGTAAGTGCCAGAACACCAAATCGGAAGTCTCTTTCGCGTTCACGAACCAGCGGTGAAACTTCGGCGGCAAGTGGATTGGTGTCCATCGCCTGCACAAAGATAGACCGAGGCACAGAACCTACGGCAGGAGTTTTGCTGTATGGGCGAGTTCGCAAAGAGGTCCACATTCCGCTGCTGGCGAGCAGTTCGGTGATGGCTTCGCGGGAGACACTTTCAATGTCTTTCTCGCCGGGAGCTGCAAATTCAACAGCGTCATCACCTTCAACGGCAATTGACAGCGATTGAAACGCACGGCGCGCTCCACGATTGACGTCGATCACTTTTCCAGCAGCTGGTGCTGTAAAGACGACGCCTTCTGTTTTTTTGTCGGTGAATATTGGCTGACCAACTTTTACTGTGTCGCCAGCAGCAACCAACATCGTCGGCTTCATTCCGATGTAGTCAGCAGCAAGCAATGCGACTTTAGTAATCGCTGGTCCGTCAATCACAGTCTGATCTGGCTCGCCCGTGATGGGGATATCGAGCCCTTTGGTTATACGGTGCATTCGTCCGGTTCAATCTAGACGTACAAAACCCGATCCGATCGGAAACCCACACTGTTGAAAAACTCGTGAAGACCACGAGTCTCTCAAACAAACGTTAGAAAGAAGTTAACACTTCATTCTTTGAGCACCTTTCGCAAAAGCTCGTTAGGCTCTTACTAAGTCACAAACACGTGCGATCAGAAAATCGATCAGCGACATTCGCGTCGATATCAACTACGCATCGATAGTTTGTTTCGGCGGTATCTTAGTGAGCGCTCGATCTTTTGGAAGCCTTTATGTGTTCCGAGGTAACACGCTGGCCAAACCCTCACCAACCTTCTCGACCACAGGAATTGACTTTCCCGTCGTTAGTTGAGTTTTCACTCCATACGCGGTCTGCAAAGCTTGGGCACACCGCAATTACCGTTCATCGAACTCGCTGGTGGTGACTTGCTGATCGCCTTGGTTGGTTCCGCAAATTGCCCGGAATTCCTGTGTTGTTCACGCGGAGCTACTTCTTGCGCGTTGGTCGGAAGAAGTGAGTCGGCTGGCCGAACGCACTTTCTGCAGCTTCCATGACTGTTTCTGACAGGGTCGGGTGAGCGTGGATCGAATCGGCTAGGTCTCGAGCGGTCGCTCCCATTTCGATCGCGATGACTGCTTCCGCAATCATTTCACCGGCTCCCGGGCCAACCATGCCAATTCCCAGTACTCGCTGGTGCTTAGGTTCGACGATGATTTTCGTGATCCCTTCAGTGCGTCCCAGCGTTTGAGCTCGACCGGAAGCGGCCCACGGAAAACGGTGTGTGGAATGCTCAATACCCTTGGCTTTGGCCTCAGTTTCGGTAATTCCACACCAAGCGACTTCCGGGTCGGTGAAAACCACAGCCGGAATGGCAATGTTATCGAATTCTGCAGGTTCGCCAGCAAGTGTCTCAACAGCGATTTTCGCTTCTCGAGTAGCCTTATGAGCCAGCATCGGTTCGCCAGCGATATCGCCGACAGCCATTAAGTGTGGATCAGCTGTCCGCTGATTCCTGTCAATCTTGATGAAGCCCTTGTCGTCGATTTCGGCTTTTGTGTTTTCCAATCCACAGTTGCGACTGTTGGGCCGTCGCCCGATTGAAATCAGGACTCTGTCGAAGGTCATTTCAGGATCAACGCCTTCGCCTTCCAGATTTGCAACGATTCCCGCATCTGTGGCAGTAAGCTTGGCGACTTTGGTGTTAACGTGAATCGCAGAAAATTGGTGTTCAAGCCGTTTTTGTAAAGGAGACACGAGATCTCGGTCGGCTCCCGGCAGCAGAAAAGGTGACATTTCGACGACCGTGACGGCGGATCCCAGAGCTGCGTAAACAGACCCCATTTCCAGCCCGATGTAGCCTCCGCCAACAACCAGCAGCTTTTCTGGAACGTCCTTTAGTTCCAATGCCCCCGTGGAATCCATCACTCGATCGTCGCCGATATCGAAGAACGGTGGCATGGTCGGAATTGAGCCGATTGCCACGATGCACTTGTCGAACGTCAGTGAAGATGTTGTTCCGTTTGCGGCTTTCAGTTCCAGAGTTGTTGAATTCGTGAACGTGCCTCTAGCCTTGATGAGTTCAACGCCTCGAGCTTTGCACAAGCCTTCGATGCCGCCGCACAACGATCCCACAACTTTGTCTTTGAAGCCACGCAGCTTGTCGATGTCGATTTCCGGTGGTTGGAAGGTGACCCCCCATTCCGACGATTCGCGTGATTCGTTGATTAACTTGGCAACGTGTAACAGGGCTTTCGACGGTATGCAGCCTCGGTTGAGGCAAACGCCGCCCGGCTGAGTGCCTTCGTCAACCAAAATGACCTGCATGCCTTGATCGGCCGCGGCAAACGCTGCGGGGTATCCACCAGGACCGCCGCCAAGAACAACAAGTTGAGCGTGTTTCATTTCAATAGCCGAAAACTGAAAGCCGAAAGCGAAAGAAAAATTGACTGCAGCGATGGCGACGTTTGCGGTTTCGGCTTTCCGCTTTCCGCCTTTCGCTGTTGCTAGAACAGTTCGAAGAAGTTTGTCAGGCTGCTGGAAAGCTTAACAATAAATCGGGCTGCGTCGGCACCGTTGATTGCTCGATGATCGTATGACATGGAAAGAGGCAGCATCAGGCGAGACACAACCTGCCCGTCTTCCAGTTGCAGAGTTTCCTGTCCTCGAGACATACCTAAAATCGCCACTTCAGGGTGATTTACGATCGGTGTGAAATACGTGCCACCGATACCGCCGAGGTTTGTGATCGTAAATGATCCCCCCTGCATATCTTCAGCAGTCAGTTTCCGGTCTCGAGCTTTCAGGGCCAGTTCGGTCATTTCCGAAGCAACTTCCAGAACGTTCTTTTGGTCGCAGTTGCGAATTACTGGTACGACCAGCCCGTTAGGCGTGTCGACCGCTACTCCAATGTTGTAATAGTTCTTCAGAATCAGTTCGCCGGATTCCATGTCGATACTGGAATTCACTTTCGGGAATGCTCGCAGGGCACCCACAACGGCTTTGATCATGATGGCCGTCATCGTGATTTTTGGTGACTTCGGATTGTCTTTGACGTAGCGTTTTCGGGCTGCTTCCAGTTCCGTAATGTCTGCCAGGTTGTGCTGAGTGACATGCGGAATCGTCAGCCACGCTGCGTGCAGGTTGTTTGCGGCGGTTCGTGACAACTTGTTCATTGGCTGTTTGACGATTGGGCCAAACTTTGAAAAATCCGGCAGCGGTGGAGGCGTCGGCAACCCGGTGGCTGCCCCGCCACCCGCAGGTGCGACTGGAGCTGCCATGCGACCTCGAACATACGCCTCGATGTCCTCAATCAGAATACGTCCGCCTCGGGCAGATCCTTTCACCTGATACAGATCGACTCCCAGTTTGCGAGCCATGCGTCGAGTTGCAGGACCGGCGGGGGCTGGCGGACGTCCACTTGAAGAACTTCCCGTTGATGCTGGAGCCGCTGCGGCCAGAGGTGCAGTTTGTGGAGCTGACGGGCTTGCAGCCGGTGCAGCTTTGGCTGCCGGTGCGGCTGGTGAAGCAATGGCCGGTGCTGCAGGAGTTGATCCACCAACAATCGTTTCAATGGAAATCAGCGAAGTTCCGACAGCAACAGTGTCTCCCACCTTGACCAATACGGCTTTCACCGTGCCAGCGTGCGGGCAGTTGATTTCAGCAACGGCTTTGTCTGTTTCGACTTCGCAAACCGCGGCGTCGGCTGCGATGACGTCGCCGACTGAGACCAGAATTTCCGCGATGTCGACGGTTGCGACTCCTTCGGAAACTTCAGGCAATTTGAATTCGATCGTCTGCGGCGTGCCCGTTGTTTTGGGAGCTTCTGCTGCAGGTGCTGCCGCTGGTTTCTCTGGATTTGCGGCTGCTGCCGGCGGAGCGGGTTTTGCAGGAGCGGCAGGAGCAGTCGCCGCTGAGCTGCTTTCTTCAATCAACAGGATTGGCTGGCCCACGGGAACTGAGTCTCCCACGGCCATGCGAATCTCCTTGATGGTGCCAGCCAGCGGGCATTCAATTTCTGCCACTGCCTTGTCGGTTTCGACCTCGCAGACAATGGTTCCTGCGGTAATGGTGTCGCCGACGGCAACAAGGATTTCTGCAACGTCAACAGATGTGACGCCTTCGGAAACTTCGGGAAGTTTGAATTCTGTGGCCATAGATATTTCTCTCACAACCCGACTCGCTGGAATGGTCCTGCGTCCGGTGCGTGATCGCTAGCTAAGTTTCTGTTTCCACGGCAGAGGAACTCCCTGCCATGCAGATTCGTAAGTTTGTTCCAGTGGTAGTGGAATATATTGACTATCGTTCAGGAACAGCGGCATATCGGTCAGAGTGTCACCAACGCCGATGGTCTCCACGAACGCTTCATAAGTTTCGCCACTGCGAACAGCAGTCAGCGTAAACGGTTTATCTTCAGTGATGTTTGGTGTGGCGTTGAAGTTGCTGAACGACAGATAGGTCGGCAGACCTTCCGGGCAGCAATTTCCACTTCGAATTAAGTCGATAAGAACCAAGTGAACGCGTTCCACCATGAGGGAGTAAACGCGTTCGGAAAATGGACGCAGCGTCCTTGGGGCGGACTTGTTTCCAGCCGACACGATTTCAATCACAGCAACAAGCCGATCATTAGCCAAGTGACGAATTGCGATGTGATTGGCTTTCGCAACGAAGGTGTCACGCTCCAGTTGAATTCGATACTGGACAGCTGGAGGGCTGTCTGCCAGAGCAACCCCACCCGCAAATGAATCCGGAAAACGATCTCTATCTCTGTGTTCATTGTCATCCGGCTGCCACGCATCCAGAGTCACAACATCCGGTGACGGTCCACCAACAACCTGCTCTGCCGCGGCGTAATAGCCGGGCGGAAGCAGTCCGTTGTTGAGACTGGTACGAATAGCCCCAATCCATGACGTGTGAAAGTCATGAAAAGCGCCATCGAAAAGTTTTGACCAGTCGTGAACCATGAATAGGTTGTCGTTCTCGCTTTG
Source organism: uncultured Planctomycetaceae bacterium (assembly GCA_937916515.1). Classification (GTDB taxonomy): domain Bacteria; phylum Planctomycetota; class Planctomycetia; order Planctomycetales; family Planctomycetaceae; genus Fuerstiella. Next base: position 6,987 of record CALFSX010000065.1, on the reverse strand, counting down.
TTTGTCCTGCCGAATGTCGTTGCTTTGCCTACGCGTCGATTGGGAAAATCGCGTTTGGATCAAGTCCCAGATCCGCCACTGCATCTGCCAGCTTAGCGGATTCAAACGCTCCCACTTTGGTCATACCCTGCAGAGCCGCATAAGCAGTTGATTCTGCATCGATACGGAAGTGACGTCGAAGTTCTTCTCGCGTCTCGCTGCGACCAAACCCGTCGGTTCCCAGAGTGATGTATTCCCCTGGAATCCATTCGCGAATCTGATCCGCCACCAGACGAACGTTGTCGCTTGTGGAAACGAACGGGCCGTTCACTCCATCAAGAGTGCGTTCCAGGTAGCTCTTCTTCGGAGTTTCGCCGGGGTTCAGGTCGTTCCAGTGCTTGCAAGCCATCGCGTCGCGGCGAAGTTCGCTGTAACTGGTGACGCTCCAAACGTCAGAACCGATGCCGTACTTGTCAGCCAGAAGTTGCTGAGCAGCTCGAGCATGTTCCATAATCGGTCCGCTGCCGAAGATCTGAGGACGGTAGGTCTGCCCTGCTCCGCTATCGGTGCTGCTGAACTTGTACATCCCGTTGATAATGCCGTCGGCAACGCCTTCTGTTTCCGGCATGGCAGGATGAGGATAGTTGTCGTTGTAGACGCTCAGGTAATAGAAAATTTCTTCACCTTCACCATACATGCGACGCAGACCATCCTGGACAATTACGGCCAGTTCATAGCCGTAAGCCGGATCGTACGCTCGTAGAGAAGGCACGGTTGTCGCGATCAGTTGGCTGTGTCCGTCTTCGTGCTGCAGGCCTTCGCCGTTAAGCGAAGTTCTGCCGGAAGTACCTCCACACAGGAAGCCCTTGCAGCGAGTATCCGCAGCACACCAAATCAGGTCGCCAACTCGCTGGAAACCGAACATGCTGTAGAAGACGTAGAACGGAATCATGTTCGTCTGCAGGTTGGCATATGCTGCCCCCGCAGCGATGAACGATCCCATCGCTCCTGCTTCATTGATGCCTTCTTCCAGTAACTGACCGTTCTTAGCTTCTTTGTAGTACTGAACGACGTCGCTATCGACTGGTTCGTACAGCTGGCCTTTGCTGCTGTAAATACCAACCATCTTGAACAGGTCTTCCATACCGAAGGTACGAGCTTCGTCAGGAATGATCGGAACGATGCGTTCTTTGACACCTTTATGGCGAACAAGTCCTCGAACAATCTGCCCCAGACTTCCGGTGGTTGAACCTGCGTCGCCGTCACTGCCCGGCAATACGCCTTTGCCCTGGAAGGCTTTGTCTGTCAGCGCTGGCACGTCAAGCAGTTCTGCCGTCGGCTTGCGAGACGGAACAAAGCCGCCAAGTTCCTGACGACGGTTCTTTAGATAGATCATTTCCGGACTATCTTCGGCAGGTCGATAGTAGGGGATCTCACCGATTTCTTCGTCGCTGATCGGCAGACCGAATCGATCGCGGAAGTTGCGAACGTACTGCATTTCGATCTTTTTGGTGTTGTGAGCAACGTTGCGGCCTTCCGCCTGTGCACCAAGCCCATAACCCTTTACGGTTTTTGCGAGCACAACTGTAGGCGCACCCTTGTGTTGCGTAGCCGAATAATAGGCGGCGTACACTTTTTCAGGATCGTGACCGCCTCGACGAATTCTCATCATCATTTCGTCTGGCAAGTGATCGACCATTGCCAACACGTCGGGATCGGCACCGAAAAAGTGCTTACGAACGTATTCAGCATCGGAAACGGTGTACTTCTGGTACTGACCGTCGACAACTTCGCCCATGCGTTTTACAAGCTTGCCTTCATCGTCCTTGTCCAGAAGTGGATCCCAATCGCCGCCCCAAACAACCTTGATCACGTTCCAGCCAGCGCCTCGGAAGGCTGCTTCCAGTTCCTGAATGATCTTGCCGTTGCCTCGCACTGGACCGTCCAGTCGCTGCAGATTACAGTTGATCACCCAGGTCAGATTGTCCAGGTTTTCGCGAGAAGCCAAAGTCAACGCACCCAGTGATTCTGGTTCGTCGCATTCCCCATCGCCAAGAAACGCCCACACTCGAGAGTTTTGCGTGTCTCTGAGGCCACGGTGTTCCATGTATCTTAGGAACCGAGCGTGATAGATGCTGCAGATCGGGCCGAGTCCCATCGAAACCGTTGGGAACTGCCAGAAATTCGGCATCAGCCAAGGATGCGGATAGCTGGAAAGTCCGACGCCCGCAGGCAATTCTCGGCGGAAGTTGTCCAGGTTTTCATCAGACAGGCGACCTTCCAGGTACGCTCGGGAATACATGCCAGGTGACGCGTGTCCCTGAAAGTAAACCATGTCACCGTCTTGTTCTTCGGTACGGCCCTTAAAGAAGTGGTTTTGAGCCACTTCATATAGTGTTGCCGATGAAGCGAAGGTTGAAATGTGGCCGCCAAGTCCGTCAAATCGTTTGTTGGCTTTCAAAACCATCGCCATCGCGTTCCAACGCACGATGGAACGAATGCGACGTTCCATTTGCAGATCGCCCGGAAAGCGTTGCTGATCTGAGTGATGAATCGTGTTGATGTAAGGCGTGTTCGCGGTAAACGGCAGTTTGACACCGCGCTGGTAGGCTCGTTCCTGCAGGTGAACCAGCAATTCGCTGAGTCTTTCCGGGCCATAGCGATGCAGCACGTCTTCCAATGAGTCGTACCATTCCTGCATTTCGTCAGCATCAATGCCCGAAATCGTCTCCAGAATTGCTGGATCTAGCATGTTCTTCCCCGAAAATATGATGTCGCCTACGTTGCATTGGCAGTCGTCAGGCGTCGTTTTACGTGTGCACTAAAGAATGGTAGCCGGATTCGCCAGGATTTGGGACCGTTCCCCGAACTCTGGCGAGTCCGGCTACATTATCGCGAAATTCGCGCGGCAAGTCATTCGCTCGCGAAATATTGCCTATGTCGATATCTGAACTCAGTTACTGAAGCCAAGAATGCTCAATTTGCCCCATGCTAACCACCGTAGCGTTGATGGCACCGTTTTTTTTGGAAGGGACGGCAATTTGCGAGGTCTGCCGAACATTACCTGGAAGTTGAACACTGTAGAAAATTAACCGCCAGATTGTAGGGTCTCGAATCGGGAACTATCAATCAGCCACTTCAATTCGGGAAGTCGAGTCGGCTTAATCCCGCGCCTGAGAAGCCAAAATATTGAATACTGTATTTTTGTTCAGGTGTTTGGCGAAGCTGAGAGCAGCGTTTGAGCGTGTAATTCCACGCAATCGGCCAGTCGTTCGACATTATAGCCGCCTTCCAGCATGCTCACCAAACGCCCGTCAGAATGAGTGTCGGCGACCTGTTGCACCAGTTTGGTCAGCGTTTCGAAGTCTTCTGTTTCCAAACCGAGAGAACCGACTGGGTCTTCCGCATGAGCGTCAAACCCAGCGCTAATCAACACAAGTTCCGGTTTGCAGGCGTCTGCCGCTTTCGTTAACGCGTTTTCGAAGGCTGTCAGATAGTCTTTCCGCGACACTCCAAATTCCAGCGGAAGGTTGAACGTCGAGCCGAGTCCTTTGCCTCGACCAGTTTCTGACTTTCGTCCGGTGCCTGGATAAAATGGGTATCGATGGGCCGAAAAGAACGTCACGTTTTCGTCGTCGTAGAAAACGTCCTGGGTCCCATTTCCATGATGCACATCCCAATCGACGATCAGCACTCGACCAAGTCCCAATTTCTGAACGGCCGTTCGCGCGGCAATGGAAATATTCCCCAGCAGGCAAAATCCCATTGGGCCATTCGGAACCGCATGATGCCCCGGTGGTCGCACCAGACACAGCGCTGACTTGTCTTCACCATTCACAACTCGTGCCACAGCATCGATGCCCGTTCCGGCGGCCAACCAGGCAACATCGGCCGAGTCCGGACTTACCACGGTATCCGTTTCGATTCGCCCGCCGCCCTTGTCCGCAAAGTCTCGAACCGCGGCGATATGCTGTTGCGTGTGAACTCGCTCAACGTCAGCGTCGTCCGCTCGTTGAATTGGGACTTGAGTGAAACGTTCAACCAGACCCGACTCTTTTAACCTTGCGTGAACATGCTGCAGTCGAGCCGCACATTCCGGATGCTGCCCGGTATCGTGCAGCAGGAATTTATCGTCCATGTAAAGCAAAGTCATATTGCCCTGCCGCCCGTCATGCCTGGTGAATAGTATCTGGTCGCGACGATTCGTAATTGCGGTTTTCTTCCAGCAATCAACCGCGAACCGAAGGTGCATGTTGCCGTTGCTTGAATAAATCTGCAACGTCAGTCGGATTGTTGCCTCAATTCATTTTTCCCGATTGGGCTGGACCAGTTAGATCGCCTTCGTTTGCGGTTCGCGAGTTGAGATGCAGCGACTCGCGCAGAGGCCCTGCGAGCCGCTGAGGTAAGCTCAGGGGGGGCAACGCTTTTGCGCTGTCTTAAAAGTTTTGGTCAACGACTTCTCCGCGGTTGCGGGTGAAGAGGGCCTTGAGCGTTTCTGGTGGCACAGACATGGGGATGAATCGAGTGGAGCCGTCGGTCCACGCTGCCTGGAAGCCGTTTTCTTCAACACCCCCAAGTCCAGCAAGTGGGTTGGAACTGTTCGGAGTGAAGTCTTCAGGCTGGGTCCACACGACGGCTCGTTCTGGCGAAACTTCCAGCACAAGCAGGGTATTGGATGTGCCATCCGAGAATTCTCTCATGGCATGGCCTTTACCATCTTCGAATGCCGTTCCGGGACCGACCGGCACTTGATAAACCGTCATTCCGCTTGCCAGCGATAGCTTGGGAGACTTGTAGACATCTGGTATCTGGTCGATCAAGGCTTTGTTTGCAGGGCTATCCCAGGGCTCGTTGATGGCAAACCGTTCATAGAGGTCCAGATGACCGAGGAATGGCAACAAATGCACTCGCCAGCTAAGCAGTTTCTTTCCGCTCTGTTCATCGACAGACGCAGCATTGGGAAAACGTCGATAGACGTCGTGGAAATTATGCATCGCCAATACGATTTGCTTCAGGTTGTTCTTTGACTGAGTTCTTGTTGCGGCGGACTGAGCTTGTTGCATGGCCGGACCAAGCATCATAGGAAGCATCATAGGAAGCATCGGAAGGAATGCTCCAATTTGCTGTCCACCGCCTGCGGCTGACATTGACATGCGACATACATCTCCGTCAGCTTCTATCTTCAAAGACTCTTCCATTGCCTTCTGAATGTTTGCCAGTGGAGCCAGAAACGGCGGCAGTTCCTGCCCTTCCTGCATCGCCTTAGACTCTTCCTGAGCAGCGTTTAACGCCGTTACCATTTGTTGAGCACCACTGGAATCCTTGCACCTCGCGGCCATGGAGAACCCGATATCGTTGGTGAAATCGAATCCAATCGACGCGCCTTTGGCGTTTGCGAGAAATGTCTTGATCATTTCCATCGACGCGGGTGGCCCCGGTGGAAGCTTGTCTTGATTTAGGCTCGCAAAGATCCGGTCGGGGTTCTTTGGCGAGAACACGACTTGCAACGCAGAAGTTCCGTCAAAGAGTGCCTGGTCGATTGCGGTTGCGGATGAATTGCTGCTACTCACCTGTTTAACCCATGCTTCAGCTCCAACGACGACCGTGTTGGAATTCGCAACCCATATCGCAACGGGCGGGTTAGCGGGAGCCTGAATGTAACTGATTGAGCCCGCCGAAACCATCTTTGAACGAGGAATCAAGGACTGAAGCTTCGAGGCTTCGATCGTCACCTTAGTTCGGATCACGGCGATGCCGGGAAGCTCCTCAGGCTTTGGTTCTGCGTCGCGTTCAATGGCATCACTGATGCCTCCGACGCCTACGGTAACGGACTGAATATCGTTCGGGGTGAGTCCGAAATTTCCCGACATCTGAGCAACCTGCTCAGATACCTGTGGTATCGTGAGCAACTGTCCAATCGGCCCTCCCAGCAGTCGTTCTATGTCAACTCGGACAACCACTTCAGAATCTGCTGGAAGGTAGGAAACATCGACTTTCCCGGATGTTCCTGAACCCGCATTGGCATTCGTTTGTGAGTTCGCGATCTGTGCTGCTGCCGCTGCATCGTGAGACCCCCGGTCCATTGCTGCAGCGGCATTGTTTGCCGGAGCACCGTGGCCACCCGCTGCTGGAGCGTCGTGCCCGCCGTCGTTTTCCGCGGTCAGTTCGTCGCCGCCACCGTCGTTGCCGGCGACTTCTCCGCCAGATGAATTTTCATCACCTGAAGGCAAAAGCATCCACGTGAGACCTCCTGCAAGCCCCAAGGCCAACACGCCGACTCCGATAAATAGTGGAGTCTTCGACTTGCCGCCGGATGCCCCTTTTTTCTTTGCTGCAGCGCTTTTACCCTTTGAGGCGGCGGCTGTTTTTTTCTTTCCGCCAGAAGCTGCCGCTCGCCTTGCTGGGGCGGGTTCGTCGTCATAGCCGTCTTCGCCATAGTCGTCATCGTACCCGTAGTCGTCGAATTCATCTGCGACCGGTTTCTGCGACTCGCGTTTAGGTTTGGCGGGTGCGGCAGATGTTGGAGACTTCTTACTTTGACCAACTCTAGGGGAAAACGGCTCTTTGCACGCCGGGCACCTGACTTTCTTGCCGGGTGCCGGATCGTTCATCTTAAGTTTTTTGTCGCAGTTGGGGCAGGTAACGATAACGGCCATCGAAGAACTCCGCTGGTGAAGCGTCCGGTTGAGTGGTGATTGCACAAACGCATGTTAATGCCTGGATACGGCAAACGCTCACTTCTGCTGCATAGATCAGTGGAATCTGCGAATTCTTCGTTGTTTCTGGCGATTCGATGCCTTACGGGAGGCTAGAGCAATTTACATATTGTTGTGGACGGCTCTGGCTCGTGGGCAACCGTTCACATAGTCCAGTTCGCGTTTTCCGCGGCCACAAGTCAGCGAAAATCGCTGTATTTCAGCCGGCTTCCACCAGGACTTATCACGGCTGGCAGTTGATAGTTTCCATGTTGAGTGCACGAATAACCGGCGACAGCATTGGCAAAGTTCA
>CALFSX010000064.1 GCA_937916515.1 uncultured Planctomycetaceae bacterium | reverse complement strand
GTTGCAGGTGGATCTGTTGCAGGTGAAACTGTGTCAGGTGGGCTAGTTGTGTCTGCTTCGGGCTTTGCTGAAGCATCAACGACAGGCTTCGTGACACCGATTTCCGGTAGCAATGGCAGTCGCTCAGTTGGAAGGGGAACTCCATCGACAGGGCGACTGCCATCTTTCATTCCTCCAGAGTTAACCTGCTCCGGCATGGTTCGTGCCGTTGGAGACGATCCGTCATCCGGCCCCGGTATCGGCGGCAAAAATGGCGATGTTCCTGAATTGAACACGTTGTCTGAAGTCAGCGGTGGTTGCGAATTCGCAGTTTCACAGTGTGGTCCGACCTGCAGCACCTGCTGCAGTCGGCGACTGATTTCCTGAATCTTAAGCTGCTTCTGTCGCTGCAATTGTGCTCTAAGAGATGGCTCGGCTAGCTTGCCGGAAGCGTCCGTCGGTGCCTCACTGTATTGCTGAGAAACAACAGGTGTGACAGGCCGCAGCCGATTACCGGCAGGCACTGGCATAAGTGATGTTGCTGTTTCGGATTGAGCAGGTCTGGCTGCAGAACGCCATTGTGCGGGAGGAAGTGAATCGAACTTTTGCAAAGGCTGCGCGAAGACGCTGGTATGCCATATCAGCGTCGTGCAGCAGATTGCCATCGCCCTGACGATGAATCCATTGGCGGTGGCATTAGGATGGTAAGTCTGCGAAAGGCTCATTCGGGACTCCCTTCTGCAGCAGGCACGGTTGACTCGTGGTTGATGGTCTCAATCATCGGTTGATCTTCGGTGGTTGGCACCATTCCCGCATAGCAGTACACGGCGGCTCGCGGATTGCCTTGTTGTTCGTAAGAACTTCCCAGAATTCGAAGAGCCGCCTTCTTGATGCTGTTATTGCTGGAACTCATGGCCAGAGCTTCAGAGATCGTCATCGCCTTTTGCAGATTGCCTTGTACCTGAGCAATCTCAGCACGTTTCAACATAACCTCATGTTGCAGTGTTTCGTTCTGCAGATCCGGCACGGCTTTCAGGATTTCGTCGGCCTTAGCAACTCCGTTGTCTTCCAGAAGTATCTGAGCAAGTCTTAGGCTGCAATGAGCCAACAGAAATTCTGAAGGGTTGTTTTCCAGACAGTCTGTGTAGGTTTTGGTTGCGTCCGCTGTCAGGCCTACGTCTTCGTATGCAGAACCGAGCAACGCGAACCAGTGGTTTCCATGCAGCAGCGATGGGCGAACATGTGATAAGGCGGTCACCAGAGTTTCTGCTTCTCTGGCCACTCGATTAGGCGCGGCGGCTCGCCGGAAGCCGCAGTAGGCAGAAATGAATGCTGCTGCGTCAACGTGCGGCTTTTGTTGAATGGAAGAACGGCGTTCCATAAGAATGCTGTTGGCCGCTTGAGGATTGTCTGCCAACAGATAGGCGCTGGCCAGCATCAGTGCGGTATCGACTTCAGACCAATGACCGCGAGACTGAGAAAGGCCTCGCACAAGCATTGAGATTGCCGCCTTTGTGTCTCCTGCACCGAGCTGCAGTTGTCCAAGATTGACGTAAGCACAGATACGCAGGTCTCGAGTTGTCTTGTTGTCGTCGATGCATCTTAGAAAGTACTGACGAGCTTCCTGCGGCTGACGCAGCTTGATGGAGCTTTTTGCCAGATTGAAGGCAGCCAGCCCGACCAGTTCGGCATGTGGCCTGCGTTCCAGGTACACGCGAAAAGTGTGAGCTGCGTCGGCATACATCTGTCTGTTAAACAGCATGGCCCCCAATGTTAACTGGCTTGCTTCTGATTGTGAGGAATCGGGGGCGGACATGACGGCAGCTCGCAGAACCCGTTCGCCAACTGTTTGACTGTAGAGTTCCGAAGCTTTTACTCCGGCTTCGTCGGCAGACGTAAAGCGGATGACGGTTCCATTTTGTTGCCAGACCAGGCCGAATCTAAGGCAGATTCCATCCAGGATCAGGCTTAAGCTGCGGTCGGTTACGTAGAGAGTCTGGCCGTGTTGGCCGATGGCAGTTTCAGCGGCGTTGGATACATCCGCGGTAAAGCCGCATTCGTTAAGGATTGCATCCAGCAGAGATCGAACGGCTACGTTTCGTTGCTGCAGTTGCAGATAGCATCCGTCCGGCACGCCTCCCGTACGCTGCAGGAGTCGAAACAATGGTGGGCCATTGTTGGCGTAGGTGTCGTTACGGCGAGAATCCATCAATGCAAGCAGTTCTTCGGGTTCTACCTGCATGCCTGGAATGGCCAGCCCGTCGTCGGTCAACAGACGTTGTCGAGACTGCAGCGACGTCATATCAGAAAACTCAGGAATGATGGAGCGCCCGGCAAGGTGCATCATTTCCCCAACAATCCAGACCGGGAATGCGGTTTCGTCCAGAATCGCCATCGGCAGCATTTCAGTGCGCAGTAGTTCTGTTCTTCCGGTGGCTGCCAGGCATCGTGCTTCGCCCAGACGTGAGGCACTGCTCCAGACGGACGAGGTGGATCGCGTTGACAGCGTTTGGTATTCCGACAAAGCCTGCGGATAGTCGCCGATCAGTTCTGAACACAACGCGATGCGAAACATCAGACCATCGATTGCGTGACCGGTGACTTCTGGAAGAACTGCGTGGTAGCCGGCTTTTGCTCTGGGAAAATATCCAGTACTTAACCATTCGTCAGCCAGTAAAATCTGACGGGCGATAGAATCGTTGCTGCCCGGATCGGCTGTGTCAGCAATATCACCGGTAGTGGATGTTTCGGTCTTCGCTTCAAGTGACAAGTCATTCGTCAGAAATGGATTTGAATCCAGAGGCGACAAGGGTGTTGAAGTCTGTGAAGAATCGCCGCTTTCAGCTTGAGGGATTTCACTCACGGATGAGGCGGTTTCCTCAGGGTTGCTGGTTTCTTCCGGTGCAGACTTCGTTAGCCACGTACCGACGCCAACACCGATCGCCAAAGCGGTCAGTACTGCGAAACCTGGTAATAGCCTGCGAATATTCAAAGCCGTGTCCTTCCTGAACGTGCTCTGGTGCGTGATCGTTAATCGTTATAACCATCTTCACCTGCGAACCTTTCCTGTTCGTTACAGGCTCATCGGTCAGGCGGCATTCAGAAGTGAATCAAAAAAGATTTCGCAAGCCCCGGAAACAGTCCTCGATAGAGACTGCGAGTCGGAAGGATTCGGCTTCTACTGGTTAGGACATACGTAGTTTCCCTGAAGCGTTGGATGGGGGTAACTGTCCTGTCAGCGCGGCTTTCACATTTTTCCGAAAGCTTCGAAACATGGACGCATCGTAAGGCAATCGGTGGCAAACGTTACGAGATCTCCCCTCAGACCGACGTCTACAAAACTAATTCGAAATCATGGAATTGAGTCCGCGATTTTAACTGGCAAGGAAGCCAAAGCAGAGAATAGGCTCTTTGTTGTTAACGACGGGCCTGATAGAAAAACCACCACACGAGAGGTCTGATTAATGGCTCTGTCAATTGCGAACAATGTTTCATCTCTAAACGCCCAGCACAATCTTACGCGGGCATCGTCCTCCGTTGCGAAGTCTGTCGAAAGACTTTCCAGCGGCCTGAAGGTTAACCGCGGTGCAGACGGCCCTGCTGCACTTGTGATTTCTGAAAAGCAGAGAGCTCAGATTGCCGGTCTTCGTCAGGCAATCGACAACTCGGAAAAAGCTGTCTCGCTTGTTCAGACTGCAGAAGGTGCTCTTAACGAAATCAACTCCCTGCTGACAAAAGTTCGTAGTCTTGCAATCGACTCAGCGAACTCCGGCGTTAACGATGCGGATGCATTAGCAGCGAATCAAGCTGAAATCGCTAATGCTCTGGAGACCGTTACTCGAATTTCAACGAATACTCAGTTCGGTTCCAAGAAGCTTCTTAACGGTGATGCAGCCGGCCTGAGCACAACTCCTTCCAGTGCAAATGTCACAGATGTGTCAGGCACCACAGATACACAGGCTGGCACTTACGCCGTGGAAGTGACGACTGAAGCTGAGCGAGCCACAGTTGACGCAACTGCTCAAACAACAACTCTGGCCGCTGACGAAGTTCTGACGATTAACGGCGTCACAATCAACTTGACGACCGGTGATGACCAGGACGCTGTTGTTGCGAAAATTAACGCGGAATCTGCGAACACCGGCGTGATTGCAGACAAAAATGGTGCTGGTGGCGCAACTCGACTTTATTCATCTGAATTCGGATCTGCCGCAACAATCTCCGCTGAGTCCGACGTGGCAGCGGCTGGTGACACCAGTGGCATTGGAACGACCGCACTCACCGATGACGGCGTTGATATTGAAGGCACAATTGACGGTGACGCGGCAACAGGACTCGGCACTACTCTGACTGCCAATACAGGTGATGCAAATGGTTTGACATTAAGCATTGCCGAAGACGGCACAGACCTGTTGAAGTCCGTGACGGGGGCACAGGGCAATGTTGTCGTTGAAGACTCATCATTGGTGTTCCAGATCGGTGCGAACCAGAATCAAACGGCTAAGATCAGCATTGCCAATACCAGTGCAGCATCGCTGGGAACAGGCGTGGCTGATAACCAGTTCGCAAGTCTTGCTGAAATTGATGTTTCCACGGCTTCAGGTGCTCAGGATGCCATCGGAATCATTGATAGTGCCATTAACACTGTTTCAACTCTTCGCGGTACGTTGGGTGCGTTCCAGCAAAACACGCTGGAATCGACAGCCAACAACCTGCGTTCAACTTTGGAAAATACTGTGAATGCCGAGTCGGTAATTCGCGACACAGACTTCGCAGAAGAAATTGCCAACTTTACAAAGAATCAGGTACTCGTTCAGGCTGGTACATCGGTTCTTGGAAACGCCAATCAGTTGCCACAGCTGGTGCTGTCGCTGCTTGGTTAGTAGTGGAAGCCGCCGCCTAAATCGGGGAAACAGGTTTCGGTTTGCAGCAATGATTTGATGTAGACGCGAAGCTGACTCTGGACAGTCGGCGAATGAAAACGATTGAAGACACGTCCGGTTGATCACGCGATAAAACGTGTTGATCAGCCGGACGTTGTTGTGTAGATCGAAGGGGCATTGGCGAATGAACAGGTTGACGCGTCGCCTGGTCGCAGGGCTGAAGACTTCCGTCTGCGGCGAAGAGTGTCATATTGATTTTATCGGCAGCGATACGGTCGTGTTTCTGAACGGTAGCGAATGTGTTTTGAGGCACAGTCTCAAAACGTGTGTGCGGGGATTGATCCATGCCAACAATTGACGGACTTGTTACCGGAATCGACAGCGAATCGATCATTACTGGGTTGTTGCAGATTCAGCAGACGCAGCTTGATCGCATTGAATTCAATCAGAGTGAAGTTGTAAAGAAGCAGTCAGCATTTGCCACGCTGGAAGCGAATCTGCTGGGGCTGCGTTCTACTGCGACAAATCTTTCGCGCCCCAACGAAAACCCGTTCTCACGCAAGACGGCAACTGTAAGCGACGATAGCAAACTGGTTGCCACAGCCAAAGAAACAGCGGCCAACGGGATCTATCGACTAACCGTTAATAACGTGGCGCGTGCTCATCAGGTTGCTTCTCAAGGTGTTTCTGACGCCGACGCAGAGATCACGACTGGAACGCTGGAACTGCGAGTCGGTTCCGGGGACCTTCGAACGATCACCATTGATTCATCAAACAACACTCTGGCAGGGCTTGTTGAAGAGATTAACAGTTCCAATTCCGGAGTATCCGCGTCGATTGTTGTCGATTCCTCAGGAGGGGCGAATTCGCATCGCATCCTGTTATCGTCTTCGAAGACCGGGGCGGACAACGAAATCAGCATTACAAACAATCTGGCTGCGGCTTCGGGCAGTGCATCGAAAATTGAATTCGATCTGGGCACTCCCGTACAGGCTGCGTCCAATGCTTCGATTACACTGGGAAGTGGAGTTGGGGCAATCAGCGTTGAAAGTTCAACCAACGAATTCAGTGATCTGATCGCGGGCGTTCGACTTGACGTAATTAATGCGACGGACGGAGACGAGATTTCAGTTACCGTTAAGGGCGATAACAAGTCGGCCATTGACGGCGTGAAAAATTTCGTGAACTCATTCAATTCTCTGATGGGGCAGATTGAAACGCTGTCGAAATACGATCCGGCGTCCAATCAGGCGGGTATTCTACAGGGGAATCGCTCAGTCTTTTCGCTGCAGCAAACAATTCGTGATTCTGTTTTGGGTTCAGTTCCGGGCGTGTCGCAATCCCTGAACCGCTTATCGGCCATAGGCGTATCCGTCACTGACACCGGGATGCTGTCGTTGAATGAAGCAAAGCTTCAAAGCGTCTTGAATGGTGATGTAAGTGGAGTTGGCTCCGAGCAGTTAAAAGACTTGTTTGCGACCCAGGCGGATGCATCAATTTCTGGTATTCGCTTTGTCAGGGCCAGCACAAAGACTCTGCCTTCGGATACGTCCAGCTACAAGGTAAATATCACTCAGGCCGCGGAAAGAGCTTCGATCACAGCCGGTACTGATCTTGCCGGTTCGATAGTTATCGATTCCAGCAATCGAGAGTTGACTTTAAGTATTGATGGGGCAGACGCTACAGTCAGCCTTGGGGAAGGAACATTCACCAGGGCGGAGCTGGCTGAAAATCTTCAGGATACGATTAATCAGTCATCCGAACTGAAGGGGCGAACTGTTCGAGTTGGACTTGTCGGCGACAAGCTGTCGGTTACGTCTGCGGCCTACGGCTCTACGTCGTCGGTTAAGATTGACAGTGGAAGCAGCCTTGCGACTCTGGGATTTGCCGGCGGCGAAGAAGATCAGGGTGTTAACGTTGCCGGTTCTTTCCTGGTTGATGGTGAAGTTGAATTGGCTACTGGCAAGGGGCAAACGTTAACCGGCCGTTCCGAGAATTCTCACACCGCCGACCTGCAGCTGCAGATCACACTTGATGCCTCGCAGATTGGTGCTGGCGTTGAAGCTGACCTTTCGGTGACTCGGGGAATTGGAGCTACGCTGGATAAGGTTATTGGTGGACTGCTGGAAGCAAAGACAGGAACGCTATCGATTCTGGACGATAGTTTTGATGACGAGATTAAAAGCCTGCAGACTTCGTTTGATCGGCAAAAAGTCTTGTTTGATCTGCAACGAGAACAGCTGGTTCAGCAATTCGTTGATCTGGAAACAGCCATGAGTGAGCTGACATCAACTGGGAATTTTCTTAGCACGCAATTGCTTTCCCTGCAGAACAAGTAACGAGTTTTAAGACGCCTGAGAATTGGTTGCAGGGGTTAATGTTGACGATCTGAAATGCCGTCACCGGTTCGTTCGGCTTCGCACAAACTAGTTTATTTCAGAGTAGTGACTTATTTTTTTATCCAACCCCGCGAACAAGATTCGTCGGCGTTGACGACACAGGAGAATGGATCAGTATGGACCCTCGCCTTCGGTACAAGACAACTCAAGCTCAATCATGGACCCGAATCGATATGTTGATTCACATCTATGACCATGCCATCAGCTCACTTGAAGCCGGTGCTGCAGCCCTGAACGCGGGTAAAAACTTGAACGAAGGTTCGTTTCGCCGCGATGCCAGTGAAAGAGTCATGCTGATTGTGGATGGTCTTGCCCTGGAAGCTGGCGAACTTCCTCAAAACATCCTTCGACTGTGTACTTTCGTCATGGATCGAATCTACACAAACGACGCAGCAGCGTGGAGTCATTCCGCGCAATTGCTGGCGACTGTCAGAAGCGGGTTCGAAGAAATCCGCGACGAAGCCAATGCGGCGGAAGCCTGCGGACAGATTCCAGCGGTCAACTTTGCTGGCGTTGCTTAAGGCAGGCGAACTGCAAGGTCTAATCAGTTAACTCGCGTTGGCTTTCGATTTTGTTCTGCCCATCCGGTACTGGGAAAAATCAAAACGACACGACTTCCTTGCCAGCCCGAGATGACATTGCCTTGTAAGTGTTGAAATCCATGTTGTAGCTGAAAAACTGAACGGAACCGTCTCCCATAAGAAAGTGGGTGCCGCCGGGATGCCAACTCCAAAAACGACGTAGCGTGCCCTGCCACGACGGAACATTCTGTCCGGGGCTTAAGCCGCGTTCTGTGCTGACATAGTGCTCGCATTCTGTGCCACCGCACAGATACCAACCCCAGCCGAGGTCGCTGGGGATTCCGCGTTCACCAATCACCATCGTGTTGGACGTTCCGTCTGTTATGTTGCTAATACGAATTTTGCTGAGCGAATAAAACGTACCGTTTCCCTTTATGATGCCGGAGCAGCCGGGCGAGCCCTCTTTGTCGCCGCTGATTCCAAGGTAGTCGCCTGAATATAGTTTGCCGCATGGATATGTGTTGGGATTCGGTCCCAACGGCCCGCTTAGCAGTTGTTGTCCGGAATTGAAATCGCTTGAACAAAAGAACACATTCATCGGATTCGACGACGGATCTTCTTTGGGCGGCAACGCTTCCTGAAGTGACCTGACTGAGTCACAACATCCTGCGGCTTCAAAGTCGATCAGATTGTAAGCGTTTGCCATTTCAAGGTACGGCAACATCTGAGCCATCATGCCCCAGGCTCCAGGCAGCGATTCTGTTGTGCTGCCCATGGGGAATACTTTGTGTACATCGTGATAGCCGTGCATCGCGATGCCAATTTGTTTGAGATTGTTTTTGCACTGGGTGCGTCTGGCAGCTTCTCGTGCCTGTTGAACGGCGGGAATCAGCAAGGCAATTAACACGGAAATCACGGCGATCACAACCAGCAGTTCAATCAGTGTAAAACCGCCGCTGATTGCATTGCGTTGTGATGTCCACTGCCGTTTTGCTTTGGCAGTGTTTGAGGTCGTGCTTATTACGCGAAAAGCGGCGACACTCTGTTCGTTCGGCATCATTTATTCTGTGTCCCGAATAAGTTCGAAGTCGAATAAGAATGGCGGCGACTCCGGCACATCGATATCGAATTCGAATTTCCACTGAACCTTCGCGGCGGCTGAGTTATCCATTTTGCCGCGAGGCGGTTCGATATCAATAATTACGTGGTGAGTTCCGACAGTTGGGCCGTTGTCGCTGGAAAAATGATACAGCCCGTCGTTGATGGTTCCATTTGCAGCTGGCCCTTTTGTCGACCCCGCAGGAAGCACGGCAATTGTTCCGTTCAGTTTTTCGGTAATGGCAGTAGCTGTGACAGTGCCGTTAATCGGCATTCTGGCTGGTCCGGAATTTCCGCCACATCCGACGGCGACGCAGGTGACTGTTATGCAAATGAGACAGATTCTGATTTGCGAGCGAAGTGGTTTCATGATATTCCATCGATTCGGGGGCAATCGATTGCCGTCGTTTTGCATTTTGAAGAGTTGCAGCATGATCTGTTTTAGAAACTGCATTGCTTGTTGAAACGGCTTTGTGGCTTAGGTATCCGTTTCCGCGAGTTCTTTTTCGGATCACATTTTTGCTTGTCGCGGCAAATTCCGGGAATTGAAGAACTGCTGCGGTAGGTTTGTGATCGACGTGGATCGCCTTCGGCAGTGTATCAGTTTGAGTGAGTCCCAGGGGTGATTCAATTGCTCTACGCGGAATTATTTCAGCGCCTGGCCGAGCCTATAGGGGAATGTGGTCTGGTGAGTTGGGGCTTCGGTATTTTGAAAACGTCAACCCAATATGCCAATAATCGGGTTGAAGCTCTGACAAATTTTGGCCGCCGGGTTCTGTCTGAGTTCGTGTTCTGCAGGTTCGGAATCCCATTTTCGGCTCTTATTGAGGATTGATTGGTGGTGGCGTTGAGGACTTTTTCAGACACGCTTTAATAGCTGAGCTGAGGACATTTGCCCTGAATCGTTAGTCGCCAAACATCCAGCGATTTGTCGTAATTCCTTGGCAAATACTGAACGGAATCAAGAAAACGCAGAAGTTCGACGCGGTTTGTCGAACTGCATCATCAGGGAAATCAGAACGACATGACTCGGCATATTTTCGTAACCGGCGGCGTGGTCAGCTCTCTTGGCAAGGGATTGACGTCCGCCTCCATCGGCATGTTGCTGGAACGTCGCGGTCTGACTGTCCGCATGCAAAAACTGGATCCGTACATTAACGTCGATCCGGGCACAATGAGCCCCTTTCAGCACGGCGAAGTCTATGTGTTGGACGACGGGTCTGAAACCGACCTGGACCTCGGGCACTACGAGCGATTCACGTCCAGCATTTTGAATCGTGACAGCAATTATACTACTGGTCAGATTTACCAGTCGGTTATCAACAAAGAGCGTCGTGGGGAATATCTCGGTCACACAGTTCAGGTGGTGCCGCATATTACCGACGAAATCAAACAAAGCATTCGACGCCTGGCCTCACCGGATGTTGACGTGGTGATCACTGAACTTGGCGGCACAATTGGGGATATTGAAGGCCTGCCGTTTCTGGAAGCAATACGCCAGATTCCGTTGGATATCGGCAAAGAGAACTGTTTGTTCATCCACTTAACGCTGGTGCCCTACTTAAAGGCCGCTCGCGAAGCGAAGACCAAGCCGACTCAACACAGCGTGCAGCAACTGCGAACAATCGGTATCCAACCAGATATCCTGGTTTGTCGGACAGAACGCCCGATCGGTAGAGAGCATACCGACAAAATTGCATTGTTCTGTAACGTTGAAAAACGTGCCGTTATCGAAGAAGTCGATAAGGAGTATTCGATTTACGAAGTGCCGATGGGCCTTGTTGAGCATAAGCTTGATGAATTGATCATTGAGAAGCTTGGAATGGAAGCGGGGCCTCTTCAGCTCGACGACTACCGCGACCTTATTCATCGCATTCGCAACCCACGCCACGAAGTCACGATTGCTGTTGTTGGCAAGTACATTGAGCACCGTGATGCGTACAAGTCGATTTACGAATCATTGGACCACGCCGGCTTTCACCATTCCACGCGAGTCATCGCCAAGCGAATTGAAGCGGAAGACTTCCAGCGTCATGACGCGGCTTCGCTGCTGGCGGGAGTTGATGGGCTGCTGATTCCTGGCGGTTTCGGAATGCGTGGCGTTGAAGGTAAGATTCAGGCGATTCGGTTTGCTCGTGAAAACAAGATGCCTTACTTCGGAATCTGCCTGGGAATGCAGTGTTCTGTGATTGAGTTTGCTCGCAACGTGATGGGCATGACAGACGCCAACAGTACGGAGTTTCAGGCGGACACGCAAAACCCCGTCATCTGCCTTCTGGAAGAACAATCAACGGTTGAAGACAAAGGCGGTACGATGCGGCTTGGTTCGCAGCCATGCTTGTTGGCAGATGGTTCTCGTTCTCTGGAAGCCTATGGCATGCAGGAGATTCACGAACGTCATCGGCATCGCTACGAATTCAATTCACGGTATCGCGATCAGTTCGTTGCGGCTGGCATGTCACCAGTGGGAACAAGTCCCGACGGCAGTTTGGTTGAAATCGTCGAAGTGCCCGATCATCCGTGGTACGTGGCCGTTCAGTATCACCCTGAGTTCAAGTCGCAGCCGCACAACGCTCATCCGTTGTTCTGTGGCTTCATCGGTGCTGCTCTGGAACAACGTCAGTTGCGGACGAAGTAGTCGGCGTTTGGCGCGGCAGGTTGGCGACGGGCGGCAGTGTGGCAGATAATCGCAACTCAGCGGTTGCGCCGGTGCCGCGTTTGCTGTGGTGGCATCATCGACGGGCGTTGCCTGCCGAGAGTTTGGTGAAAGCCTCGCGTGTTTGTTGAAGAGCGCTGACGGCGTTGCACAACACAGCCTGAGCACGACGCCTGAGTTCAGTTGTTGGCGACATCAAACATCGCCACGCCATGATGTCTGTCGGCGCTGTTTTCGTTCTTCGTTACTGCCAGCGCAAGCAGAAGCCCGACATCTTTGGGAAATGCCGGGCTTCGATCGCCTTGGAAAGGCGTTCGCTTTGACGCGAATGTTTAGTTTTTCGTGTAGCGTCTATCCAGAATATCGATCGCTCGAGCGACGTCCGGGTCGACTCGAATCTCGTCGCTGGTACGACCTCGGAAAGCCGTGACACGAACGTTTTCTGGTAGCGGGACGGTGACGTGAGGTTGAATGCCAACACCCGCATAGTTTTGGTGGCTTGGCGAATAGAATTTGGCGGTTGTCAGTTTTAAACCTGTTCCACCAGGCAGGTGAATGATGCTTTGCACCGACCACTTACCATATGTTTTGCGTCCTACAATCTGACCGCGTTTGTGGTCGTTGATGGCTCCGGCCACAATTTCACTGGCACTGGCACTGTTTTCGTCAACCAGCAGCACTAGTGGCATGGTTAATGTGTTGTAGGTTTTGGCCGTGAAGGTTTGGTTTTGATCGTAAGATCGACCTTCTGTGGAAACCAGTACACCGTTGTCGATGAAGCGGTCAATCACCGCCGCAGCCGTATCCAGCAGTCCGCCTGGATTACCGCGAAGGTCCCAGATGAGTGATCGCATGCCCTGTTGTTCCAGGTCGCGTAACGCTGCATCCAGTTCCTGCTCAGTCGAGTTCTGGAAACCGGTCATTTTGATGTAGCCGATGCCTTCTTCAGCATCCAGAATCAAGGTTCGAGTAACGCTTCGAACCTGAACAGGTCGGCGTGTTAAGGTTGCTCTGCTTGATTTTCCTTCGGGAGATTCAAACACCAGGCCAACCTGACTGCCTCGCGTGCCTCGCAGCAGTCGGGCTGCTTCGTCGGTGGTTTGGTTGCGACAGTCATGTCCGTCGATTTCAACAATAAAGTCTCCCGGTAAAAGTCCGCCAGCTTCTGCAGGGCTGTCCAGCAGAACGTTGACCAGATGCATTCCCCGACCTTTTTCGGCTTCCATTTCGATACCGATTCCCACGAATTCGCCCTGAATGCTTCCGAACAGGTCGTTGTAGCGGTCTGGCGTCAGGAAGTTGCTGTAGTCGTCTAAAGCGTTGCAGCCCCCAAACAGATATTCCATAACCACGGCACCTGCAGGAATACGAGCTTCTGCGGCGGCAGCTTCGCAAACTTCAGTCACCAGCATGCGAGCTTCAATCCGAGTTGACACGCGTCGATTCCAGTATTTTTCGATCAGCATTTTTCGAAGTCGCTCTGCCGCAGCCGACTGGTCGCCGGCCATGTGAGCCTTCAGGAAACGGTCGTTGCCAAGAGCCATATAAAAGCTCTCAGTGCCGTGAGCGATGAATTTTGTAGCTGCGATGGCGTCAACGTATTCCAGCTGCACGCGAGTCATCACGTCTTCCAGCAGGTCGAGTGCTTCCGATCGGCTTTGCCTTAGCATCTGCTCTTCGAAGCTGCTGTCGGAATATCGTCGGTCGATCCCAAAGTGAACTCGAGTTCGCCGTAACGCGTAGGTCAGTCCTTTGGCGTCAGGATAAACGTTGTCTTCTGTGGCGGCTTCGTAAACGCGAATGGCGTTGACCCATTGTCGAGTCTGTTCGAAGGCTTCTCCGACATCCAGAATTTCTGATTCTGTCCACGACTTCTCTTCGATGGTTTTCACCAACGTTGTGATATCGGGCACGTCGCTGGAATTCAGAATCGAATAGATCGTTTTCTGCGACGAAATCTGCGTGTCTGCATAAGCAGATGTCGCAGAAGACAGTCCCACAATTGCTGCCAGCAGGCCTCTGGAGATTGCGGATTTAGCAGAATTAAGTTTTGAAGCGAACGTACAATGCATGACGATTTTTCCCCTCAAGCCCCATTCAGTACTGATACAGCCTGAAGTAAGACCTGCTTCAGCGGATGTCCCGCGAGTTTTGCGTCATGCAAACTTAATGTCGTCCGTAACCAACCTCAGCGAACCGCATCAGCGTTCCGTTGTTGTCCATTTGGCGTGGTAAATTAAACCACAGCAAAGGGCGAAAAAGTAGTAGCTCCGAATGTGTGGTGCAATAACATCATTTGATCTTCACCTCACCGGGCCGACGTGTGGAAGACACCATTCTTCCTGGCGAACAGGTTGCCAAGGGGCAGCATTGCTGTTCGATACCTCAACCCTTTCCGAAACTTGCCCCGTCAGTCTATGGTTGCGTTCTTAGACTTTCCGGGAACAACTCGACTATATGGCGGGTTTTACAGATGGTCAAACAGTTGTTTCCGTCAAGGTTTAGCCGAATGGTCAAATGGACATAACGGTCAGATCTGTAATATCTTACCAAGCTTACCAAACGGGGGTTTTTGGAGAACGACGTTGCCTCCTGTTCGAAAAACGCTGGGAAAATCGTGCTCCAGCGTGTCGTTGCGAGCGGTCAGAATGAAATTGTCATTTGACGTGGTCCCATTTGTTGAGCCGTCTGTCACGAATATTCAGTCGGTGAACATCTTTGGAATTTTTTGCAACATCTGTTGAAACTTTGCATTCCGGCGGGCTTCATGGATTCAACGCGATTGCCCAACTGTACAGAATTGGCACCACCACAGAATTCCGACCGCGAACTGCCATGAACTGATATGCCAGCGAAAGGCCACAGCGATTTTCGCTGACTTGTGGCTGCGGAGAACGCGAATTGGACTATGTGGGCGGTTGCCCACGAGCCAGAACCGTCCACAACAATAAGTAAGTTGCTCTAAAGGCTCTGGTATCATGTGTGCTATGCCTTTTCTATTGAGCAACGTTGTGGCGCCAGTGGCAATCGGTTTCTGGCAACTCGCAGTTTTGCTGGAAAGGGTGACGAAGGTCGCCTCAATGTTTCAAATGATGTTTTCCTTAAATCTGATCCGGACCTGAAATGACTGACGGCACTTTGGCAATCGACAGACCGACAATTGACCCCACGCCGATTTTTGAACTGTACCGCGGAGTCTACGGCTCGGAACTGCTGACTGCAGCCGTTGCTCACTTTGACGTCTTTGGTCGGCTGGCCAGACAACCCCAAACACGTCAACAGCTTGCAACATCGCTGCAGCTGTCAGAACGAGCAACTTCGGTGCTGACGACGGCGTTGTTGGCGATGGGCTTCTTGAAGCATGGCAGCCAGCAGCAGCTTGAGTTAACCGAGCTGGCTGCTGAGCATCTTGTGCCCGGTGCAGCCTTCGATGTTGGCAGCTACATCGGCCTGGCAGCGACGTCGCCAGGTGTTTTGGAAATGGTCGAGCGGCTGAAGACGTCTCGGCCAGCAAACCACGATACTGATGGAGCAGCCTTTATTTTTCGCAGCGGTATGAAGTCGGCCATGGATAAGTCGCTGTTGGCTCAGCACTTCACCCTGGCGCTATCGGGGCGAGCAAAAAATGTTGCTCCTTACCTTGCGGATGCCGTTTCGCTGGACGGGTGTTCAACACTGCTTGACGTGGGGGGCGGCACGGGAATCTACAGCATCGGGTTGCTTAAGAAGAATCCCGCTTTGACGGCCGTTGTGATGGACCATCCGGAAGTTCTAAAGACTGCCAGGCAATTTGCTGAAGAATATGAGATTGGTGATCGAATGTCGTTGCTGGCTGGCGATATGTTCACCAGCGAACTTCCCAAATCAGATGTTGTTCTGCTTTCCAATATTCTGCACGATTGGGATGTGAGCGAATGTCAGACGCTTGTGCAACGTTGCGTGGATGCTCTTAACCCTGGCGGGCGATTGTTGATTCATGATGTTCTGTTGAACGATGAACTAACCGGGCCTCTACCCATTGCTCTGTATTCAGCAGCCTTGTTCACTTTAACTGAAGGTCGAGCGTACTCCGCGGCGGAGTACTCATCGTGGATGACAGAAGCCGGGCTTAGCGTTTCGTCACCCGTACCGACTCTTGTGCACTGCCATGTGATCAGCGGTCAGAAATAGTTTCAGATGACGCTTTTGACGGGCATCTGCTGTTCCGCACGATCATTGCGGTATCACGATCATCCACTGAGCAATCCCCACTGTGACGGCTCCCGTTAACAACAGGCCGATCAGCAGTCCAACGCCGTACAGCGTGCGGATGCCGTCGTCGGGAACTTCATTTTTACCCAGAACGCGTTTGGCCAACACGCTGCACACCCATGTCCAGTGCAACATTACGTGCAGCAGAATACCCAGTCCCAGAAATGCCAACACTGCAAATTGTATACTGCACCATTGGCCATAATTCATGCCCCACAATGTGACTCCCCTGGCGGCGATGCCCGGTGGAAAAACGAATTGCACAATTACGGCGATGATGCACAGATTCACAAAGACAATGCTCAGCAGACCGTCCAGCCAGAAGTTGACCAGCGTCTTTGAGATGCGTCCAGCGGATTGATTTGCGGGAGCATGAGTGTGTTCGTGGTCGTCATGGTGCAGCAGTGGCTGCTTGCGACCGCGGCTGCTGGCGGCAATGCTGTTCAGTGGCGTCGCGGGCGTTGGGGCTGTTTCGGTGGGAGACTCTGGGTTTTCAGACATCAGGCTCGGTAATCCATAAAATTCATTTTCTGCGATTCGGTGAACACCGTACCGAATGGGCGTGCACTTTTCGACTCAGGGAGCACTGTCTTTCGCCGCGCAAAAGGGGCATGCTTCCTGTGGTTTTTCTGAATTCGAATTTGCGGCGAACGCGATGCCACGGCCAACCGCCAGAACGCCTGTCACCAGCACGCAGACAGCGGCGGCTTTCATCAGTCGTTGCCTCATCTTCAATGACGCCATAGTTAATCCGACTCCTGTAACCAACATCACGGGCACGGTTCCCAAACCGAAGGCGGTCATCAGAAGCGGGGCTTTCCACACGCTGGCTGTGGCAGCTGCCAGAGCCAGAAATGAATACACCAGGCCACACGGCAGAAAACCAGTCAGGATACCTGCAACAAACACGCCCACGTTGGAACCTCCTCGAAGAAAGGAGCCGAAAATGCTGGCAGTCAGGCAGGACGTTTGTCCGCCGATTTGCCTGATGTTCTTTCGTCTGCGTATCCAGCCCGTCGCGATTAGACCCTGCATCATCAGCAGCAAGCCCGCCAGTATTGCAAACGCGGCTTGATAGTTAATAACGCTTGTTTGTGCTGACAAGTAGTCGGATCTGGTTAAGCGAGCTCCTGAAAATCCGGCCAGCATTCCCAAAAACGCATAGGTAAATGTTCGCCCGATGCTCCACAGTATCTGCCGTATCAGCGCTCCCTGAATTCCTTTGGCGCCGATGTTCATCGTCGCGGAAATTGCTCCGCACATGCCGATGCAATGAGCCGAACCCAGCACGCCACTTACGAATACAAGTGGCAGTTCATAGACAAGGGAATTCACGGCAACACCTCGGCCATCGCCGTTTTGGTCTGACTATCATTCAGGTTTGTGTGAGCCACAAATGTTATTTCGCCATCAGTTGCGGTGGCTGTGTTGCTTTCCAGGGGCTGTTGATCGTTTGCCGTGCGCTGCCCGGAATCATCATTGTCTTCTATGCCTTTCGGTGTTTCCCCGGTGACCGTTGTTTTTGCGTTAAGCAGTCTTAGTGAATTGGAAATCACCAATAGGCTGCTGGCAATCATCAAGCCCGCGGCAGTCGCTGGGTTCAGGCGTCCTGATGCAGCCAGGCAGACACCGATGGAATTATATCCAAACGCCCAAAACAGATTTTGGCGAATCACGGTGCGGGTTCGTCGAGCTAAATCGATTGCCCACGGAATACGAGACAGGTCGTTGCTAAGCAGGCAGACCTGCGCTGAATCTCGCGAGACATCTGTACCGCAACCCATCGCAATGCCGACGTCGCTGGCGGCCAGCGCGGGAGCATCGTTGATGCCATCACCCACCATTACCGTGGTGCCGAATTTACTGCGTGTTTCCAGTACCTTGTCGACTTTCTGTTGTGGATTCAGGCCACATTCGACCGTCAGGCCGGCGACGTTCAGCTGTTCTTTCAGAAATCGACCCTTTGCCGGACGATCGCCTGACAGTACCAGCAGTTCGTCAACCTGCTTCGACAGTTCCTTCAATGCGTTTGTCGCGTCGGGGCGAATTGATTCTGCAATTAGAAAGCCTACAGCGGGGGCTCGATCAATGGACAATAGTACGATTGACGCGGCCTGCTGATCAGCCGCCATCCGCAGTCTATCCAGTTGCACTCGCACGCCCAGCGGCACACCCGACCTGCATGTGACGCAAAGTTCCGGAGCGGCAACGGATGACTGCTGCGTCTGGTGAAGGCTGCAGCAGCTGAATTCCACGCTTCCCAAACGGAACAGCCGACCATTGTCACCAACGGCTTCCACGCCTCCACCACTGATTGTACGGACTGACGAAATCAGGTTTTCGATTCCCACGATAATTGCGGGCAAGCTGTCTTCTGAAGTTTGCTGGCTGATGCACGTCGCAACAGCTCGCGAAAACGGATGAGACGAAAGGTTTGCCAGATGTTCCGCCAAAGCCATTGCCTGCTGGCGGTCAGAGCCGGAAAAAAACGCAGTTTGAAAAACTCGTGGATTGCCGGTTGTCAGTGTTCCTGTCTTGTCGCAGCAAACAGCTTTGACTTGGGCCAGGCGTTCGATTGCTTCTCCGCTTCGAAACAAAACCTGATGTTTCACTGCAGTGCTTAACGCTGTCCATACAGCCAGCGGCGTAGCAAGTCCCAGAGCACACGGGCACGCAATTAACAGTACGGACATTGCAACCTGCAACGCGACGTCGATTCCGGCCGACAGGTGCCACGCAAAGGCACTAGCTGCAACAAGCGTGATCAGCGGGAAGAAAACAGAAGCCGCTTTGTCAGCCATGCGCTGGTAATAGCCGCGTGCGTTTCGTGCTTCTCTTAGAACATCAAGCAGGCGGCCGAACGAACCCTCACGAAGTGCGGAAGTCGCCTGCACCAGAATGTCACCGTCGAGGTTGACTGTGCCTGCTAAAACGGAATCACCTGCGGATTTGGGTACTGGCAGACTTTCTCCCGTAAAGACCTGTTCATCAACCGAAGTTTGCCCACGCAGAATCTGTGAGTCAACGGCGAAGCGCTCTCCGGCTCTAACGTGTAATATGTCGCCTGCAACAACGTCCGTTGCTGCGATGGAAATTTCCTGATCTGCTTCAGCATCACTTACTTTGGACACAAAGTCCGGCAGCAGCGCCATCAGCTTGTCCAGAGCTTCCGTCGCTTTCTGTTTGCCAACTGCTTCAATCCAGCGGCCAAGCGTGATCATCACCAGAACAGTGGCGCCGACTTCGAAATAGATCGTCCCGGTTTCTCGAACAACGTTGACAGCAGAGATGACGTAGGCGGCAGCAACAGCCAATGCGATCAGTAGGTCTGTGGAATAGATTTTCTGCCGCCAACTGGCGATCGCGTTTTGCAGCAGCGGAATTCCCAGCAGCAGCAACACCGGGAGGGCCAGCACCATGCTTAGCCAGCGAAACACTTCAAACAGCGTTTGCTGAAACGGATCGGCTTCCACGTTATAGACATCCAGCGACCACATGGTCATTGTGAATGCCATCAGATTCATCGTGAAGAATATGGCCAAACCAAGACGAATAACGGTCCAGCGAATGGCGCCTTCAGCCCCCTGCTCTTTTACAACTGCATGAGCAAATCGGCAGCCGTAACAACAATAGATGTTTTCTGGATCAGGCTTTTGCCGGTGCTTTGGTGCATTTTCATCAGCAACGGGTTTGGCGACGCCAGCCGGAAGTCCGCACCAGGTACAGCAATCTGCCGCGACCGCTTGTTGAGTCTGCGGTTTGTTGATTTGCATGTCTGTCCCGGCGTCGCTCATTTCAAGTTCTCCCGAACTGTTTCAAAGCTAAACGGCGTTTACGGAGGCGAAATAAGCTCGATCTGCATGGCCGGAAAAAAGTAGGTAATGATGTAGTAGACAGCGAATATCCAGAAGCCCAACCAAATGGCTCGCACATACCATGGAATGGCGTTGCCGCGATAGTGGTGGAATGTATGCTCGTGTTCCGCAGCTGGTTGCTCAACGGTTTCGCTGTTTGTGACTTCAATCATGGCTGATCGCAGGTTTCTGTTTTGAATATGTTTGATTCGATTCCGGCCAACTGTTCAATTCAGTGCTGCACGCTCACTGATGTATTATTGAACTGACGGCGATCGTGGTGGTTCAGCTAATTTCATTGCGCCGGTCGATGCAGGTCAACACTTTGGGCAGCTCACAAGTTGCATGGGGAAAGCAGTTCGTTCAATGCGATTCGGTGAGTGTGTCCGCTGTTTGTGGGAAATCAGCGCTCGACGTAGTTGTCCAGTTCGTCCAGTCGGCTTTCGTTTTCGAGCATAAAGTATTTGGGTTTTTCGAGGTCGTTAAACATTCCGTTTGCTCCAGCCCACAGCAGCATGAAGAAAAATCCGGCGCTGGCAAGCAGGTAGTTTACAACCGGAGTGATCGCGAATCCTCCGTCCGTTTCTCCCTGAGTCAGGTGGATGAGTTCCATAAACTTCATGACGAATCCCAGCATGCTGGGAATCAGAATCAACACCGCAAATACGATCGTAATGATCCACGCGACACCTCGCCGACGAGGCGTCTGTTGGGGATCGGTACTCTGCGTGGTTTCAGTATTGCCGGACATGATTTGTCTTTACGAGTACGTAACGTTTTGGAATGATTTCAGATGTGTTGCGGCAGCCGATAAGACCCTATGGGTTGCCAGTCTGGAAGTATCGCTAGGCGTCGTCTTCAGCGGCAGCATCTTCGTTATCCGCCTCGGCGTCTTCTTCTTCTTCAGGACGCTCTCTGGATGGAACGTAGTCTTCATAGTATGGGTAGCTTTCCTGCCATGATCCAAGCCATTGCACATAGGTGATAATGGCCAGCCCACGAGCGTTCGGCTTATCGGGCGATCCGTCAAAGAACCACGGATATTCAGGCATTGGCGATCCTTCGGACAGATCCAGTGGCCGAAAGAAGTGTACCGTGTGCCAATCGTTGCTGCGTCGTCCGCCTTCACGCGACAGGTCTGGACCGACTCGGCGTGTGCCAAACATCACGGGTCGCTGCAGTTCGTTTTGATATTCTGCCGAACGCGATACCGGTCCCCAACGCTGTTCTTCGTTCGATACCGGTCGAACAAACTGGCTGTGACAATGCCAGCAACCTTCTCCGACATACAGCTTGCGGCCATATCGCAGAGCTTCTGCACATTTTTCGTTCCACCAGGCATCGTGTTCGGCTTCACCGCCAGGTGATTCTCCGTACGCTTCCTTGAATGAATCCGGATAGCGGCGTGCCAGATCTTCAAACTGATATCGCAGGTTACTGTTAATCAGTTCTTCGACGGTTTGTTCCGGAAGGTCGTTGTACATCAGTGCCGGCACCAATGCGTTGGACACGAAGGCCAACACAAAGAAGCCGATCCCGGCGATGTAAAGAATGCCTGCTTTGCTTTCGAACATGACTGTATTTCAAATCTGTGAAGACGAATTGATATTACGCGATGGTTTGTAGTTAACTGGTTGCCAACTGTTCTTGGAATCTTATTCGATATGATGCACACTCGGTGCGGATCTTTTCGCAGCGACAACGGAGCGGCCTGGCGACTAGAACTTTCCAGGTTCTCACGCAGGCCACGCCACTGGGGCAAGGGCGAAGCCCTTGTTAGGCTGTTGCAGCATTTGAAACGTCAGCGACAGCCGTTTGTTCAGGAACTGAAGTCCATGTCTTCAGCAGGTTCCACAAGAATACAAGAAGCCCGGCGAACATCGACAAGCCAGCGATCGTCCGCAAAATCCAGAATGGATAGGAGATTTCAACGGATGCGTCCCACGGCTCCAACGCTGCCCACGACCATCCTTGAAACAATCCCAGTAAAAACAGGTCTGCAGACATGACTGCGATTCCGATTGTGGACAGCCAGTAGTGCCATTCGCAGGCTTTGAGGCTGTACCATCCTCGGTTTAACAGTCGCGGAAACAGGTAAGTCATCATGCCCATAATCCACATTGTAAATACGCCAAACATCACCATATGAGCGTGTCCGACCACCCAGTCGGTAAAGTGGATGATCTTTTGAAATGTCAATGTCACCTGAAACGCACACTGCAGACATGTCAGGAAGTAGAAGATCATTCCGGTATAGAACCAGCGAATGGGAAGATTGGTTTTTACTGCACTACCAGATCCCCACAGTGTTCCAAAGAAGTTGACAATCACTGTGGTGACAACCAGTTCCACCGCGATTGTGGAAACCACGGCTCCATACTGCAGAAACATAGGGATGGGCGTGTATAGAAAATGGTGAATGCCCTGCAACGGATAAAAGAAGGCCAGTCCCCAGAAGCCAACAAGCGAAAGCCCGTGACTCCAGATTGGCTTCTTCAGCAGGATCGGAACGAAGTAGTACATCATGCCCCATCCCAGAGGCGTTACGAACAAACCGACAAGGTCATGGATGAACAAACCACCCACGGCACCAGCGCTGGTGCCGGTGACAAAGTATTCAGGCACAAAGTTGCCCATGGCGTATGTCAGGAATGTCCAGACAAACATGGCCATGAAGTACCACAGCGTGACATAAATCGGACCTTTCATGCGAGCAATCGGTGGCATGAAGTTTAATGCCAGCAGGCCAAGTCCAAGCTGTGCAAAAGGGTCCACCCAAACAGGAGTTTCGCCCCACTCAAGCCCCTGAGCTTCACCAAGCAGAATTCCAACAGCGGTTGCTCCCACAACTCCCTGCCAGGCGGCATAGATCAGCCATGACAGCTTTTTGCTGAAAACAGGCTGCAGAGTCAGGCGGGGCACAATCCAGTGCAACGCTCCAATAAATCCGTTTGCCAGAAAACCATACGCAATTGCGTTGGTGTGTACCATTCGCCAGCGTCCCGGCGAAAACAGTTCAATGCCTCGCAATGGGTTATGGCGAATCAGCTGAAAGGCCATCAACAGCCCTGCCAGCATAGCAACCGTAAGAAACGTAAGTGCTGTACAGAAGTAGAGTTTGACCAGCGTCTGGTCTACCAGTTCTTCGCTGGACTTCACTTCTTCGTGACTGGTCGTCACAGCTTCGTTTAATGCTTCAGACATGAATCGATTTCAAATCTCTTGAATGAGTTCAAACCAGCAAGAGAATGGCTCTTGCTTTTGGGGGGCGAGCTGCCGCTCGGAATCACTCTGTTGACGTTCTTTAAGCCAGTTTACATGCCAGTCACTGCCGGCGTTTGTTCGGTTGGGCGTTTATAGGGCTCAAACGCACCCAGTGGTGCAATCAGGGCCATCGTCCAGCCGAAGACCAGATGAGTTGCCAGGGCCACCCACCATTCCATGTATTCACCGTTTGTGATCCAGTTGCCACCGAATAATGCTGGCTGCAACCAGGACAGGATTCCGTAAAAATTCACAATCCACATTGCGCCGGCCAGTGCAGTGCCCCACAACAGGCGAGTCGCAAGTGAAGCTTTCAGAGCGAAGCGACAGATGACCCAGTGAAACAAAACGCCCAGCACGGTTCCGGTGCCGATGTACAGGCAACAT
Source organism: uncultured Planctomycetaceae bacterium (assembly GCA_937916515.1). Classification (GTDB taxonomy): domain Bacteria; phylum Planctomycetota; class Planctomycetia; order Planctomycetales; family Planctomycetaceae; genus Fuerstiella. The sequence continues at coordinate 104,687 of CALFSX010000064.1, read as the reverse complement.
CCCAGTGCCAAAATGACTCCATCGCTGATGACCATCTTGGTTCCTTCAGAGGTCGCCAAAGCCAACGCTTTTTTGCCCAGAGGAAAGGTCATGTAAACGCGAATGATTTCCAGAGGATGCTTTCCAGCGATCGTTGATCCAACAACATTGAACAGCAGCGAGGCCATTGCCGCAAATCCGCCGAAGACGAAGCCTACAGTTCCATAATACGTTCCGTAGAACTTGTCATGGTTCCATTGGTCACTGGCGGTCGCTGTAGACACTTCGGCCTCCAGCGATGCCACCTTCTGTTTCAGCTGGGTTAGCTCAAGCTGTTTCTGTTTCAAGTCTGTTGTCATAAACCTGTCTCGAAAATATCTGTTGGCAGCGATCGGCGAATGAAAAGGCTGAAGCGGAAGGCGAAACTATTCTTCTTCTGACGTGCTGTCGAATTCACCAGTGGTCTCAGGCTCGCTCTTTGCCATGTTCGCCTTTGTGTCATACGGCTTCATTAATCCAGCCGGAATTTTTTCCCCAAACCGACGGCGATTGGAAATTTCCAGAACGTACGACACCAGATTCCAAATGGTTTCAGGCTCATTCTGCAAAGCACTTTTGAAGCCTGGCATGGGAGTTCCGTTGATCCCGTTCAGGATGCGACGGTAAATGTCAATCGGTTCCTGTCCGCCGTGCAGCATGCCGGATGTGAGGTCGGCGGCTCGCGTCGGATTGCCCCACGAATCTTTGCCAATGTTGTCTTTGGTGTGTCCGCGACCGTCTTCGCCGTGACATTTGCTGCATCCCTTCTGCAGAAATGCTTCTCGCCCCAAAACAGCACGTTCTGGTGTTAGTTCCGGTTGAGGAGTGAGAGGCTGCGTGAGGCTGGTTTTGGCAACCGCCCATCTGTTGATGACGTCATCTACGAAATCCGGGATGTAGTCAGGATCCAGTTCTTCGGCGGCTTCTGCTTCACTTGCAAGTTGGTATTCCAGTTCGCCACGTTGAGCAAGCACCATGACGTATTCAACAACAGCATTGACTTCTTTGTCTGGAATACGATTAAATCGCGGCATTGACGTTCCGGCAATGCCCTTGCGAATTGTCGAAACCAGGTCTTCATGGCGAGGCTTGGTGCCGTACGGCGTTGATGTGAATTTAAACATTCCACGGGTGTAGTCACGAGGCCGAGGGTACAGCGAATCCGCAATGTGTCCATTGCCGTCGCCGTTGATTCCATGGCACTGCACGCACCGCTTCATGTAAACAGCCTGGCCCAGTTTTAGCTGTAACTCGAAATCAAAGTCTTCTTTGGGGTGACTCACAAGGCGAGGCTCTGCAGCAGTGCCTGAATTCTCCTTCACGATCCCGTTCAGTTGATCCTGCAATTCCTGGTCAGGCAATTCGCCGACCAGAGCGCTGGGGGTCCACCGAATCGGTTCAGCACGCTCGCACCCGACCGCTGCAAACATGCACAGTGCAAGTGACAGCTTAGTGAATGCTGAACTGACACGCAGGCGACGACATGTTGTCGCTGAAGCGTTCAGTGACAGGTCAGAGGTTGTCTGCAACCATGAAGCGTTGAGTCGCCCGGAAGCGATCGAATTTGAATGAAGGGGCATCATCTATCCTGTGTACCGGAAATTCCTGTGCGGAATCTGCATCTGCCAAAACAGACCTGAAGCTGAACCACGATCTCACAACGTCGTCGAAGCCGAAAGTGGCTAACGATGTATGCACAGTTCTACAATAGCAAATTCGTGTCGATAGCAAACTCGTAACGGGTTTTGACGTCGATCACGGACTTATCCTCGATCGATTGGCTCTAAGCAGTCTGTGTGCCAATTCCTGCACAACTTCCTTCGATTCGAATTGGAAATCGATGCTTGTCGCGTTTGGTGGAAATTGCCATGTCGCTTGAGTGATGCTGGCGGGCATGCAGCGGGCATTTTTCGGTCTGAGTGTCGTGCTTCGTTGCGCATCGCCTGATGCAATATTTGTCAGCGTTTGCCGTGGCATCCAGATGATTGACCGCGAACGAGCCCGGTCCAGCAGACTTTGACCGGGCTCGTTCGCGTTCTGGCCGTCAGCGGCGAATGCCGACGATTCACGCAACAGGCCTCGATTCAGCAGTTGCGTGCGCGACCGCCAATGGAAGCATGTCGTGTTGTTTACTCAGTCGTCGCGAAGTAAAGGCGGAAGCACGGCGTGCAACGATAGTGGTTTAGCAAAGGCTTGCAGCGTAAGTGTGTTTGGGGCGCCGCATTTGCACGAGAATTCAGTTGAATCGAACCAATCCGATTCGAAGAGTTTCTCAGCCGCAATTGGCCGCATCCTGGTTCAGGATCTCCGGTTCTCATTTGCCAGAACAACGTCGACTGAAGTCGCGGGAAGCATCGGCGGCGTGCGTATTCGCACGGCGGGTGTGGGCTCGCACAATCAAGGCGTGACATATCGCACAGAGACAAGCCAGATGTTTCGCAATTTTCGTACATCGGCGCACAAAAAAACACTGTCGAAACCGCAGGGGCTCGACAGTGTTTAATTCGTTGATCGGTGGATTGCCAGTTTCGCTTAGCGGACAGTTGCTGAGTACGACTTCGCGGATACAGGGCTAACGCTGTATGAAACAGGACGAATTGCGTTTTTGTTTTGGTACCACTGAATAGGTGCGCTAGGCGTTACTGCCGACTGGCTGGGGTATTCGTGATCGCCGTGAACGTCGCCGGAATAGCTCGGGGTCGCAACGTTAGGTGACGCCTGGAAAATGGTTGGGGCAGAATACATCGGAGCTGGATAGGTTGGTGGCGTCATTGTTGGAGGGTAGCTGGTACCTTCTGGCATCGGCATCGGCAATGCCGCCGTGTTGTAGCTTGGAACTCCATAGGCCAGAGAGTTTTGACCATAGGCGTCGTACGCCACCGAAGGTTGTGAGTAGGCGATTGATGGTTGAGCGTAACTCATCGTCGGCTGAGCGTAGGCAACCGCTTGCTGGGTCGAATACTGGTACTGCGTTTGATAAGTCGTTTGAGGCACATATTGCGTGACGGCTCGATAGTTCGTCACGGGAACTCGAACGGCAGACATGGTTTGCTGAGGCTGAACGGCACCTGTACATCCGCAGCCCGGAGACGTTGGGGCAACTGGATAGTTGAGCATCTGAGGAGCAGCGTACATTGGCTGCTGATAGCCGCTATAAATTGGCTGCTGATATCCGTAAGTCTGATAACCACAACCGCCGTAGTTGCCGCATCCATGAAATCCCAGCCAGTTAAACGGATTTAGCCACGGCATGCAAAAGCATGCATGTGAAGTTGAAGCGGTTGAACAGAGGACAATCAGCGTCATTGCTGCGATAGATGTCGTGCGTTTCATGTTTCCAAATTCCTCGTCACTGGACAGCGGGTTGCGGTGTCTGACCAGATCTCACAATTGAAGGTTACCTTGTCGTCCTAATCGGAATCGTGGCTGGTGAACCTGAACCGAAAGCAAAAAAAACTCAGAAATCATTCAAGTTGTTCCACTCGGCGATTCAAGTACTCTGAGTCTGCCACTTTTCTGCGGCGGGATTCGCCGAACGTTTCGGACGCACCGGCAAAAAAATGCGAAGAACTCAAGCCCGTTCCTTTGCCGACGTGCGATTGCAGACGGTCAGTAGATCTGAATTTGACGCCTCGTAGCAGGTTGTCGCAGCTGACTCGCCATTTTCAATCGCGGCGGCAGGATTTCACCGGCTGTCGTGAAGTTTGGAGCACAGCGTGTACAATCAGAAAAATTCGGGCGCTGCTGGCGGACTATTCTTCGCAGGGCTTCTGCCAATTGCGTGTTGCCATGTGGGCTACTCCACGATTGATCCTGTTTTGCTATCGGAAAGTTCCTGATGACCACATCGAAGATCATTCAACCAAACTTCGCAGTTCGCTTATCACTGCTGGTTGTATTGTTGTGCTTCAACTGGGGGCAGCCGACGTTCGGTGAGGATGAGCCCCGGCCGCCGGCAATTGGTGACAAGGCTCCCGCGTGGGTCGATCTGCCCGGGACCGATGATAAGGTTCATTCGCTGGAATCACTGCGCAGCAAGGACGTCGTCGTGGTTTGCTTTACCTGCAACAGTTGCCCATATGCGTCTGACTACGAAGATCGATTGATCGCATTGCAGACTAAGTTTGTGAAGGAAGGGTTGAGTGCTCAGCTGGTGGCGATTAACGCCAACACCGTTCCGGCGGACAGGATGGATAAAATGAAAGAGCGAGCTGCGCAGAAGAAGTTCAACTTCCCATATCTTTGGGACGAATCTCAAACCGTGGCCAAAGCCTACGACGCAATTTACACGCCGGAATTCTATGTGCTCAACAAGGATCGAGTGATTATCTACCGAGGTGCGTTGGATGATGCCACGGTCGCTGACAAGGTGCAGGTGAAGTACGTCGAACTTGCTGTGGCGGCTGGCTTGATGGGTGTCCGGCCTGAAATCGAAAAAGCTGGAGCACGTGGTTGCGGCATCCGTTTCAATAGAACGCGACGTTAAGTTTATGGTTCATTTTCTGTTTGGAATTTTGCCAGTACCTGAATTGATGCGTTCCAATGGATCCCTGTGTCCAAATCGTATCGTAGCGATTCGTCAAGTTTAATGTCGTAGCGACACCGGCGCTGTCCGTTGATCAACGCGTCCCACGTCTTTCCTTATGCCACGCCACCGGGTTAAGGGCGAAGCCCTTGCGAAGCCCAGCGAACGCCTGCAGTCATGATTGTTCGTGGGCCGCCGCTGGATTCCGGGTGCGGACTAAAGCAGATGACTCGGCCTTTGCCAAACATGGTTCGTACGATTGCGTGAGTACCCGTCATCGAACCTTCTTGAGCTCCCTTTGTAGCGACTTCTGTTTTGAAAGTTGCCAGCACTTCATAGCCCGGCAGTTCAGCTTTGTTGTCGGGGACCAATAGCGGTCCCTGAGCGTACAGCACGTCCAGTTCTGCTTGTTCAGCGTCCAGAAGCTGACACCCTTTGTCGCTAAGTGCAAGCGTGACTTCACCATTGCCGCGTGCCCAATGGGTTCGGTCCCAGACTTTTGCATTCAACAGTCCCAGAGACCATGAATAATGAGTCGTTGCCAGGTACGAGCCAGCGCAGATTCCCACGTAGCCGCCGCCATCTCGGACAAATTCCTGAACGTGCTTTAGACCTTGTTCTCCCAGTTTGCTTGACTGCAAACTGCCCGAACCTCCTGGCATGATCAAAGTATCGAAGTCTCGCAATACGCCTTCCTGGATTTCTTTCGGTGTCACCCGCTTACATTCGAAGCCGGCTTCAGCAGTCAGAAACTGCATCAGGTTTTTTGGGCCATTGGCACTACCATCCGAATGGTCGTAAATTGCGATTCGTGCAGTCTTCGGCGAAACGGACGTCTGTTGTTCGTCGGCCGAAAGGACACAAAATTGTGCACACAAGCTGAGAGTGAGCCCAATTGCCAGTGATGGAATTCTGTAGTTCATGAGTGGTTGCTTTCTCAGAGAATCAGCGAATGCTTCAGTCGCCCGTTGTCTCGTTGATCGAGCCGATTGGTTGAGAACGTCTGTTGGGCGACTTTGGCTATTCAATAGTCAATGCCGGCTGATGCGGTTCGTTCGTGGACGGGCGGTCGGCGAACGTTGGCGCTGCAGGAGCGTTAAGCGACAGGGCGGCATTCTTGACTTGAATCAATTCCTGTTGCATGGTTTTCATTGCCAGTGCGGCCGTGTGATGGCTGAATTCGGCGAGCACCTTTGCGGCGACGTCAGCTTTGCTGGATGCGTCTTTTATTGCTCGCGCGTCAAGAAGTACTTGGTCTTCCACGTTCCACACGTCTTGCCAGATTCCCTGAAGATTGGTGGTGTCGAGAGTTTTGTCTTCACTGGAGTCGAATCCCCATTCTCGCAGTGTGAGAGCGACTTCGCCGATTTCTCCGCCACTTTTGTCCTGAAGTGCGTCGGGGATTTCCGAGACGGCGGCCCAGCATGGTACGGCGATCGAAAATTTTGGATCACCCAGAAAAACAAACATCGTCGTGAGTGATGCATCTTCGCCGTCCTTGACTCCATGAAAAACGGCGGCCGAAACGGTTGTGAAGCGGCTGATTGTTTCGGCTGTGGGAATCTCGGTCGGCAGATCTGGCTCCGTGGAATTCACTGTACCCGAATAGCATGTACCATCAGGTCCAGCCAAGTCTCGAGCACAATTTCGAATCAGGAATTCCGCCGAAATCTTCGCGTCTGTTTGAGAATCCAGCAAACTGCAAGCTCTCAGGTATCGCCCGGCTGATGAAATACCTGCCAGTTGCGACGGCGTCGGAAGTGGAGGAAGCTTTTGTCCTGTTGTGGAAAAATTTGCACGTACGATATAGCCGTGAGGAGCCGTGTTGGGATCGTTGGCGTCAAACATGGTGTGTCCGGTTCGACTGACTTCGAACATTGCCGCTCCACCATTGGCGTCAATGACGCCGAAGTTGCCGCACGTGACTCGCCCCGTCTTTTCTGTTTCGTTCAACAGCTTAATGAAGTCATCAATTGTGGCACAAGATTCCAGGGCACGACGCATCAATGATCCGTTGCCGGGGCCCTTTGTTGTTGTCTTGCTGTTCAGGTCGAGCGACAGAGAATTTTCAATGCAGAAGCCAGCGTCATTGGTTCCCATCCAAACGGACGTTCGACTGCCTGCGTTAACGACACCGATCGCGTTGTAAGTGCCACCCGTGAGTCGGATCACTTCGTTGTGCTTTTGCGAAAAATCTCGATTCTTCCAAAGCAAGGGCCGTCCATCGTTGGTGACCCGCCCACTGACCACAGCTGTTGTGCATGCCGAAGCTGTGGTCGTGAGCACTTCGCCAAGCGAAAACAGAACAACGCAGGATGTTATCACGCATGTTCTCACAAGGGCAGGGCCCTTGACCCAGTGGCGTGGTCCGCAGAAAGGCGTAGAGGGCTCGAATCGCCGAGCCGCTCCGTTGTCGCTATGACCAACATGCGCGCACCGTGCTCGGCTTATTTTAAGTAAGACCATAATGAACGACAACGGATTGCATTTCATGGTTTGTTCCACAAAGTCGGTTGTATCTTTGACGCTACCAATTGTTGCTGCGAAGGCTTTCGCCTGAAATTTGCTTTACGATAGATGTGTGGCGACGCTTTCTGCGGATGGATTTCGAATGATGCCTCGTTCTGTGATGATGGCTGTGATCAGGTTTGCGGGCGTCACGTCAAACGCGGGATTGTAAACGTCAACATTGTCAGGAACAGTCTGGCGTCCAAATCCCAGGGCGACTTCATCCCGTGATCGCTGTTCGATTGGAATGCTGTCGCCGTGAGCCAGGCTCAGGTCAAATGTGCTGGACGGAGCTGCAACGTAGAACGGGATGTTGTGTGCTCTGGCCAATACGGCAACTCCATATGTGCCAATTTTATTGGCCGAATCGCCATTGGCGGCGATGCGATCAGCACCGGTCACCACCGCGTTGATCTTGCCTTCTTTCATGACCTGAGCGGCCATGTTGTCGCAAATGACAGTCACGGGAATGTTTCGCTGTTGCAGTTCCCAGGCCGTGAGTCTGGCTCCCTGAAGCAGCGGTCGAGTTTCATCGGCGTAGACGCGGATTGTTTTGCCTTGTGCGGCTGCCGCAAAAAATACCGACAGCGCGGTGCCTTCTCCCGCAGTGGCCAAAGCTCCAGCGTTGCAGTGAGTCAGAACTCCGGTACCATTTTCGATAAGCTGGCTTCCGTGACGCCCGATCGCAAGGCACATTTCACGGTCTTCGTCGTTGATGGCATTGGCTTCCTGGAACAGTCGATCATGCATGTCAGCTGATGTCAGATGCTGGTTCGCTATGGCGACGGCTGACATGCGGTCCAATGCCCAGAACAGATTCACGGCTGTGGGGCGACTGCTGGCAAGATAGCCTGTCACTTCGGTCAGTTTTGCGTCAAAAGCCGAACGGTCTGTCTGGCGGAATTCCTGCAGGCCAATAACGACGCCGTAAGCTGCGGATACTCCAATTGCGGGAGCTCCCCGAACTTGCAGCACTTTGATGGCTTCCCAAACATTCTGGGCCGTTAGGCATTCAATTTCCTTGAATTCCGTTGGCAACAAAGTCTGGTCAATTAAGAACAGCGACCCGTTTGCGTCGCCCTTCCAATGCAAGGTCTGGTACATCCTGGTTTCGTTTTCGGATTGGCTGTCTGAGGAATCGGTGTATTAAGTAGCCTGAGCATTTCGCTGCACTGGCATATATGGGCGGCGAGCTTCTGCCCTGCCCTGTTCAGGCTAACATGCCAGCCTTCCGCAGACAACAAACAGCGTCCGTTCCGGTTTAATGAAACCGACGGAATTGAGTATGAACGATTAAGCCGTCATAATGCCGCCTGTGAAACCAGAGTCAGATTGTATCCTGGCTGGTGCAAACGCCTGTTTGTTGTCGTGATTGGCGCGTTTGAAAATTTCAGTTCACAGAAAACAAGTCCGCAGCATGCTGTTCGCTGCAATAACAAGATCAGGAAAGAAGTTTCGATGCTTTCGCATACCGTGTTTTTTACTTTGAAAGATTCGTCAGACGCCGCGTGTCAATTTCTGGTTGATGCAGCTCACAAATTTCTGAAACCTCATGATGGTATCGCCTACTTTGGGATTGGGAAGCTGGCTGCGGAATATGATCGTCCCGTTAATGATCGCGAATTTCATATCGCACTAAACGTGGTGTTCGACACCAAAGAAGCTCACGATGTTTATCAGGTGTCGGAAAAACATCTGGAATTTATTGCGTTGGGAAAAGAGAACTGGGACAAGGTTCGTGTCTTTGATGCATACGTCGATTAGTTGTTGCCAAAATAAAAAAGCCCGCAACACCAATGATGTTGCGGGCTCTCGAAACGGGGTTAACTGTCGAACGAGTTTATTCTTTTTCGCCGTCAGCCGTTTTGTTAAGGCTCTGCATCTGCTTTTCCAAAGCATTCAGGCGTTGTTGCAGGCGTTCAACTTCTTCCTGCAATTGGCTGGATCGTCGCCTGGCAAGTTCGGCGTGTACTTTGGCAGGCTGTTTTGCCGTGCCAGCCGCTTCGGCTGCTGCCTTTTTCAGAGCTTCAATGCTTTCTGCATGAATTTCAAAAGGCTTGCCATTTTCGACTCGAAGTCCAGGACCGAAACGGCGGAAGACGATATTCTTGTCGGTGAGCGAACCACTGTTTTCAAGATTCTTTAGTTCAACGATTACATCATCGTCAACTTCAAAAGCAAACGCCTTCATGGCGTCTTCGTCTGTCTGTTCTTTGGGTGTCACGGACACCGCTGATTTTTTGCCCTTCTTCAAAACGTAGAATTCCAGCGGTTTGCCTTCTGATTTCGTGACCGCCGTAACAAGGTCATCAACCTTTGTCAGCTTTTTGTCGCCGATGGAAAGCAAAATGTCCCCCTGAGCTATTCCAGCTTTTGCGGCAGGCATTTCGTCGGAAATGCTGGTGACGACAAGTCCCACGTCGCCAAGTTCCATGTGAGCTCGCAGAACTTCATCGGCCGGTTCACAAATGACTCCAATCATGTATCGAGGCCCCTTGGACAAGCCGTTCCACATCATGACGGAAGACTTGTCGCCGTCCTTTCCTGAAAAGTGCATTTTGATTCCTTCAGGAAGCTCAATGCCTTCAGGCAACTTATCGCCAAGGTTGATCTCTGTTTTCTTGCCGTCAGGTCCGACGATGATCATCTTGCCGGTGATTTCCGTCTTTACGTCTTCGCCTTCACCGTTCGATACGCTTGATGACTTAACGCTGACTGACACGCTTTGCGACTTGGGTTCTGACGTTGTCGTCTTTTCAACCTTGGTGTCTTTCGGTTCATCTGCGTCAGCACGCAATGCGGTCATTGGCGAAACGGCAAGCAACAGGGCTGCCAGTGAGTATGTGAACTTAAGATTCATCCTTGTGTTTCCTTGAAATTCTACTTGAGCCGTGGGAGTGGGTTATTGGAATCTTGGAGCAACCTGAAATTCCTGAACAGGAACAACAATGCTGTGGCCTTCGTCTGTTGGAACTCGCAGAAATTTTAATTCAGATTGTCGACCGCCAGCGTAACGCAGGCTGGCCGGAATTTGCCGTAGGTCTCGTTGTTGAAACTGCTCGTAGACAGAAAAAAATTCTGCAACGTCTTCGTAGACCGGCAGCTGTTGAGGTGCCATGCCGTCTGATTCAAACTGCATGGTATAGGCAGGTGCCGCCTGTGCGGACCGGCTGTACGTTGATGGCGGCGACTGATTGTTGTTTGTGACCAACGGTGAACGCGAATCCGGTGGTTGAAAACGGTCACCAGGCAGAAGTTCTCCCCGAAAAATCACGCCAATTAAAAACATGACACATGATGTCAGCGCCAACGAAACGTAGGGATGATAAAACCAGTGACGCGTGCGAGCATTGGGCGTTCTCGCTTGTTGATCGGCCTTTTTTAATGTGGCGGGGGCGGCGTGAAGTTCTGCAACACAGGCGGCGGCGAACAGCTGTTCTTCCATGTATGTGCATGCCAGGTTTTTCCAGCCGTCCGGAATTTCGTCAAGACGCTTCAGCAGCTGCTGGCGTTCGTCTTCCGTGCATTCATTGTCAACACAGCGTTGAATCAGTAATTCATCACGTTGATTCATCATGACCTTCAGACCTCACCCAGAGACGAAGAAAGTATTCGTCGAAGTTTACGTCGAGCTTTCACAAGTCGATATTCGATTGTGTCTTCCTTGACTCCCATATGTTCAGATAGTTGCCTGTACGACCAGCCGTCGGAATACTTTAGCATCAGAATTTGACGATCCAGTTCATCCAGCTGATTCATCGCCGATTGAACGTGAGCTTGCTTTTCTGCTGCCAGAACTCGTTCAACGGGCCCCATGTCCTGAGCAGCAGACGCCACCGACGGAGTTTCGTTTGCCAGGCGATCTTCGAAGCGTCGGCGTCGCCCTTTGGTTCGCCGATACATCAGCACCTGCTTTACGGCGACCTGGTACAGCCACGCTCCCATGCGGTTGATTTCTGCAATGGAATCTCGCTGCCGAACCAGCGCCAGAGCGATATTCTGCATGATGTCGTCGACCGCCTCAGACTCGCTGACGCGGCTGCGAACAACCGTTCTAAGCCAGCTTTCGTTTTCGAGGAACAGCAGTTGAGGGCTCATGAGAACAACGATTTAGGGCCGAAAATTGCGAACGAAGACAGGCGATAGGCCTTCAGTTGCCGAGAATTGTAGCTGCCGGAATGTTTCCTGGAAATTCGCCCCACATTTGTGGAATATTCAGTGTCCGGCGGCAAACCAGCATTCATCCGGACGCATTAAGGCACGATAGCAGCAGTATGGCTCCGCTAATCAACAGCGAAAAGTTGACCCATGCGGCAAATTTCTGGCGTGGCAGATCTCGGGTGATGAATTGGCCCAAACTGGTAGCCGCTACAATCAGGGGGGCAGCAGTGGCGAATTGTTTCAGCAGGCTTAATGTCAGCAGTCCGTGTAAGGAATGGTTGCACACGATCCAGATGCTGCCAATAAGGCAATAGGCCTGCAACATGGCTCGCAACTGTTGTTGAGGCCAACGTCTCAGAGTTCCGTAGATGACCAATGGCGGTCCTGACGTATTGTAGGCTCCACCAAGCAGGCCCGCAGCAATGCCGAATACCGGAGCCAGCTTGTCCGACTTCAGTTCCAGGCTCGTCGGTCGCCACAAAGACCAAATGGAATAGACAATCACGACGCAGGCCAGTATCGGTTTAACTATCTGCTCATTTCCGAACTTCAGAATCCAAACACCGACGGGAATCGCCAGAAGCCCACAGGTTGTCAGCACAAGTGTTGTCTGGAATTCGATGTGCCTCCACTCTTTAAACAGTATGACAATGGCAATCAGAAGCCCCGTCATCGCTACCAGTGGCGCGGCCGACTGTACAGGTATCAGCAAGGCTAACAAAGGCATTGCCAGCAACGCGTCACCAAATCCTACAGCACCGCGCACGAATCCCGCCGCAATCAGTACTGCCCCCACAAGCAATTGAGTTTCCGACAAGTTGCCGCTTTCGTTTCATCGTGTTGTGAGGATGCATTGCCTGATTGCCGATTATTCATTTTCGGCCGAGTGATGGTGTCTTCACGGCGGCTCTCGAAAACGGGATCGACACTCGTTTAAGAGTGATTGTCGTTGCAGTGATGTTTGTGGCGGTGACGCGACTGCTTGCCAGATACACCAGCGGAATAACGTAGGCAGCAATTGAAGTCAGAATGAAGCCCACCAACAATCCCGGGTTGTCGTTTCCGTGCCCGAAGAAGTTGCCCAGCCAGAGTCCCGCAAAGACGCCCACCAGAATAATCAACCAGCCAAGGCCTGCGAACCAGCCGAGTTTGGACCAGTGGTTACGATCGTTGACGCAGACTGGCAGTGTTGCGAGGACCTTTTTTGTCATCAATACGGCGCACAGGATGCCGATTGGAAAAAAGAGGATCATGAAAATAACAATAATCACACCGGGCAGTTCAGAAGTATGGTTGAACTCTTTGCAGACTCGCCGACGTGTTTCCTTTCCGCAAACGACGCACACATTGGGAAGCTGGTCGGAGGTGACTTGTTCAAGGTCCAGGACAACATCCGTGGAACCGGAAACTTCCTCGTCTACGTCTGCAGGACTCCACAGGCCTCGTACGCCTGCAACCACAGCAGCGACTCCGTTTTCCATAATTGTTGATGGTCCCGGCGTGTAAGCTTGCTGAGCATAGCCATCCTGGCTGCTTAACGTGCCGTCTTCAATACTTGAAGAAATGCTGCTGATGTGTCGGCCAACATCGCTGGCACGCTGATATCGGTTGGACGGATCACTGGCCAGAGCTCGCATGACCACTTCATCCAGGCGAGTATCAATAGCGGCACGTCGTGATGGAGGTTCGAATGCGCCAGCCGGAATTTCACCAGTCAGCATTTCGTACAGTACGACACCTGTGGAATAAATGTCGGCTCGATGGTCAACGGTTTTTGACTGAGTCATCTGTTCCGGAGCCATGTACTGCACGGTTCCAAGAATCTGCCGCGTGCCCGTGAGATGCAGGTCGGATCCGGCGTCACCGCCAAGTTTTGCGAGCCCAAAGTCGGCAATCTTCAGCTGCCCTTTTGAGTCCAGAAGAATATTTTCCGGCTTGATGTCCCGATGCACAATTCCCTGATCGTGAGCATATTGCAACGCCTCGCAAATCTGCATCACAATCGACAATGCCTGAGGTGCTTTTGTTGTTCCCGATTGGATTACGCGACGGAGATTGACTCCGTCAACGTACTCCATCAGAAAGTAATAAAGTACTCCGTTTGGTTGTCCGTGCTCGTCAATATAATCGACGTCTCCAAAGTCAAAAACGCCAACGATGTTTGGGTGATTCAAACGCGCCAATGCTTTGGCTTCTCGATCAAATCGTTCCGTAAACATCGGGTCATCCGATGTGTCCGGGCGGACAATCTTCAACGCGACAATTCGATCCAGTTTCTTTTGACGGGCTTTGTAAACCGCTCCCATTCCGCCATAGCCAAGCGTTCCCAGAATTTCCAGATGCGGAAATGACTGAGCCAGAGATTCAGCGGTTGGCGGTACAAATTGTTGCTTCGATTTCATGGTTTGTGCGTATTCCGGGCCAGACGGGAGTTCGTCGTCGTCCTGCATGACAGCGGCCATCAGGCATCGAGGGCAGAGCCCATCGGCGGAATCACGCGATACGGAATTTCCACATTCAGGGCATTCGCTGGTAGCTGACATTGTGATACTTCTTAATCTGTGTTTACAGTCGCCCTGCAGCGACGTGACCATTAGTCACAAGTCGTCTTCGCAAAAAAAACGAGCCCCGTGTTGGCTTTCGCAATGGGCACATTCAAAAAACGACTGCAATTGAAACGATTGGAAGTTGTTCTTGGGCCTCGCCTGTGTTCGCGAAGTTTTCGAGCGTTTCAGCTTCCGTTTTCCGCGAAGACTGAAGCCTCTGACTATCTCTACAGAAGAGTTCACCAATGGTTACAGAAATTTGCCGGATTTTTCTGACAGAACTTCGAAAAGCCGCCGAATCTCGTCTTCGACGTGTTCCGACGACTCAACCGTTTGTTCAATTTCCGCTCGAATCAGTTCGCGATAACGAGTTCGCAGACGATGAACGGCCACCTTCACAGAACCTTCCGTAGTTCCCATTTCAGCGGCAACTGTGGAATATGTTGCTGACTTGTTGCCCTGAAGAAACGGCTTCAGCAGGTCAAAATCAGCCTCTTTGCCTCGAACTCGGTAGTCCTGTTTCAATAAGTCTAAAACCGAATTCAGTAAGGCAATCGCCCATTCCCGTTCAAAGATGATCTCCGGAGTGATTGGGTCGGATGGTTCAATGCGGTAGTTGGATTCGGCATACTTAAAGTCCAGTTGAAGTGTGCCGACGTCGCCGCCACGCTTTTTAGCGTTTTCACGATCCCATTCGTTCGTAATGAAGTGTTTGCAGGCGGTCAGCAGAAACGATCGAAATCGTCCTCGCTGTGGATTGGCGTCTGCCAGCGTTGCCTTATCCAGAATGTGATGAAAAAATGCCTGAGTCAAATCCTGAGCCTGATGTTCATCTCCGCAACGCCTTCGAATATACGCGTATAACGGAAACCAATAGGTTTGGCACAGTGTTTCCAATGCCTGACCAGCCTTGCTTCCGTGTTGATCGTCGCTGTTTCCTGCGGCCAGCACTATGCTCCATCGAGTTGTGTGAAATGGGTCTGACATAAATGCTTGCAACGAAAAGCCCGGAAGTGTGAGTTTCGTTTCTTCTGCTTGATAAGCGTCTGCTAAAATGCCAGTTTATGACTAAGCATGGCGATGGAAAGTATACCGATTTGATCACATCGTTGCTGAAGATTTCAGCCTCGCTGTTTCCGGTACTCTGAGTAACGATTAGACACAAACGATATCGTGACTTGATTGACAATAGATATGAATCAATTCAAACCAATCATTTCAAGAATTTTGATGGACTACCGCCTGCCAATTGACGGTGATCATGGTGTCGCACACTGGGCGCGAGTGCTGGAAAACGGTCTTCGGTTGTGTGAACTTACCAAGGCGCGCGTAAATGTCGTTTCTCTGTTCGCTTTGTTTCACGATGCCAGACGAGTTAACGAATGTACGGACCCGGATCACGGTTTGCGAGGCGCAGAACTGGCCGCCGAACTGCGTGGCGTTGCATACGAGCTTTCCGATGAAGAATTCGACCTGCTGTATAAAGCCTGCGAAGGGAATACTCATGAACGGACGCATTCTGACGTGACGATTCAAACCTGCTGGGATTCCGATCGTCTGGACCTTGGACGCGTGGGTATTACGCCTCACCCAGACAAGCTTTGCACAGAAGCGGCCAAAAGGAAAGATGTTTTACAATGGGCCGACGGTCGAGCCACGTTTGGCATTGTGCCGGAATTTGTGCGGAGCGACTGGGTAATTGAACTGCCGAAGCAAAGCGTGTGGTGAGTTCCGCTGCGTTGACTGATTTCGACGTTTCACGGTGCAGCGTGCTGGATTGGTCACGCGGTCAGAGCAGGCAGGCAGAACGCGCGATTAGACTTCTTATTTCACGAAACTTGTTCTCATTGAGTCAAGTTTTCCGAGCGACAGCGGAGCGTTTCCGAGCGGCAGTTCGAATGGTCTGAGGCACTGCCTCGTTAGAGTCTTACTCAAAATAATGCGAGCACGGTGCGGGCATGTAGGCTGTAGCGACAATGGAGCGGCTCGGCGATTCGAGTGTTCTACGTCTTCCTGCGTGCCACGCCACAGGGGCAAGGGCGATACCCTTGTTAGGTTACTCAACGTCGAACAATTCGGTTGTGGAAAACCGGCGGTTGGCACCAAGGTCCAGTGTGCATGTCACCAGCAGCTTGTTTGGCTGGACGCTACTGCTGACTTCAGCGGAGTCGGGAATTTGCAACCGCAGGTGAAAACCAGACGATACCAAACCGCGAGTCCACAGTTTTCGGCTTTCAGTAATCGACCACGATTGGTCAGCCATGGATACTGACGAACCATCTTCCTGCACTGCGGACACATTTAAGGTTAGAGCTCCAGCAACTTTAACAAGTTCCGCGTCTTCATCGACGGGTTGCAGCACGACGTTCAGCAGGCTTCCGTTTCCGGATGGGTTTTGGACAAGTCCCGATGTTAGTCGGTGTATCTGCAACGCGTTGACACTGCCCCAGTTAACCTGAGTTTCTTCGGTGGCTGAGGCCAGCTGAATTGCCTTGCCGGATGTCGTTGATAATGAATCAGCATCAGCATGGCGGAGCGCTTCGATTTCGCGATCCTGCTTTGCCAGCATTTGTTCCGTTTCTTCAACTTGCAAACGAAGCTCGCGGATGGTTGCTTCCTGCCGTCGGGATTCTTCCTCGATGGCAGCCTGTCGGGCATTCAGTTGACAGCCGCACAGCATGCAGGCTGCGATTGTCAGTAAAAATGTGATTGAAAGCGACTGTTTCATGGTAGTGAAATGCCTGAAGCCTGTGGCGATCAGTCGAGCTTGTCTTGTTGAAGTTCCAGAAGCAGGTCGTTGTATGAAACGCAGAAGCGGAATCGCGGTGAAGCGGTCATTTTTCATTGAAATGGGCAAAGAACGATTCCCTGGAAGGTTAGCAGATTGGCCGCAACTTAGGCCACAGCACTTTGTTTAGGCGTGGTTTTTTGGCCGTTTGTCGATTTTTTACCTGAGGCCGCTTACACTGATGAGCTGCCGGTCGGCAAATGTCGTTCATTCCAATTGATGTAGCTTGAAGTGTTCCCAATGAGTCTTCCTCGACCCCGACTTCTGATATTTCTTCTGTTGGCCGCCGCTCAATGCGTTGTGCAGGCGGAACAAAAACAGCCGAACATTCTTTGGCTTAGCTGCGAAGATATCAGTCCGCACCTGGGATGTTATGGCTATCCCAACGCAACCACGCCCGTGCTGGACGACTTTGCCAAAGAATCCGTTCTGTTCGAACACGCTTACACAACTGCCGGAGTTTGCGCTCCGTGTCGGTCGGCCATCATTACCGGCATGTACCAAACGTCCATTGGTACTCAGCACATGCGTTGCGAAGCGTTGCTGCCCGAACACGTAAAACCGTTCACTGTCTGGATGAAGCAGGCTGGCTACTATTGCACAAACAACAGCAAACAGGATTATCAGTTCAAAACCACTAAAAGTACGTGGCACGAATCCAGCGGCAAGGCAGACTGGCAGAATCGCCCCAACGATGATCAGCCTTTCTTTTCTGTATTCAATTTCACGGGCTGCCACGAATCTGGAATCGAAAGCACGACGAAGTACAAGCAGGTTGTTGGCGAAGGGAAGGTGCACGATCGAGACGTTGTGGCTGCAAGCCTGCCGCCATACTATCCGGATACTGCCGTTACTCGTGACGACTGGGGGCGATACTACGACGTCATTACCGCCATGGATACATGGGTCGGTGAACATCTGCAACGACTTGCCGATGCTGGCCTGGAAGAAGACACAATTGTTGTTTATTGGTCCGATCATGGAGTCGGGCTGCCACGAGCAAAACGCTGGCTGTACGAAAGTGGAACTCATGTCCCTTTGATTATCCGCGTCCCCAGGAAATGGCAAGCACTGGCTGGCCCCGATATGTTGCCTGGTACTCGCAGCAAACGCATGGTGAGTATGATTGATCTGGGGCCCAGTATGTTGAGCCTGGCTGGCGTTGAAACTCCAGCACACATGCAGGGCGAGGCATTTCTGGGGCCGTTTGCGACGGAACCTCGCAGCTATATCTTTGGAGCTCGCGATCGCATGGACGAACGCTACGACATTATCCGTATGGTTCGAGATCAGCAGTTTCGCTACATCCGCAATTATGAGCCTTACAAGACCTGGTATCAGTATATGAACACGCCGGAGAAAGGTCGCACGATGCTGGAAATTCGCGAGGCCGAACGCGGCACCGCTGCTCCGGAAGTAGCGCAGTTCCTGCAACCACGGAAACCTCTGGAAGAACTGTACGATGTGAACAACGATCCTCACGAATTACACAACCTGGCCAACGAACCGGCTTACGCTGAAAAACTGGATGAATTGCGTCAACAGCATTTGAACTGGGTTGTGGAAACCCGAGATCTGGGGCTGATTCCCGAAGCCGAACTGCACAGGCTGCGAAAGGTGTTGGGTTCTGAATGGGCGATCCTGAATTCCGGTGAAGGCGCGACTTCGAAGATGGAAGAAATCAGAGATGCTGCCGTGCTGGCCGGAGGCACAGGCGATCGCGATCAAGCTCGACTTATTCAGTGGTTAGGTCATTCCGATTCCACTGTCCGGTATTGGGCAGCGACGGGAATTGGTAACCGCGTGGCAGCAGGTGGCGACTGGTCAGCGGCCATCGGCCCGCTGCAGAAACTTCTAAGCGACGAATCGGAAAACGTTCGTGTCGTTGCAGCTCGAACACTCGCTGGAGCTGGCGAAGCACCGGCGGCTTTGAGTGCCTTGGGGGATGTGCTTGATAACGGCACTCAGTGGGCTCGCGTGCACGCCGCCATTGTGTTGGACGAAATGGAAGAAGCGGCCCGCCCCGCAATTGGCGTGATGAAACGCAATAACGTCAACCGCAAAGGCTTTGTGGCGGACGGAAAGTATGCCGTCCGAGTCCTGAACAAAGCTCTGAATGACCTGGAAGGCACATCCAACGCTGTGCCATAATCACGTAGGGCCGGTTCCCACCGGCCACTTGATACAGATGGCCGGTAGGAACCGGCCCTACAGATGCGTCAGACGCTGATCATTTAGTTTTGGAAACGCACGTTACATGCCAGCTTGAAGTGCTCGCAGATGGCGTTCGAAGTGGTCGGCCAGAACTTCGGTGTAGGTGTCGGGGTGTGATTCCAAAACCGAACGAACGGCTGGCCCCAGTTTGGCGTCGGTCAACGTCGAACCGAATGTGCAGTGCAGAATCTGTCGCCCCGGCTTGGTGAAGCCCTTGCCTTCTGGCACTTCCGACCACAGTTCCAGGTATTCGCGTTCCAGTTCCAGAACACTGCTGACATCGGCAGGAGCCGGTGCCGAAGCCAGAGTTGCTGAGACGTGATAAGTTGCCTTGTCAACGTCGTAGCGGGAACGACCGAAATCAATGATTTCGCGGAACAGCGATTCGTCGTGCCGAGCGACAACTCGCAAAGCTTCCAGGTAACTGGTGCCAGCCGTCTTGACGTGGAACTGGCCCTTCGTCTGCTTTGACAACAGCGAATACATCGACACTTTGTCAGAACCAGAATGCAGGCTCATTTTGTAACCGCCCAGAAGGGCAGCGATGGCGGAGTGTTCTCCCAGTGAGGCTTCCAATGCTTTCAGGTCGCCTTTGTAGTCGACACCCTTTTCAAGGTCGCCGATGAATCGTGGGGCCAGGCTGACCAGCTTTAAGCCGCCCTTCAGACATTGATCGGCGATGATGTAGTGTTCAGCCAGAGTTGTCGGTTGTTCTGTTTCGTCGACAGAAAGTTCGATTTCATAGTCTTTTCCGGCAGCTTCGTGAACCTGCTTGATGTAGTCTCCCATCGCCAAAGTTCGAGCGATCGCTTTGCCGTATTTTACGGCGGCTCTCATGCAGGCTTCTTCGGTCAGTTCAATCGAAGTGCCAGTGGATAGCCCCACGCTTTTGCCAACGTAGTCGCTGTACCAGCTGACGATATCTCGCACGCCTTCGAACTTTTCGCGGACCACGGCTTCGGAATAATCGTCGGCGGCCTGATCGACATCGTCAGACGGGTCGATTGTGAAAAACGTGAATCCCACAGCGGCGGTCACATCGACATCGGCGGGAGTCTTCAGGTGATCCGCGTCAGCTCCGATTTTTCCTTTCCAGCCAGCCGCTTTTGCTCCGTTGACAGCGTCGTCCATGACCTGTTGAGCCGTTCTTTGGGTGCGAGTCATTTCGCGAATTGACTGCTGCGGATAAATCGGTTCGATTCCGCTGCCTGCTCGATTCATTGACTCAACATGGCCAGCCGTGGCAAGGCCGATACGATCTCCAAAGCCAAATGAAGGTGCAAGTCCGAGTGGTTGACATGACATAATCGTTTACAGTTCTGTTTTGCTGGTCAGGAAGAAGCCTAGCAAGGGCATCGCCCTTGACCTGGTGGCGTGGGATGGGGAAATACGTGGGCGCAACCGTGTCGGCCTGGTCTGCGACCATGGGTTAAACGGCTGTGTTGTTTTTGAATAGAAACAGGTCGCGTTGTTGGTACATGAAGGTGTTAGTTGGCCACTTCAATGACAGCCTTGATCACGCCGGTTTCCGGCTTGGTCAACGTCTCGAAGTCTGCGATGACGGTGTCGAAGGTTGTTCTGTGAGTGACCCATGGATCGGTGTTGATGGTTCCGTCTTCGATTAATCCGATAATGCGACCAAAGTCGGCAGGCAAAGCGTTGCGAGACGCCTTCAGTGTGATTTCCGGGCGATGTAATGTGGGATGCAGGAATGTTACGTCCTGAGTTGTGATGCCGACATACACCAGCGATCCGGTGTGGGCCACATAGCTGAAGGCAGTTGACATTGACTTGTTGCTGCCGGTTGCGTCTGTGACGACAGAATATTTATCTCCGCCGGTGATGGCCAGGGCCTGTTCCAATTCGCTTCCGTCGCCTTTGAACTGAATTGTGTGTTCGATGCCATAATTCTTTTTGCAGAATTCCAGGCGATCGGGATTCATGTCCATCACGGTGATGGTGGCACCGGTAAGTCGAGTGAATTCCAGGGTTGAAAGTCCGATTGGGCCGGCTCCAATAATCAAGGCATGTTCGCCCTGCTGCGGGTTACCTCGATCGTTGGCGTGGCAGCCAATGGCAAGCGTTTCAACAAGAGCCAGTTGTTCCATGGTCAGCTTTGCCGAAGGATGCAGCTTTTCGGCGCGAATCATAAAGCGTTCGCACAATCCGCCGTCGACCATCACGCCGATGACGTTAAGTTTCTCGCAGCAGTTTCCTGCGTCTTTGCGACAGGGAAAGCACTTGCCGCAGTTCATGTAGGGTTCGACACTGCAGCGGTCTCCCGGCTTAACGTTGGTAACGCCTTCTCCGACTGCGATCACTTCCACACCAAGTTCGTGGCCCGGAATTCGCGGGTAACTGAAGAATGGCATTTTGCCGAGAAAACCGCTGATGTCGGTTCCACAAATTCCCATTCGGTGAGTTCTCACCAAAGCCTGTCCCACGCCCGGCTGTCCGGGATCGTCAATTTCGATCTGTTGAAAATGTTTTGGTTCTGTAAGTTGAATTGCTCGCATCGGATTACCTGCTGTGCTGAGAGGTCGTGAGTAGACTAATAGGTGGTCGGGTTTGGACTGAGCGGAACAAAGGAAGGTGCTGTTTTACTCGTGCCTCGCTTCAGCTTTGGCCATCCTTGCCAGATCTTAAAATTAATTCAAAGCCTCTCAGCGCCTGTTCGTGGAACTTAGATTTTTACTCAAAATGATGTGCGCACGGTGCGCGCATGTTGGTCGTAGCGACAACGGAGCGGCTCGGCGATTCGAGCGTTCCATGTCTTCCAGCCAACCACGCCACTGGGTCAAGGGCGAAGCCCTTGTTAGGGCGGATATTATCAAACCTTCGTTTGCGATAGTATCATGAAGAAGGCGGGCGTTGATGTCTTGTCAGCTTCGGTCAGTTTTTATTAACAATCGGACATCCTGCGAACGGTTTGTGGGTTGGGTGTTTGTTGTTGGGATGCAGGAAACGTCATGAAACACGTGTCGATCTGGTGGCGACCGGTCTTGAGACCAAGCTGCCGTTTTCATGCTTTTTGCGTCGTTGTGGCGGTCGTACTTTTCTTGCGAGGCGAATGGGCCAGCGGTGATGAGCCACGTCCGTCAGCAACAGTCGCAGTCGTTACGGTCGTGAAGACCAGCGTGGTGAAGACCGGCGAATCGGCGGGTGAAGTTCGCGGCAGGGTGATTGTTGAAGCACAGGACGGCGGCTTATTGCTGGAAGACGCGGCTCACCGAATTCACACGCTGACCAAACGCGATGTCGTGGAACAGGTTTCCACGCAGCAGCCGTTCCAATATCTTTCAGACGACGATTTGGCGGCGCAGCTGCTGCGAATTGCGGGGGCAAATTTCAGCATTCGTCAAACAGAACACTTCACAATCTGTTCTGATGCGTCGGACGTTTATACCAGCTTCTGCGGGAAGCTGTTGGAAAAGGTGTTAGTGGAATATCTTGAGTTCTTCGAAGAAGCTGAGTTCGTTGTGAAGGCTCCTGATTTTCGACTGCCAGTGGTGATCTTTCGAGATTCTTTAGCTTTTCAGGAACACGCCAGGCAGCAGCATCCGGAAACAGATTTTTCCACGGTGCCTGGCTATTATTCTATCCGAGACAACCAGATGTTTATTGCCGGGTTGTCCGGTGATCGGGAGTTTCGGTCGAATGGCGAATTGATTCGCGAGTTACGGAAACATCCTCGACAGGTGGAAACAATCGTTCACGAGTCGATTCATCAGCTAACGTTTAATACTGGCGTGATGGTGCGTTATGCTGACAATTCGATGTGGCTGTCGGAAGGACTGGCCGTTTATTTTGAGCAGGCTTCCGGACGAGGTGCGACGTTTTGGAATCGACCGGGCGAGCCCAGCGGCGTGCATCTTCCGGGGTTGAAGGCGACAATTGATGTCAGGTCTGGTCTGGGATTGCCGCTGGCTGACCTGATCGCTTCCGATCAGCCGTTTCTGTCGGCGAATCAACTGGCGGACGCATATGGCGAGAGTTGGGCGTTAACCCATTTTCTGATCACAAGTCACCGGAAAGGTTTCGATCAGTTGCTGCAGAAAGTCAGCCATCAACAGCCACTTCACGCTGTGACGGCAGAAAATCGACTGAAGAATTTTGCTGAGGCGACGAATTTGTCAGCAGAAGAAGCGGAATCAGGCCTGATACGGCATGTCAGCCGTTTGCGTCTGCGATAGAGGCGAATTTGGGATTGTCTTACAGCAAAATTCCCAAAACCGTCTTTGTTTTCTGGAAAAACCGGACGTGTTTACTTCAACTTTCTCTTAGGCTTCGCTCAACTGTTAATTGCCGGATTAGATTTGATGAAATAATCCCCAGAACCCGTATTTTTACGCAAAACTGGACGATCATTAAAAAGTCGTCAAAAAAAAGCCCGTTTTTTGACGGTATAGTCGCGTAAATGTTGATTATGCCACCAGGTTGCAGAGTGTTCGGTGTTCACATAAAGAAGCAGAGATAGAAGATTTGCATCACGAAGGTTTTGCGGCGAAACTTGGTAGTGAGAATCCTGATACAAAAATAATACTGCATTTATCTTTTCTTAACCCTCTGGGCAGGTACGTCCCTTGGGCTGATTTGCTGTCGGAGCGCGTTTTTTAACATGGCCACAACGTTCCAGAGCTGCCCCGGATGCACGTCCCTGATTTTATCCGACACCGCTGAGTGTCCGGAATGCGGGCATGTATTCGATGAAACTCGCGCGAAAATCAGCGTCGCCAATCGCGAACAACGCGAACTGAAGAATCAGCAGATGTACGACACCTGCCGCAACTGCGGAGAACAGGTGCGTTCAGGTTTGGTGCGCTGCTTCAACTGCAATGCCTTCATGCGTGCGGACGTTGAAGCTCGCTACAAGAAGATGCAGTCGACTCCGCAGCAGATCATCTTCAGCGATATTCCACAGGATCAGCGGACCGAATATCTGGATGCTGAAGAGCGTGCAAAACAAGGATATCGCGCTCGCGTGTTTGATGCGGATATTAATGAATTCAGTCTCCGGGCCGGCGAAAGTGAGTTTCAGCTAAGCGGCGGACCGTCATCTGCGCAACCCGCCACGGGACAGTCGCCCGCAGCACATAACCCATCTGCGAATAAGACTCCGGCAGCCGAAATTCCGGCAGTCACCGCAGCTTCGGCAAATGGCACCACTGTGCCTCCAAACACAGCCGCTACAAATACAAATGGTGCTGACATCGCTCGGCCAGCACAGCCTGAAGAAAACAAAGCTAAGCCTGCTCCTGCGGAATCAGCCACGGACAATAAAGCGGAATCTCAAACGGTTCAGAAAGCTGTCGAGAAAAAGTCATTAGACGATTTTGGCGTCGACGATCTTGTGGGGATTGCTCTTCAGGATCAAAAAGAAACACGGCGTCGCAAGCGAGATAAAATCGAAGAAGCTCGCAAACGCCGCATCCTGCTGCCGTGCAGTTGCGGCGCGTGGGTGCGAGTTCGCGAAGACCAGACCGGCCGTGTGGTTCGTTGCACCCAATGCAAAAAGCCAATGGTTGCGCCGGTCATAAAAAAGAAGGAAAAGTCAGAAAAGAAAGATGCGGAATCGACTCCACAAATCGATGTGAAGTGGTTCGATGACTTGCACATGCATCTTGTTGTACCAACTCAGATTAAGCTGACTCCCGGCAGCCTCAAGAAGTCTTTTCAGGCCGTGGATGTCTGTGTTCTGGAATCAGGCGTCTTCCTGATCAAATATTCAGCGCCTAGAAAACGCCTGTTCGGCAAAAATTCCGGCGTTATTCCAAACATTGCGGGGCAGAAACAAGCCGTTCGCCAGCATGTTCAGAAGACGGGTACCGTCACAAATCTGCCTCATGGCGAATTGTTTTCAATCGCTGCAGCCGACGTCAATAAGTTGCGGCTGGTGCAGCCTGTCGCCAACGCCCACGAAAGCATGTTTGCCGGAGTGTCTGTGTTTGGCGAATCGCAGATCGCCATCTACCTGCCTCTGGAACTGCCAGACGGCAAGCAGGCTTATCTGTCGTTTCCGCTAAGTACTTATCGCGGCGTTGCCGAGCAGTTGGAAGATCGATTCGACTTGAAGCTTGGTGCTGAGGACAACGGTGTTCCTGCGACGGAAGAGTACGATACATTGAAGTGTTTCTTAAGCGAAGCCAGGATTGAATCGCTGAAGAATGTGAGCTACTACCAGATCGATCCTGCGTACGAATTGGAAGTCAGCGGATTCATTTGTGGTACCTGCGGTTCCGCAATTACGGAAGAAGCCAGAGCACGCAAGAAACTTGGCGGTGCAAAAGGCAAGGGGCTGCCCAAGGCAAAGTGCCCGAAGTGTTCTAACAAGTTTGGTCCGTTGAAGGCCTGGAAGATCACCAAAGCGCCAAAGGACGACGTTGAGGCTGCAGAAGACGAGGAAGACGTCAGCGAGGTATTGCGACCTAAAAAGTCGGCAAATGCAACGGGCAGCGAAGCTTCGGGATTGTCTCCAATCGATTTTCAAGGAACCTGGAGAATGGTCTCCGTAGCCAAAGCCGGTAACTTTGCTGCAGCGGAAGACATGAAGTCGGCAGATATCAGTTTTGAGATCACAGGCAACGACTATAACGTCTCCGTTGGCGGGAAAACCGTTGAGGCAGGCACGCTGAAAATCGACCTGCGAAAAAGTCCGGCTCACATGGATCAACACGTGCAGGAAGGTGCCGACAAAGGCAAGAAACATCTTGGCCTTGTCCGCTTTGTTGACGGCAAGCTGCAAAATTGTCAGGGAGACATCGGTGCTCCAAGACCAACAACGTTCGACAGTTCAGATAACAAAGCTGTAAGCCTGGCGATCTTTGAACGAGCGTAAGTCGCGGTCGACCAGGAAGCTGCCGACCTTTATCGCATGTCGGCCTTATCTCATGCCGACATCGTCCGTGAAAGCGGGCGGTTCGGTGTCGTCCGGCTTCTTGTAGAATCTGGTCAGGTCAATGCCGCCCTTCTGTTCCATTTCAACGATCTTCATGCGCTGCTCAATCTTGGTCAGTCGAGCTTCCAGAAATGGAGGCAGCTTTTCGTCGAATATCTGTTTAGACAGCGGCACCTTGGGATAATTCAGCTGACGCTGTAAAGCGGAAAAGAAGTACAGCGGATCACGTCCAATATTGGCCCTGGCAATTCGCCCTTCCTGTTCCCCAAACAATGTGCGTGGGCGAGGTGCGTTCGGATCGACGGGCACGCGGCTTTCCAGTTGTTGCCGCGTCCAGATGTGGTCTGAGACACGGTAAATCAATTCGGAAAGTTCAGAAACTCCCAACGCGTTGCGCAGGCTAAGAATCCATTTCTTCCAGTCAGCGTCATAGCAGGTGTCTCCCGCCATCGCCTTCAGGCCCTCGCTATAGCCCAGCCGGTTGCGCGAAAGGCATTCCAGTTGATACACAAACACGCCAGCAGGCATGCCGTTGTCGGCTCGGTATCGGGCTTCTCGCTCCAGAATTTCCAGAGCGGTGATTTGGTCAAAGCGAGAAACTTCTTCCTCTGCCATTGAAATTACGTAGGTTTGAAACGGCGTAAAGTAGTGGGCCAGGCGAGCCATTGCCGTGCCGATTCTTCCCGTATGCAGAATTTCGGCACGCATAAAGTCGACGGCCATCGGCAGTCTGGTGGTGCTTAGAATTTCTTCGTGAACGGTCTTCAGAATATCCTGCGACGGCATGTTCTGTTGCAGTCTTTCACGATAAACGCGAAAGAAGTATTCCTGTTCGATGTACTCTTCCCGAGGCATCGACATCGAGTTTGAACTTGTCATAAAGGCCTCAGGCGTCCTGAATCATTTTGATCAGCATTTGTCGCACTGTCTTCGGATCAGCTCCCGCGACCTGCTTCATGATCATTCCCATCATCGGTCCAATGGCCTGCATCTTGCCTTCCTTCACGTCAGCCACAGCAGCCGGTTGAGCGGCAATGGCGGCGGTGATGGCTGTTTCCAATGCACCGGTATCGTTGACGATTTCTCGTTCGGCAGCCAGCTTTTCCACCATGTCTAAAGACAGAGCTTCACCGTCTGCGGCGCGTTCTTTTAGAATCGCGTAAACGTCGCGAGCACTTTTGTTGGTAATGCGTTCGTCGACAATCCACTTCAGCAGGTTGCCCAGCACTTCAGACGTGACGGCAAAGTCGCCCACAGCAGTGTTCGTGGCGTTCAGGTCTCGAAGGATTTCCTGAGTGACCCAGTTAGCTGCCGTTTTTCCATCGCCGCAGTTGCTGGAAACGGTTTCGAAGTAAGCCGTAAGTTCCGGTCCCTGTCCGATAATCACAGAAGCATCGTATTCGGTGAGTCCCAGTTGCGATTGAAAACGGCTTTGTTTCAATGCGGGAGTTTCGGGCAGTGCATTTTTCACCGCGTCGATTTCGGACTGACTAAGCGTGACGGGCACAAGGTCCGGGTCGGGGAAATATCGGTAATCGGAACTGTCTTCTTTTTCGCGTTGAGCGAACGTGACAGATTTGTCTGCATCCCAGCCGCGCGTGACTTTGGGAGCATCGTTGATTGTCTTGCCTGTTTTTGTAAATTCCTTGAACTGTCGTTTCACTTCGTATTCGATTGCCATTTCGACGTTGCGAAAACTGTTCATGTTTTTCAGTTCGACGATGGGTGTCGCCGTCTTGCTGCCATCCGCATTGTGGATGTGCAGGTTTACGTTGGCATCGCAACGCAACGAGCCTTCCTGCATGTTGCAGTCTGAAACGCCGATAAACAGCAGCAGCGTTCGCATTTCTTCCAGATAACGCCGAGCTTCCGAAGCGCTGCGCAAATCGGGTTCGCTCACGATTTCCAGCAGCGGGGTTCCCGTGCGATTCAAGTCGACACAGCTGTCACCGCCTCGACCACTTTCGTCGTGAACATTCTTGCCAGCGTCTTCTTCCAGGTGAGCTCGCGTAATGTTGATTCGCCGAACGGGTTCGCCCTCAACGTCGTTAGCGATTTCCAGCCAGCCTTTTTCGCTGAATGGCAGGTCGAACTGGCTGATCTGGTAGGCCTTCGGCAAATCCGGATAGTAATACTGTTTCCGGTCCCACTTGGTGAACAGCGGAATATGGCAGTTGAGCGCTAAAGCCGTCTTCAAAGACAGTTCAAAGGCATGGCGGTTCATCACCGGCAAAGCACCGGGAAGTCCCAGGCAAACGGGACAGGTTTGTGAATTCGGATGGTCAGGATTAAATTCGTTGGCACAGCCGCAAAACAATTTCGATTGCGTTTTTAGCTGCGTGTGAACTTCCAAACCAATGATGACGGTGTAATCAGACATGTCTGTTGAAACAAGTTAGAACCAGTGCTGAATATTGGGGGCGAATTCTTCCATGTGCCTCACAGGCCACGAATTCACCACGTTGAGCGAGCAGTGTACTGAATCGGCTCGAAATCACCACGCTTCGCCCTGATCTGCGCGGTCAAGGCAGTATTTGACGTTGAAGAGCCTCGCGGCAGAGAAAAAGAGCTCAGGCAGCAGTCACGAACAGTCACCAATGCTGAGATCTGAAACGTCCCGATGGTGCAACAATTGGCGATTCTCTATCAGGTTGATCGCAATTTCGCCGAATTCACTATTCCCTGTTTGGAGTTTTGCGATGTTCATCTTCACGAACTTCAACAAGGCGTTGCTTGTGGGGGAGTCTCAGTCGGCATTACACAGCCTTGACTAAGTCCCACGCGGAAGGTGCAATGGAGCAGAAGTGCTTAGTGATGCGATTGTCTCTGGATCTGTTGTGACCCGTGTCTCAGATTTTATGGCTTAAACCTGACTAGTTTCAAATGCTTCGACTGCTGACCTTAATCTGCGTGTTCGGATTCAGCAGCGTCTTCGCCGACGAAGTGCTGATCGACGAGCAACAGCGACGCGATGAATATCAAGCAGACGTGCAGCAGTGGTTCGAGCGGTTGAAGAAAGAACCTCGTGCCATCGACATTGCCCCGCTGAATGAAATTCCCGGTGATATCCGTGGTGATGTTTGCTTGAAGCTGATCAGAAACCACACTCGCGTGGCTGAGGCGTTGGTTACTCTTCAGCGATACAGTTACCGAAGCGATTATGAATTCGACACAGAGTTTGAGGATATCTGCAAGGCACTTGGGCCGCATCTGAGACTTGCCGCGACAAAGGATTTGTTAGGCACAGTTGAAGGCAGCCTTCCGCTACACTTCCCGCGCTTCATGAAAGTTCTGGAGCAGTTTCATGAGCTGCCGCAGAGTTCCGAAACGCAACTGATTTTGCTTTCCACCCATTCAGACTGGATTCACGTGGAAACAGCCTTCCATTTGATGGCGAAGCTACCGTCTGCAGGTCCTCAGGTTTTGACTTGTTTGAAGCAAGGTTTACAGCATGTGGATCACCCTGTTCGTATCGCTGCTCTACAAGCCGCAGAAAAGCTGATGACGGTCGATTTGCTGGAAGAGTGCCGACCATTGTTGCTGGATGCCAATACTGACGTCGCGATTACGGCGGCCGGAACGATGTTAATACTTGACGAAAACGAGATGGCCCCGATTCATGTTCTTAACGACATGTTCGTCGAGTCAAGCTCTGACAGCTTACGGAAAAATATCGCGGAAGCCCTGAAACACAGCGGGCCACGAGCTGCAGCTGCATGTGACGCTCTGTTGATTGGCCTGCAGGCAAAGCCCGAGTTGCAGGACGGAGGATTCTTTCAATTCGATACGGGCCTGAATACCTACATCGGAAGGGTCCTGCCGAACGCCGGGCCAACGCTACTACCTCAAATCGGAACATGGCTGCGGTCCAGTCAGGTTGGTCTCAGAGCCCGCACGCGGATTCTTGGATATTTACAGGTGTGCGAATTTCCCATTGACTCTCTGTCAATGGAACTCTATCAGCAACTGGATTCACCTAAAGAAGAAGTTGTCGAAGCTGCTCTGATTGCGTTGGGGAAATGTAAAGAACTCGATGCCCGCAAGCTGCAAAACCTGACTGATCGCTCTGTGGAAACTCGCCGGGCACTCGCGAGTGTTCTCAAGAAGTCATCTCCGGATTCCAGAACGTCGGCAGCGGGCATGTTGCTGTCCTTGATGAGCGAGCTGAATACGTCTGTTGCAATCGCAGCATGTGAGAGTCACTGGCAGTTGTTTCAACAGCAGGAACAAATAATCCCACACCTGAAACGAATTCTGGCGTCTCCCGTTGAATGGCATACGGGGCGAAACTGGCCCGAACGTGACTTGCGCAATTTGCTAAACCAAATCACCAATCCCCCAGAAGTCCTCATTGAACAGCTCGTTGAGAAAGCAACCTCTGGTAGCGAGAGCGAAAAATACGTTGCTGTTGATCGACTTGGCTGCTTCGGCGCGGCGGCGGTTAGTGCATTGCTGAAGTGCGTCACTGACAAGGACTCCCAGATTCGATCTGCGGCTGTTGGCGAATTGGCCGGGACGGGCGACGCTCGGGCGGTTAACGCGATTGCATCCTTGCTGGAAGACCAGGAGCATTTCTCGTACGCCATCTCAAATCACTTTTACGGCAGCACGACGGTCAGTCAAGCGGCGATTGCTGCGTTGGCAAATCCAAAGCTGGATGCATCAAGCGTCCTTCCGCAGTTGATACAGCTTTCCTCCGACAGGAACCTGGGAGCGAATGCGGTTGTCGCGATCAGGAACATCGGATTGCCAGCTCGGTCTGCTCTGCCAAAATTGCGTTCTCTGCAAACCCCGGAAGCAAACCAGCATGCCTGCGAAGTGCTAAGAACTCTTGCAGTTCTTGAACCGTCCAGAAGCGACCAGCTTGCCGCAATGTCTAGATTGATCGACCTTGCCGAAACCGCTGGCCTGAAGCAATTGTGGACAACATTTGATTTTGACCTGACACTAACGGAGCTGGCAGATAAGGGGCAACGCTATCCAGAACTGGATAGCCGCCTGAGAGAACTGGTGCTGGCGAATGAATTTCTGGTTGAAGAATACCGAGTTCAGGCAGCTTATGTGCTCGCAACTTTCTTTCCCGAAGAAACTCGCTGGCGAAAGTACATTCAGGACCGGGACGACGGCGTCCTGGGAAATCTAATGGCCAATCATCGCTGGCAGCGACTGACAACCGGCGTGGGAGTCGAGGGAGAACATTAGACTGTTTGTTGGACCTGACTTGTTCACTTTAGGTTAAGGAGTTCAAGCCAAATCAATCTGCGGGCCATCCAGCCGGCCGTGGCGAATTGATCCCTATGCTGTGTTTGCGGGAAGTAGGATTGGCGGGCAGGCAGGGGCACCCTCGAAAAACAGCAGCAGGCAAGAAAAACGGTTTCCTGCGGACTAACGCTCGGCTGATTTCCGCAAGCTACCAAAAGCCCGCGGCTTGCAGCACACTCTATTTGTTGTTCTTAGGGTGGATGGCCCACGTCTCTTGCCCACCACGAACCACCGTCACCAGAATTCTTCCACAAAAGGCTGTGTTTCATGCTGAAAGCCACAGCCCAAACAATACAGAGGCTAGTTCAAATGCATGTCCTGGTGCTGCGTCTGCCTGGTGCTGTGTCACAGCTCAATCTTCTGGTAGTGGATCTTGTTAAAGATCCTGCGACACGGGATCTATCACAAGATCCACTGCGACAAATCTGAATTCCTGGCGGTGACGCAGCGATGGTTCTTCCGGGCCTACACCAGAATATCATGAGCCACATTTCCGGCGACGTCTGTTAAACGGAAGTCGCGGCCAGCATATTGGAACGTCAAACGTTCATGGTTCAAGCCCAGCAAATACAGCATGGTGGCGTGCAGGTCATGGATATGCATGCGGTCGACGGTGGAATAATATCCGTAGTCGTCAGTCGCTCCGTAGGCATAGCCACCTTTGACTCCAGCACCGGCCATCCACATGGTGAAACCGTGAGGATTGTGATCGCGACCGTTGTTGCCCTGAGCTGTGGGAGTGCGACCAAATTCGCCTCCCCAAAGCACCAGAGTGTCTTCCAGTAATCCGCGAGCTTTCAGGTCTGTCAGCAGCCCGGCAATTGGCTTGTCAACTTCTGCGGCATTCTTGGTGTGGCCGTGATACAGATTGGAATGCTGATCCCACTGCACTTCGCTGTCGCTGTGAGTCACCTGAACGAAACGGACATCTCGTTCCAAAAACCGCCGAGCCAACAAACACTGACGTCCAAAGTCTTCGGTGACGGCATCGTCGATGCCGTACAATCGCTGTGTCGATTCTGATTCGGTCGAGAGGTCCTGCACTTCAGGCATCGTTGCCTGCATGCGAAAGGCCAGTTCGAACGAATTCAGCCGTCCTTCCAGTGCCTGATTACGTCCGGCAGATTCCATATGATGTTGATTTAGCGACCCGATGAATTCCAGCTGCCGCCGCTGCTGGTCTTCAGAAAGACGACTGTTGCGAATGTGCTTTACCGTCGCCTGCGATGCGGCAAGGCTGGCGTTTCCGATAGGCGTTCCCTGGCAATAAGCTGGCAGGAATGCCGAGCCCCAATTGTTCACTCCACCGTGAGCCAGAGTTGGACAGATGGTTACGAAGGCCGGCAAATTTTGGTTTTCCGTTCCCAAACCGTAAACCACCCACGACCCCATGCTTGGCCGCACGAACTGATCCGTACCGGTGTGTAGTTTCAGAAGCGCACCTCCGTGAGCTGGATTAGTTCCGTGCACCGAACGCAGGATGCACAAATCGTCGACGCATTGGGCCACGTGGGGAAACAGTTCACTCACTGGCAAACCGCTTTCGCCAAAACGTTTGAACTTCCACGGCGACTTCAGCAGATTGCCCTGCTTGGCAAAGGTAACTCGCGGAAGATC
The DNA here is from genome assembly GCA_937916515.1 of uncultured Planctomycetaceae bacterium. Taxonomy (GTDB): domain Bacteria; phylum Planctomycetota; class Planctomycetia; order Planctomycetales; family Planctomycetaceae; genus Fuerstiella. The sequence goes on along the minus strand of CALFSX010000064.1, from coordinate 72,153 downwards.
AAACGGCAGCGGCTTGCCGTGATCGCGAGTCAGCAGAGGTTTAGGGTCGAAAGTGTCAACGTGCGACGGACCACCTTTCATAAACAAAAACACGATCCGTTTGGCTCGTGCGGCCAGCATTGGAAGTTTTGCTGCCTGCGGACCCTCCACCTTAGTTGCCGCCTGAGCTTCACCGCCCAGCAATGCATTCAACGCGAGGCCGCCGAAGCCCACAGCCGAGGTCTGCAGCATCTGTCTTCGGTTTTGGAGTTGGCGATCAAACATCGGAATCACTTCACGTAAATGAATTCGTTGCTGGCAAACAGGCTATGACAAAACGTCGCCCAGGCCCGGTGTTCGTCATTCGCATCAAGACCAGCCGCCGTAAACGACTCAGCCTTCAATAACGCAACAAACGCCATCGCCTGTTGGGTTTCGATGTCTGTCGGATGTCGTCCGAAAGCGGCCTGATAAGCGAAGGTGATGCGCTGAGTATTATCCGATGACTGGTCGATCAGCTTTCTGGCAAAGGCATCCGCTGAGTCCATGACCAGTTCAGAATTCATCATCAACAGTGTTTGAGGAGCAACCGTTGTGGTGTTTCGATGCCCCGTCGGCATGGTTGGATCTGGAAAGTCGAACTGCTCGAAAAAGGTGTACAGGTTGTTGCGAATCACCGGCAAAAAGGCGGCTCGCCGCAGGCTGTCGTATTTGGTGTGGTCTTCGGACGTGTGGTTGAACACAAACTGCTTGTTACGCAACGGCACAGACTTCCCGCCGATCGATGTGTCCAGCCGACCAGATACCTGCAGCAACGAATCGCGAATTTGTTCGGCAGAAAGCCGCTGCAATCGAAACTTCCAAAGCAAACGGTTTTCCGGATCCACGGCTTCGGCTTCGGCTGCAGTGGCTTCGGAGGTAGTGGATGCCATTTGCCATGTGCTGGAATTTAGAATCAGGCGGTGCAAATGTTTCACCGACCACCCGGATCGCATAAATTCGCGAGCCAGCCAATCCAGCAACTGCGGATGACTGGGACGGTCTCCAAGTCGGCCAAAGTTTTCTGTTGTGCCAACAAGTCCTTTACCAAAGTGCCACGTCCAGACTCGATTAACGAATACTCGAGCCGTCAGTGGATGTTGTTCGCTGGTCAACCACTGCGCCAGTTGCAGGCGGCCGCTTTGGTCTTCCGGAAGCGACGTGCCGGATTCCGATCGCATAACGGCAGGAAAATTGCGAGCCACAGGTTCGCCCAGATTGGTGTGACTGCCGCGAATATGAATCGGTAGACTGGTCAGTATCTTTTCCTCACCGACGGTCATCACAGATGGTTCGTCCATCGCTCGGCTTTCCACCAGTCTGGCTTCTTCCTGAAGGCGGAAATATTCCAGAAGTGTTTCAGTATCAAATGCGTAGTCGGCTTTGGGGGGAACGGCCAAAAAACCGGACGCGTCCTTCACGGCCGCACGAGCCGCTTCAATGTCCTGGGATGTAAACGTTGCGGCTTTTGCTGAGGACTTGTCCGCAGACATCGCAGCGCTGATCAGTGCGGTGTAGTACGTCCGCAGTTGCCCGTTCTCACCGGCTTCGTGAAGCCGATGCCATGCGTGGAAGAAACCATTGTGATTGAATTCCAGATGTTTGCGGCAGTGGTGCAGAATGCGAGCATGCAGATTAAATTCATTGGCGATAGCTTCGATGTCTCGCAACGTGGCCGCTGCGTTAAATCGAGTCGCCGCGTACAGATATTCGGCCGCCTTTGATTCGGCTTCCGTCCTGATGTTTGTTCTGGCTGTATTGGCGAATGCCGTCGCCGCTTTGTTCTTCGCGGCGATTTCGGCGTCTATATTTTTCAGTTGTTCTTTTTCGGCTTCTGTCGCAAAGGAATGTTCATTCCAATACTTGATGGCCCCTGTGTTGCCACCGGAAAACGTTTTTGTGCTTTTGAAGATCGCCGCCAAAGCGTAATAGTCGGATTGCGTCAGAGGATCGAATTTGTGATCGTGGCAGCGACTGCAACCAATCGTCATTCCCATAAACGCTTTGCCGACCGTGTCCAACTGTTCGTCGACGGTATCCATCACCAGCTTTTCCATGTCGGGTTCCGCCAGCACCTTCGCTCCCAGCACCAGAAAACCTGTTGCCGTCCGGGCTTCGAGGGTTGAGTCCGGCAGCAGGTCACCGGCGAGTTGTTCGGTGACGAAAAGATTGAACTGCTTGTCGTCGTTGAACGACTGCATCACGTAATCGCGATAACGCCACGCATTGCCAAATGCCAGGTTTTCGTCCAGGCCGTTGGAATCTGCATACCTTGCCACATCCAACCAATGCCGCCCCCAGCGAACTCCATACTGAGGCGATGCGAGCAGTCGATCAACAAGTTGAGCAAACGCATCGTCCGACGTGTCGGCAACAAACGCTTCGACTTCATTAATGGTCAGCGGCAATCCGATCAGGTCCAGAGTGACTCGGCGAATCAAAGTGCGGCGGTCAGCCCGAGACGCTGGGCGAAGGCCCGCTTCCTCCAGACGATTCAGGACAAACGCGTCAATGGGGTTCGCAACCCAGTCCGCTTGTGACACGGACGGCACGTCGGGGTCCGCGACTGGTCGAAAACTCCAGAACTGCCTGCCTTCTTCGACGCTCATACCCGTCGGAGCCCGACCGTTAGATGACCGCGTCGAATCAACCGGATGTGGTGCTCCCATCGCCACCCATTTTTCAAGGACAGCGATTTGAGCATCGGCAAGTCTGCCATCCGGCGGCATTTGCATATCACGGTTCTGATAGCGAACGGCTTCAATCAGTCGACTGTGATCTGGCTGCTTCGCAACAATCACTGCTCCGGAATCACCGCCGCGCCGCAAGCCGTGAAGGCTATCCAGTCGCAGACCACCATTAACGTCTGACGCCGAATGGCATTCATAGCATTTCGACACCAGCAACGGACGCACATGCTTCTCAAAAAACTCCAGGTCAGCCGCCGACACGACCTCTGACACTGGCTGGTCTAACGCGAAAGCAGAAGGACCGCTAAACATAACGGCCAATGCAATCAGCCCAGAAAGTACGACAACATTGCGCCGAGCTTGATTTGAGTTCAGTAAGACCATGAGGGACCCAAAAATCGATTCGTCTGCTCCGGTTGTAGAATACGGTTTAACTGCAGATAAAGCGACCGACAACTGGGAAAGCTGAAGCGTGAGAAAAAAGCAAAGGGGAAGCCACGTTGAAACGGAATCCTGTTGAAGCCAATTCCTTGAACTAACCGCCGGGCGGAAATGGAGTTCCGCTTAAGCTCACTGCCGGCCTGCCGACTTGCAAACTGGGCTGAAAACAGGGGCTAGCCACCGGACGTTTGGCCTATCGCTGTGCAAGTTTGCGTGAAGTAGGATTGGCGGACAGGCAGGGCACTCCCACGAACCAGCGGCAGGCACGAAAAACGGTTTCCTGCGGAATATCGCCTGGCTGAGTTTTGCATGTCACCAGGAGCCCCTCGCTTCGAATAGATCCTATTTGCTGTTTTTAGGGTGGATGGCACCACGTCTTGTAGCCCACTGGAAACATTGTGGTCAACAACGCGAGTTTCCCACAATCAACATCTCAGTTCGAACGTCTAACAGCATTCGTCGTGTTGCCAGTTGCGTTAATGTTTAGTTCAGTCGCTCCGTTTGGCGTCCAGTAATTTTCCGTCCGCGTTCGGTGCTGCTGAAATCGATTCCAGCAGCGACCTGAAATCTTCGCGTTCGGCCAGGTATTGCAGGTCACGATCATCGCTCAGTCGATCGAAGTCATCGAAACCCAGTCCCCTGGCCTTTTGTAAGAGCTCAACGGAACGCAGGCTGAGTTCTTCATTGCGATCCGGCAAACTTTTTGCGGCGATAGCGAATAACCTGGCAAAGCCGAAATAATGCGACGCGTGCGAGACTTCGATTCGTGCCAGCTGCTGCAGTTCGTCGATGGATTCCACCACGGCTCCGGCGCGAATGCGGGAATCAATCCTTGCGAATCGTATGTTGTTTCGTTTTTGGGCGTCGCAGTACTCCAGCGCTTTATCCCAGTCCAGTAAAGCTTCGTCGCGACGTTCCAGGGCATCCAGTGTTTCCGCTCGATACAAATGGCAATTCGCCAGACTGCGGCGAACGGACACATACGTTCGATCCTGAACAAAGGCAGTCGTCAGAATCTGAATGGCCTGACCGTAAGCAGCCAGGGCTTCTTCGAGCTTCTGCTGATCGGTCAACAAATCGCCGATCATGCGCAACGAAATGGCCATATCGTTGCTGTAAGAAACATTGGTTGGGTTGTCTGCCACCAGCACTTTCTGAATTTGCAGCGCCTGATCAAAATACTGCTGAGACTGCTCAAGCTGTTTCAGATAACGCAGAATCTGTGCGTAGTCACGCATGGCTTTGGCGTAGTCGTATCGATGCCGCGGAACCGACGGAAGTTCGTCAGCCACGGCTTGCAACAGAGGAATCGCCAGTAGTAATTGCTCGGCTCCGGCGGCGTCTTTTCCTTCGTCAGAAATCATCACGCCGAATTCGCGATGAAGACCACCCAACCCTTCTCGGTAGTCGACGGACGCGCTGTCCCGTGCAACAAGCTGCTGATAGATTGAAATCGCTTTTTGATAATGCCCGGTCGCCTCATCGACCTGCGCCAGCCGTTTGCCCCTGAGCGCAAGTCCCCAATGACACGCAGCCATGGAATGCTGATGATCAAGGTTCGCGGGAAGTTCATCCGCCAGCTGTTCGAATAGTGCCAACGCCTGCAGATAGTGCGATTGAGCAGCTGGCCAGTCTCCGGCATCCCGCGCGGCATTGGCGACGCTTAAATTGGCATCACCCGCATGTCTGCGCAATTGCGAGTCGCAAGGATCTTTCAGCAGCAGCGATTCCAGAATCTGCAGGCCCGCGCGAAAATGCTCACCTGCCTCCTGACGCTGTCCGATGCCTCGAAGAGTTCCGCCCAGTTCCTGATGACTGATGGCCAGGTTCAGTTGATCTGCCTGATTGCCAGAAGATTCCGCAACCAGCGATTCCCACAAACTAAGTGCCTTGCAGTCGTTGGCTTCGGCTTCTTTGATCATCCCCAGTTTGAACTGAATGGTCGAAACGTTTGAGGCGCCGGTCGCGCGGATGCGGCGGGCTTGTGGAGACGTACCGCGTGACTGAGCAAACACTTCCCACTGGCTCAATGCATCATTCAGAATGGAGACTTCTGTTGCCGATAGCTCGGTGCGACCGCCCAACAGTTTGGTCATGAAATTTGATGTGAAGGATTGCAACGCATCAATCGCCAGCTGATTGGCCTGTTCGGCCACCTGACGCTGTTCGGCTTCCCCGGCAAGTGCGATTTCGGCTTCTTCAGTTTTTATCCTGGCAGTCGCCGTTTGCCGCTGCGCTTCGAACCAGCCCAGCGTTGTGCCGATGATTCCGGCGATCAAAGTCACCAGTAACAACCCGGCTCCAATCACTCGCCCTTTATTGCGAGTGTACAGCTTGTGCATGCGATAGGCGGCAGACGGTGGCCGAGCTTCAACAGGTTCGTCAGACAGGTAGCGCATGATATCGCGGGCCAGCCCGGTCGCCGTTTCGTAGCGACGATCACGGCTTTTCTCCAGACACTTCATCACCACCCAATCCAGTTCTCCGCGCAGCTGAGCCATTAATCGGCGAGGCTCAGTCTGACGCAGCGCGGCCACGGATGGTAAAGCTGCATCAGTGGAAAGCCGAGTGCTCGGCCGCGAAGGATCGTCTTCGCGAATAATGCGAATCATTTCCGACAACGCGGCCTTACGCAGACGTTCGCCATCAAACGGACGCAGGCCGGTCAACAGTTCATACAGCACCACCCCCAGCGAATAAATGTCCGCACGCGTGTCAACGTCTGCCCCGGTTGTCCCAGCTTGTTCGGGCGACATGTATTCCAGCGTACCGACAACCGCTCCGAGACCAGTGGAGAGGGTCTCCTCGGTCAGCTTGCCACCTGTTGCTTTCGCAACGCCAAAGTCGATAACTTTCGGAACAGGTTTGCCATCCACCACCGTCACCAAAATATTGGCGGGCTTTAGGTCGCGATGCACAATTCCTTTTTGATGAGCGTGCTGAATGGCCTGACAAATCAGGACGAAGAGTTCCAGCCGAGCTCGCGGTGACAGCCGATTGCTATCGCAATATTTTGTCAGAGTCTGACCGTCCACCAGTTCCATGGCGAAAAACGGATGACCTGTCGGCGTGAAACCGGCATCATAGACTCGAGCAATATTGGGATGATTCATCACCGCCAAAGCCTGACGTTCCTGTTCGAAACGCATCAGCACGGCTCTGGAATCCATCCCGGCTTTAATCAGCTTGATGGCAACGTGCCGTTTGACGGGTTCTGTTTGAGCGGCCACCCAGACTTCGCCCATGCCACCTTCGCCCAGGCGTTCTTTCAACACATAGCGATTAGCAATGACAAGCCCCGACTGCGAACTTGCCAGCGGAATGAAAGTGCTTTCCGGATTACCACCGGCCAGACGACCATCATCCGTTTGGTTATCGGCACTCAGATTTCCTGTAGGCTCGAACTTGCTGTCGTCAGCAGACGGCGCAATGAACGTTTCTTCAGGCTCGTTCGGCGAATCAGTTGGCATGGCCCGTGCGTCTCCTGAATCTGCTGAACGGAAAGCCAGAACGAGCCCCAAATACTTCAAGGCTGCTCTGCCGATCCCCCGTAACCAGAGCGCCATTATCGTTTAGAACCGACTAGCCTCCAACATAAACAGTCCAAAATCATGGCAGATCAATATGATCCGTGTTCTACTGTGCTGACAGGAAATCTAAACTCTTTTGCACACCGTCTCTCAACGGAAAAGCCTCCGCGTGCCTAATTAAGTTTGGAAAACAGCTACTTCACACGCTCGGGAGGCGATTGATTTCAGAAACACGGTGTAATTCACAGCTGGAACTTTGTGAAGTTGGCAGACAGCAGGTCACCATCATGTTCGACGGGGAAAATGTCGTCAGCGATGCGGGCCTGCATCCGATCGCTGAACTCGATCAACGCCTTTGGATTCTGGCCGAAGCGGCTCGGCAATTGCGCGACAAGAATAGGGGCCAGCCTTTTGGTTAGTAGCCTTATGGGAGTTTCTGTGCGATCCTTTGTGGCTTGTCAAGTTGATGTCAGGTATTGTTGAATGACAGTGTGGGAGAACTTGAAAATGCCTCGAGCGAATCGGCGGCATGTGTTGGCGGATGGTGAGGTCCAAATCGTGCATTGCGTGGACCCCTGTGTGTGACGAGCGTTTCTTTGCGGGCAGGATCCGCTGACGGGGACCGACTACGAACATCGCAGTAAACTCATTCGATAGCGGTTGGGGCGGTTGAAACTGGGCCATTCAACGGTCTGGTGGCCTATCATTGTGCGGGGTTTGCGTGAAGTCGGATTGGCGGACAGGCAGGGGCACCCTCAGAAAACGGCGGTAGGCATGAAAAACGGTTTCCTGCGGACTAACGCCTGGCTAATCTTTGCAAGTCACCAGAAGCTCCTGGCTTTCAGCACATCCTGTTTGCAGTTTTTCGGGTGGATGGCCCACGTCTGGCGATTTACCAAGTAGACTGTAGCGTCAAATTTCGCGCGGGCATTTGTCGTTGCCAAGAATCACAGCTGTCTGTGTATGGCCGGAGGTGGGCATGGACGATCATCAGTGTGGGTGACTCCCTCGCTTCTCTGACTCGTGTTTTTCGATAACGTCCCTTGTGTAAACCGCATCATGTTTAATTCAGCGGCCACTATTCGTTAAGAATTCCGCTTCCGTTAAGCGGGCAACTCTGGATGGATAGCCTTGATTTGTTCACTTTTCGACTTGCTCAGCTATTTGCCTCAAGGTCTGATATTGCCAGGGGAAGGCTTTTTACATGCTTCGTCGATTCGGGAAAGCAGCTTATGACTTTGGTATCAGTGTTCCCATTATGGGGCGTCTACTTCGCTATCGACGACATACTCTGCTACTGCTATTCGTACTCTCAGGTGTATCCGTGGGAGCTGTGTTCGTCGTATTGATCAGCCGAGAAGTTCATAAAGAGTTGCGGCAGCGGCAAGCAGTTGAAGAAGTGAGGCAGCGCGGTGGGGTGGCGCATCGAGGCTCACGGATGAATTCCAATTCAAGTTCAGGCGTCGTCCGACGTGTAACCAGATATCTTGGTGGTTCTGGATTGATGCCCGCTTGGTATGCCGACTCCGGCGACGTCGAAAGCGTGATGTGGGATCCGCATTCGGTTGAGGATCTTGACCAGCTGCATGCGTTTCCCGGACTGTCTAAGCTAAGGCTTCGAGGAGCGAAAGTGACGGACGCCGCCCTTGGAAAGCTTGTTGGTCTCGGGCAAATCAGCGAATTGTGGTTAGTTGACACGTTGGTCACCGATGAAGGGCTTGCATTATTAGCTCAATTACCAAGCCTTCGCTCTCTTAAACTTCATAGCTGCAAACTCGTCACTGCGGAGACGTTAACACAACTGTCGGGACTTCGCTCTTTGGCTCTGAATGATTGCCCTCTTGTCACCATAGATTTGATAATCACACTTCAGGAAGCAAATCCTGAATTGGGTGTGGAACTGTCTCCCGGGGTTCACCTTCCTGCGTTCAAGGCAGTCCGAAACCTGGAAATCCTGTCGTTTACGGGGCCGTTGGCGATCGACGCCTTGCTGGCGGCAACTCGAAAACATGCTCAAAGCGTCACTCGCATTGGCTTCGATAAATGTGGCGTCACCAACGATGGGCTGAAAAGCCTTCGCAGCCATCCACAACTCACGGCGATTGACCTCTTCGGCAACTGCCCAACAAAAAAAGCCAGGGCCGATTCGCGTTTTACGTATGTTGCAGGGGCCAGCCATATTACCGATGACGGACTGGAATATTTTGGCGTCTTGAGCAATCTGACTCATCTTACCGTAATGAACTGCCAGGTAACCGACCATAGCATGAAGTCGATTGGGCGATTGGAAAAACTAAACTTTCTGGAATTGAGTGGTGATTCAATAACGAACTCTGGCCTGCAATATCTGCGACAGCTGGAAGGCTTGACCAGCCTATATTTGCACGACACCGCCATCACTGACGATGGTCTACGCGAGTTGCAGGTGTTCCGGAATCTGAGTGTCTTGTCACTGGCTGGCACAATGGTGACTGATCAAGGACTGACTGAAGTCGCCACGTTTGCCTCGCTGGAATTTCTGGACCTAAGCGGCACGCGCATTAACGACAAAGGCATTAGCCAGCTTACCAAAATGGAGTCGCTACGGCATCTTAAATTAGATGATACACCGATCACCGACCAATCCATCGAAGACCTGTGCCTCTTGCCTTTGACGAGACTCACTGTCTTTCGTACCCAGATTACAGAAAATGGCATGGAACGACTGAAACAGAAATTTGGCGAAGCCGCTCTGAAATAGATTTGGGAACATCGTCCCGATACGCCGATTAGGGGGAATTGGGCGTGGAAACTTGCCGAATTAAAATGGGCTATCTACCGGCCTCGTGGCTTTACTGCACGCCCGGGTGATTTGCCCTCGGTTGATTTTGCTTGCAAGCTTTCCGGCTACATGCAACGACAGGGAAGTTTCCATATCAAGCCTGCGGGTGTGTCAAAGCGAATTTAGCCATTCAATGGCTTGCGGGATGCCGTCTTCAATCATGGCGTCGTAGTGATCGGCGCTGTCCACGGAAACCAGAGTTACCTGCTTGCCGGCACCCTTGAGTTCACCTTCGAAGGTTTGTGATTGAGCATAATTCACCGTGTCATCCTGTCGTCCGTGATACAGGAATACTGGTATGTTCACCTGGTCCGCATGGGTGATGGGCGACGACTTCACTCGAAATGAATGGATTCCCGGTTTGAACGAAGCATCGTTGCCTGTGAGGGAATAGTTTTCTTTGGCGACGTCCGAAACGCCTGCGAAGGACATCACGCCTTTGATGGGAATGTCGTGAGCTGCCACCAGAAGTGCGACCGTTCCTGCCGAACTGTGTCCGGCTGCATAAAGTGCATCGGGGTTGATTGCGGGAACTTGCGTTCTGGCGAATTCAGCGGCGTTGCGACCATTGACTACTCCACCAAACGCTGATCGGAATTGAAGGTAGGCACGTCTTGATGCGGCAAGATCGAATCCTTTGGATTCAGCTTCTTCGCCGTCCAGCGAATACTGAAGGACGGCATAGCCAGCTTTAACGAACGGTATGACTGCGGCAAGATAAACTTCATCGGAATCAAGGTCCAGATCCAGGCCTGACTCCAGCCCCGTTCCCGCAGGGGCCATCAGGATGCATGGCAGGCTTTTCGGCTGATGATCGCCAGCAGGCAGCAGCAGTCGGAATTCCATTTTGCAACCAGGCGTTTGCTTTGAGGCGTCGTTTGTCAGGGCGAATTCCCAAACCAGCACTGTTTCATCTTCGACGCTATAGTCGTATTCGCCCAATTCGGGAAATTCCGGCACTGGCACGGAAGTCAGGTCAAAAAGGCTGCGACAGGCGCCCAACAAATGCGGAGCAAAATCGGCAGTGGAAAGTGCTATCTCGGCTTTCGAAAGTTGTTCGTTCAGGTCACCGCTATCAGCGGATTTCGGCAGGCTGGTCTTAATGCTGCTGCGATACGCTTCATAGGTTACCGGCGAAAGGTCGATTGTTGCGTTCTGTAGAGTTTGCAGCACGTGAGATTGTTCTGCCGCACTCAGCTTACTCCAGTTTGGTGCCTGCAAAGTCCTTGCGATCTCATTCCACGACAGCGTCAACAGCCACGCCAGACGTTCTGTTTCTATCTCTCGTTCATCGGTGTCTTCATTAGTGACGAACCCGGTTGGCAGTTGGCCGTCTGCTTTCGCCATTCGCCCCGCCGCTGCGGCCAGCAGGCAACGTTGTCTCAGCAGGCTGGCCAATTCCATTCCCACCGGTTGCTCGGAACTCAGCGCTTTTCTGTATGAACCGATTGCCTTGTCCAGGCCCCGCAACGCGGCAAAACTCAGAGCCATTCGTTGACTGGGATCGACTGTCGAATCCTCAATCTCGCCAAGGCTGGAATCTGCAAGGATTGTGTTAAGTGGATTCTCGGGGTTTTCGTCAGCCAATGAGGGAAGTGGCGATGATTTTGAAATCTGTTCCAGGGCATTCAGTAGAGTAGGCGACGGATCTGCTTGAAGGTTGGTATTTGCTTCCGGTGCAGCAATTGATGATCGAGAATCCTCGGCCGCTGGAACACTTGGGGAAACGGCCTGATTCGTATCTGGAAGTGTCGATGTGCTGTCAGAGCAGCCGAGCAACACGCAGCAGAAAATCGTGAGCAAGGAAATGGGAAACAAGTGAGTCATGTCGCGGAACTCCGATTCATTGTTGTGTTGCGGTTTACTTCTTAATTCTGGTGGTTGTGCAGATTCTTCGAACAATCTCCAGGCCAGCAACGGGCAGCAGCCAGCTGAGCCATGGTGAGAATGTGTTGAATCATGAAACGGGGGCTATCCACATAGCTCGTGGTCCGTCGCAGTGTGGGGACGTGACGTAGGATTTCCGAACAGGCAGGATCACTCTCAGGAGCCGATGGCAGGCACCAAAAAAAAATGCCGGCGGACTGACGCTTGGCTGATTTCCGCAATTTGCCGGAACCCCTTGGCTTCCAGCACATCCTGTTTGCTGTTCTTCGAAAGGATAGCCCACGTCTCGTGTCGTGATTCTTTCTCAGATTGCGTCCAGCCACCACCTATGGCTTTTGCCGAATACAGACGCAATCAGTATGGCTTCGTCATGATCGGACTCTTCTGTAATAAATCCTAGACCGGTGTCAAAGTTCCATTGATCGGATGGGCCTTCCCATGGGGACATTTTCGGGTATGGCATTAGTGCTTGAGACGTCTTTGACACACGTCGCGCGTTAAGTCCAATTTTGGGTTGCCCGAGACGATGGACGTTCGCGCGGATCAGGGTAGCGGTAAGTGGACTGCTACCTTTCGATTGGTCAATCTGGGGATTCGTACCAGACAATTTGACCAAGTGAATCAAGAATGCATCGTTGGCATCGAAGTCTCCGTCGCCATCCACATCTCCCACGTCAGTAATATCAGCCACGCGATGTCTAATTTGCGATGCCGCCACATTGGCTGCCCCTTTGGATTGATCAATCTGACTGTCCGTTCCGGAAAGGTGGACGAGTTGAATGAGGAACGAATCATTTGCATCGAAGTCAATATCGCCATCAACGTTACCGGCTATCGGTGAATGCACTGCGACTTCAAACTGATGACCGAACGTAGCATTATCATTTGACGTTTCAAGGTCACCATCCAATCCTCCGTCTTCAATCGTGACCGTAATTATTGATGTTCCAGATAGTCCTGCTGTTGGGGTGAATCGCAAGCTGCCGCTGTCGCTTGGGGACGTATAGTCAAACTCAAATTCGGCAATGAGATCTGGATTGCTGCTGATGGCGTTTAATCGAAGCGGTTGAGACTCTCCACCTCCAGCTGTGAGATTCGTTACCGGGATCGATTGCTCCCCGGAATCAGTAGGCAGCGTTCTATTCGAAAGTGCCATCATCGTCGGAGGATCGTTGACTGAATTTATCACGATCTCAAATGTGCGGCTGAAGGTGGCGTTGTCGTCAGTGGTCCCCAAAATTTGGTCGAATCCGGCGTCTTCGACTGTGACTGTGATGCTCACTGGGCCACTTTGATCGGCCTGAGGCTGTATTGATAATAGTGCGGTTCTGTCGGGGGACGAGTATGTTATTAACGGATTTGCAACGATGCGTTTGTTAGAGCTTAGAGCGGTGACTACAAGATGTTGTGACTCGCCACCTCCCGCTGTGATGCCGGTGAGTTCAATGTGGCTTTCTTCTGCGTCTTCATCGAAGTTTAGGTCTTCAATTGTGTTGAGAGTTGGGGGGGCGTTTTGACTTGTTACAGTAACTTTGAACGTTTGAATCGAAGTGCCGTTGTCTTCGGTGGTGTCGAAATTTTGATCAGGACCACTGTCTTCAATCTGGACCTCGACCGAGGTGCTGCCACTGAATCCTGTTCGAGGCATCAGTATCAGGCGGCCAAACGTGTCTCCAGATGTGTACACGACAACTGGATCAGCAAGGAGTTCGGTGTTGTTGCTGGCCGCCGTGATTCGCAAATGCTGCGATTCGCCAAGCCCTGAGGAAATTCCACTCAAGACGACAGTGTGTTCGCTTTCGACATTCGTCAGCGTTAAGTCGGCAGGTTTGTCGAGGGTTGGAGCCGCGTTCGGCACAATGATTGACAGGGATACCGACAGCTGACCGGTGTTGTCGTGGTATGCGCCGGGCAAAAGCCCCGACGGCCAACCAAAAGTATCGGCGTCCATAAAGCCCAGAAACAGGCGTGTGGCGTTGTCCGGGATTTTAATCATTGGACGGGCGCCGTCCGAATTCTGTCCATCGCCAATATAGAAAACCTGTTGAGGAATTGGACTTTGGTTTGCAAATTCGGTCCCAGTGTAGCGATAGTCGTATCGACTCGGTGAAACCGTTGGTGTTTCATCATCAAGAAACGTCCCAGCTAGAAAGAGGAATCGTGGTGCGAGTACGCCAGAAATTCCACGCTCTGCAAAGATGTTGGCTCCCATTTCGCCAGCGGGGCCGAACATTCCGCCGTCCGCATTGTGGATTGGCCATTCCGGTCCAGCTTTGACGTCGCCATTTACGGAAGTTACGACGAGGCAACGACCAGTGCCCACTGGAAGGTTTACTAGCACTGGAAGCAAGCGGTTTTCTGGATCGGGTGTTGTATCCCGAGACGCGTGTGAAAGGTCGGCGCGAGCATCAACTGTGAGGTCTGTTACGGGGAATGAATGAAAACTTCCAACTGTTACATTAAATGTCCGTTGGAAGAAAGCGTTGTCGAGGGGCGTTAGCAAATCACCATCTGGCCCGCCATCTTCAATTTTTACCGTAATAGTTGCGGAACCGCTGTGGCCGGGCTCGGGCCTAAAAACCAAGTTTCCGCTCGATTGTGGCGCAATGTAGTTCAAAAGCAGTTGTCCGACTAATTGCGTGTTGTCACTCACGACGGTTATCTGAAGTGGTTGCAATTCCCCGGCGCCCGCAGTTATCCCGTGCAGTTCAATGGTTTGCTCCGGGGCGTCGATCGGCAGTTTGACGTCAACAATATGGTTCAGTGTGGGCAATCGATTTGGAACGCTAATCGACAGCGACGCGGCCAGGAAGCCTGTGTTGTCCGAATACGCCCCTGGAGCAAGTCCCGTTGGCCAACCGAACTTAACTGCATCCATAAAACCTAAAAATAGTCGCGTTGCGCCGTCTGGAATGAAGAACCTCTGGCTCGCTTGGCTCGCGTCCCGACCATCCCCAATGAAGAAAGTCTGCTGCAGGAGTGGAGACTGGCTGTGAAAGTTCATTCCAATGTTACGGTAATCCAAACGGCTTGGGGCTGCAGTTGACGTTGTGTCAGCAAGGAAGACGCCCGATAAAAACAGAAACCGCGATGCCAGAATTCCCGAAATGCCATCAGTCGAGAATATGTTGGTTCCCTTCGTATTGCCTGGACCACTCGAACCCCCGTCAGCACCATGAGTTGGCCACTGGGGCCCCGCTTTCAGTGAACCGCTGACGTTGGACATTTCAATCCAGCGCCCCTGACCTGTTGGGAGGTCAATCATGACCGGCAACAGACCGTCGGTTAGCCACGTCGAGCGACCTGCCTGTGATAGATTTGAACGCGCGTCTACGAACAAATTGTTGACTGCGAATGACTTAAATGGAGTTACCGTAACCCCGAATTCGCGAGTAAATAATTCGTTGTCATCAATTGTGTTGAAGTTCAAGTCTGGCCCACCATCTTCAACTGTTACAGTGATCGTTACCGCCCCACTTGCTCCGGGAAGCGCCGTGAATTCGAGCGTCCCGCTGCTCGCTGGAGATGAGTAAACGACTGTCGGATGGGGGATAACACTTGTGTTGTCACTTGAGGCAGTCACACGCAATGGCTGCGATTCGGATCCACCAGCGTCAATCCCTGAAATCGCGACGGTTTGGGATTCAGCGTGCTGAAATATACTCACCGGGGCAATCGGCAACAGGTTTGGTGCATTGCCGGCAAGAAGGACACGGTCTTCGAAAGCATCGGCGCGACGGGCCAAAAACGACGACGAATCATTAGAAGCAGACGCATTGCTGGCCCGACCTCGACGACGTTTTTGTTGTCCCCGCAATTGATTTTGGAGACCATGAAAATAACGTCGAATGAGCCCAGACATTCCTTACCTTACGAATTTTAGATACCAATGGATATTTAGAAGCGTTCGTTCACCTATCCACGACGGAAGAAGAATGAAACGAAGGAGGCTGGACCAAAATATTACGCCAAGGTCAGAATATGATCATCAGAGGACAAAGTTGCAATCAAGGCGTCACCCAAAACCGAATTAGGTGGGGGCGGTGGACGAGGTAAGACACAAGGCGGTGATCTATCCTGTTCGAGTCCGAGTTCGCAGTTCTTTTGTTGGACTCGATTTTGCTGACTCAGAATGAAACGCAAGTGAGGCACGGTGGGCTATGAGTCACATTCTATCCAATATACATTTGTAGTTGGTTTTGCGAGGATTTTCGAAGAATCAGTCTTCTTTGGGTTTTCTTGCATTGCAAATTGCGTGGGCTTCTCCAGCGTCGCTCACTTTGCGAACGACGGCACCGTCATTCGTTCGCCTGCAGTTCAATGACGGGCTGTTGCAATCTGCCATTTTTTGATCCGGCTGGTGATGCTGCCTGTTGCTACTTCTGGCGGTTTGCTATTTGATTCTTTTCTTCGCCCAGACTGCACGAGCAATCTCCAGGCCAGCAACGGGCAGCAGCCAGCTGAGCCATGGTGAGAATGTGTTGAATGACTGAGCCTCGACTTCGGCGAAGGTTCCCAATCCGCCGAGCACTCGTTGAACAACCGCGGCACATAGCAGAGCGAAGCAGCGTTGCATCCAGATTTGGTGTTTGGCGAAGCGTCGATTGACGGCACTTCGCCAGCCACACACCGCGCAGTAAGCTGTGCTGATGGCCAGCCCGGCAAACGCGATACCGGCGATTGGTCCGGATTCTGCGTAAAGTGCCATCCAAAGGCCGGTCGGTGCCACCATGGTGACAATCAGCAGGACCTGTGTTCGGCCAAGATATCGATGCCACTTCGGGAATCGATGCAGGAATTTCCGGCTTAGCAACAGCATTCCGAAAATCAGCGTACACGGTCCTGACAAAATGTGTACGTTGAAGTTCCACTGGTAGATTCCAAAGAATGTGCGTTCTCTGCCAATCAAAAAGTCGGAACTGAAATCTGGCGGAAGATAATTCGGATAACTGGCGAAGACACTCAGAACGGTTTTACAGATCAACAGGCAAGTCAGCGCTATCGGGACAATTCTGAACAGCGATGACCTTTGTATCCGCATGTGAATGTAATTTCTGTGCCGGGCATTCGTTCATGTTTTCAGATCATGCGAGTTCCGCGAGTCACCAGTTGCAACGGCAATCCCCAGGGGTCTCGCAGCATGGCGAAGATATCATCGCCCAGTTGATGTACGTCGGCAACAATGGTGGCTCCCGCGTTGTGAAGTCGCTTTACGTCGGCTGCCACATTGGTGGACGTGAAGGCGACGTGAAGTTCGGCGGGATTCATATTACGGTAATCGGGCAGTGGTGCATTTTTGTTGCCGTAGATTTCCATCATCACGGCGTCTCCATCGTCCGCCAGAAAGTGAGCGTAAGGTGCGTCGACTGTTCGGCGTTTAATCTTCAGGCCAAGGTGTTCAACGTACCATTTGGCCATCAGGACCGGTTCTTCGACGTTGAATGCGGTATGTTCAATCTTCATTGCGTGTTCTACTCTTGCAAACCTGGATTCTGTGCTGTGTGATAGACGCGTGAAGTCTAAGGATAATTTGTCGGCGACGTCAAAAGTGTGCGATAAATTTTCAGATTACCGTTCTACTGTTGTCGTGTTTAAATGGATCCTCGCGGAATTGGTAGCGATGTTGGAGCGAAACTCCCGGGTTTCCTTTGCAGGCTCAAGCCGACTCCGGCTACCCGACGCCGTTGCGATTCTTGTTTTAACAGAACTGGCAGCAAGCAGCTTGTGGTTGAAATGCGAACAGTAGAAGTCTTTGGAAAGATGATTTTGATGCAGAAGCATCTCAAAATTCAGATTAGCGCTGCAGCAATTCTGTTGATCGCATTGGTCGATGGAATGGGAATGTCGGCAGGTGCTGAAGATAACGCGGCCGCTGCTGTACATGGTGCTGCAGCCGCCGTTGATCAGCAAGGCCCTGTCGTGGCTGTCGATTTCGAACGTGACGTCTATTCGGTGTTACAGCGGTCTTGTTTTGAATGTCATGGAGCGGCGAAGCAGGAAGGTGATCTGCGCCTTGATAGTGCGGAGGCTTTGCTGGATTCTGGTACGGTGATTCCGAAAGCAGTTAAGGACAGCGAGCTGATAAGGCGAGTTCTGTTACCGAAAGGCCACGATGAAGTGATGCCGGCCATTGGTGATCCATTGTCGCCAAAAGAAGTTGAGGGGCTGCAACGTTGGGTTGCGTCTGGTGCTGTGTGGCCTGCGGAATTTAAGGCGAAGCAGCATTGGAGCTATATTCCGCCAGTGCGACCGACTGCTGTGGCCGACAGCGACTTGCAGCAGTTGAAGCCCGGTTGGGGGCGAAACGAGATCGATGGATTTGTTGCACAACGTTTGCTGGCAGAAGGTTTGCAGCCATCCGCGGAAGCCGATCCGACAACGCTTGTTCGCCGAGCGCACTTCGACATCATTGGCCTTCCTCCGACACCTGCTGAAGTTAATGCCTTCGCTGCGAACCCAACTGATGAAGCGTATGAACGGCTTGTTGATGAACTATTCAGTCGTCCGCAATTCGGCGAACGCTGGGCGCGGCAGTGGCTGGACCTTGCTCGCTATGCGGATTCTCACGGTTTTCAACGAGACGATCTGCGAGACGTTTGGGCTTACCGAGATTGGGTGATTCGTGCTCTAAACGACGACATGCCATTTGATCGTTTTACGATTGAACAGGTTGCCGGCGATCTGCTGCCTGACGCAACGGAAGCTCAGAAAATTGCGACCGGCTTTCACCGATGCACGCCAACCAATGTCGAGGCGGGATCGTTGCCCGAGGAAACTCGCATTGAGCAAGTGATTGACCGAGTCAACACAACCGGCGCGGTGTGGTTGGGTACGACGATGGAATGTTGCCAGTGCCATGATCATAAGTACGATCCGTTTTCGCAGAAGGATTACTATGGTCTGCTGGCCTTTTTTAACAATACAGAAATGGAAGCGGATCGAACAAATCCCGATTCACCAAGTTCGATTCAGTTTAAGGGCCCCACGATGGCCATCAGCAACGTGGCCGCCGACGCTCAGCGAGCAGAGATCAAGACAAAACAGATGCAGTTCAAAGCAAAGCAGTCGGCGCGGACGGAGTCGCTTGCCGCGGATCTGGCAGACTGGGTGGCGGGCATTGCGGAAACAGCTGGAAAGGCCCCGCAGGTTCACGATTTGGAAGTTGTTGAGTTTCGTTCGACGGGAACGGTCGATAGTTATCAGGTGCTGGATGATGGCTCAGTTTTGCTGGTCGGTACGGAGCCTCCGGAAACCGATATTTATGAAGTGACGGTGCGAACGGACGTGAAGAACATAACTGCCTTCCGGCTGGATGCGTTAACACACGAATCACTGCCAGGCGGTGGCCCCGGGCGTGGCGATCCAGAGCGGACGAACTTTGTGTTGAATCACTTTTCGGCCACAGTTTCGGAACCAGCGGATCAAAGCGGTGATGCCAACCGTTCGACACAGCAGCAATCAGTTGAGTTGACGTTCAGCGGAGCGACGGCCGATTTTTCTCAAAAGGGCTACGACGTTGCGGACGCGTTAAGCGACGTGAAGCGAAGTGGCTGGGCGATCGCTCCACAGTTCAAGAAGCCGCACTGGGCTCAGTTTCGGCTGGCTGAAGCTTTGGATGCCTCTGCCGGGCAACTGATCACCTTCAAGCTGGTACATGATTTCGGAAGTGCGCGTTCGATTGGCCGTTTGAAGCTGGCTGCGGTGACTGGCAATCCGGAATTCGAAGCGTTGCCTAAAAACGTGGCGGCTGCGATGGTGAAATCGCCGCTGCAGTGGTCGAAGAAAGACGAAGCCAGCTTGCTGAAGTATCGCGTTCAGCAGGATCCCGAACTTAAGAAAATCGCTGCTGAACTTAGTCAGCTGGATGATCAGTTAAGCAAGCTTGAATCCGACACGACGTTGGTCATGGTGGAACTGCCTGAACCTCGGATGTCTTACTTGTTTGAACGAGGCGATTATCGGAACAAAGGCGAAGTGCTGCAGGCGGCGACTCCGAAAGCTCTGCACGCCATGCCAGATGGTCCACCGAATCGATTAACTTTGGCAAAGTGGCTGGTCGATCCTGCCAATCCGCTGGTTGCTCGAGTGACCGTAAATCGCTGGTGGTCGGAAATCTTTGGGCGAGGTATCGTGCCGACCGCCGAAGACTTCGGCATCAAAGGTGACGCGCCGTCTCACCCGGAATTGCTGGATTGGCTGGCGGTTGAATTTATGGAAAACGGTTGGTCCCGCAAGAAACTGCTGCGGAAGATTGTGTTGTCTTCCACGTATCGACAGTCTTCGTTTGCGTCGCCGGAACTGTACGCACGCGACGACGCAAACCAACTGCTGGCTCGCGGACCTCGGTTTCGCATGAGTGCGGAGATGATTCGGGATAACTTGCTGGCGGTATCCGGGTTGCTGGATTTGAAACAGTTCGGTCCGTCAATTCGACCTTATCAGCCGGACGGGATCTGGTCTAAGGTTGGTGGGCAGAATTACAAATACGAAGTGAGCCCAGGTTCGGAACAATATCGTCGAGGTCTGTATGTCGTTCTTAAGCGGGGAGCTCCGTATCCAAGTTTTATGAACTTCGATGCGTCGGCTCGACTGGCTTGTACCGTTCAGCGATCCAGAACAAACACGCCCTTGCAGGCGCTGACTTTATTGAACGACCCCGTTTATGTTGCGGCCGCTGAAGCGCTGGCTCGCCGAGTGCTGCAGGAAAAGCAGACGGCGACAATAAAGCAGCAAATTGAATACGCTTTCCAATTATGTACCGGCCGGAACCCGACGAAGAACGAGATCGGCGTCTTACTGGATCTGTGGGAAACGCAGCATAGCGTTAGCGTGGCAACAAGCTTGAAGCAGGTTGATGACAAGAAGTCCGATAAAGCGAAAAGCAAGTTTCCGGCGGGCGTTTCGGCGGCCGAATTTAGTGCGTGGAAAGCCGTGGCCACGACGTTACTTAATTTGCACGAAACCATAACCAAGAACTAACTCATGGAATCGTATTTGAAAAATTCGCGCCGAACATTCCTGAACGCTTCCGGAATAAGTCTGGGCGGGATTGCGATGGCAGATTTGCTTTGCAGTGAATCCAGTGCTGAGGAAAGTGCGTCAGCAGCTCGCCAGCCGCACTTTCCGGCGAAGGCGAAGAGCGTGATTTACCTGCACATGGTGGGGGCACCGTCGCAGTTGGATTTGTTTGACGATAAGCCGATGCTGCGGCAGTATCACAACCAGCCCTGCCCGCCGGAGGTCACCAAAGGGCGGGACTTTGCCTTCATTGGTAAAACGTCGACTTTGGCTGGTTCGCCGTGGAAGTTTCGTCGCTGTGGTCAAAGCGGACAGTCGTTGTCGGAACTTCTGCCGGAACTGGGAACTGTTGCCGATGAGCTTGCCGTTATTCGCTCGATTCACAACGACGAAATTAATCACGCTCCCGCTCAGATGTTTTTGCACTCCGGATTCGGTCGCGGCGGCAGGCCGAGTCTTGGTTCGTGGGTGACGTATGGGCTTGGTTCAGAGAACGCGGATCTGCCCGGCTATGTTGTGCTGGTCAGCGGCCCCAAAGGTGGAGCGGGAACCAGTTTGTGGTCGACCGGTTTTCTGCCCAGTGTCTATCAGGGAATTCAGTTTCGTTCTGAGGGCGATCCGGTGCTGTTTCTTTCCAGCCCGGAAGGACATTCTCGCAACGATCGTCGGCGAGTGCTGGATGCGATTTCAAAGCTGAACCAGGAACGCCTGGAAGCAACGGGAGATCCGGAAATTGAAACTCGCATCAGCCAGTATGAGATGTCTTATCGGATGCAGGCGTCGGTGCCTGAGCTGATGGACATCACTGGTGAGACAAAGCAGACTCTGGAAGACTATGGTGCAGAACCGGGGAAAGCGTCATTTGCGAACAGTTGCCTGCTGGCCCGGCGACTTGTCGAACGTGGAGTTCGCCTGGTGGAACTTTACGACGCCGACTGGGACCACCACAACAACCTGGAAAAACGACTTTCTGCCAAGTGCGGGGAAACCGATCGTCCGATTGCGGCTTTGATTCGCGATTTGAAGCAGCGCGGTTTGTTGCAGGATACTCTGGTTGTGTTCGGCAGCGAATTTGGACGCACGCCGCTTAATCAGGGGGCAACCAATGGCAAGGGGCTGACGGGCCGTGACCATCACAAGGACGCCTACACGATGTGGCTGGCTGGTGGCGGTGTGAAGGGGGGAGTCAGCTTTGGCAGGACGGACGATTTTGGCATGGACATTGTCGAAAATCCGGTACACGTGCATGACCTGAATGCCACGATTCTGCATTTGCTTGGGCTGGACCACGAACGGCTGACTTATAAGTATCAGGGGCGAGAGTTCCGGCTGACGGATGTTCATGGCAAGGTTGTTGAGGAGATTCTGGCTTGACCGGTCGTGGTCCACAACCATCTATGACGGCACCCACCGATTTTCGATAGCCAGCTGCGATTGAAGTTGAACGGTTTAGCAGTTGCGAGCTGGCGGGATGTTAAAAGGACGGTTTCAGCAGGGTAATTCCGTAGAATTTGCGGGCGGTGGTTTGTCTCACAGCCGGGGATTCTCCGAATGCCGTCTTTTTCTGAAGTTACCTCTATCGATCTGGCGATTTTTTGGGTAGTTTGCCCAGTTGAGAGCCTTTCGAAGCAGACACATCTTCGAATTTACTCGGCCCCGTTGGCCGTAACCCCGGAAACTGCGACTAAATTCGCCGCAGGATTTTCCACACAGGCTCAATGCGACAGGTCTTCCCCGGCGTTCTAACTGGGTTCTCGTTCTAGACGAACGAGGCGTCTTTGAACGTCAGTGCCAGAGTGCAAGAAGCGGCGTCGCAATACGTGTATTGATTAATGCGTACGCCCGGTTTCCCGTTTCGGAATCAAGACATTGGCAGTTAGTGCCCGTGTTGTCCGGTGACGGTACGCACCCTTATCCGGAAATCCTTAGTTAAGATGTCGCAAAACAGTTCAAACGATCCGTTCTATTTTTCTTCTACGCCATCGCCATTCGACACTTTTGAAGTGCCAGTGTCTGACGTTGTGCTGGAATCGCTTTCTTCTGAAGCGTCGCCGGCTGTTGAAGTGTCGCCAACTGTGGAGGCTATGGAAACTGCTCAGGTTGCTGATGTGGAAAACGTTAGTGAGCCAGTCAGCGTTCCTGTTGCCGCTGAAGTTGAAAGCTCTGTGGCTGATGTGGAATCAGGCTTCGAATCGGAAGTCGATGAAATCGACGATGATGCGGTGACTACTGCTCCTGTCGAATACGTTGGTGAAGCGTTCGAAGACGACGCCGACGATGCATTCGTTATGGTTCCGCCAGCTGCTGAAGTTGCTGTTCAGCCTGCACCTGAGACTTCGTCTGAAGTTGAAGAAGCGAAGGTTGCTGAGCCTGCCGTTGAGTCGGCAGTGAAACCTGTTGCTGCAGAAGCCGTAAACGTCGAAGTTGTTGCTCCACAGGTTGCTGCTGCTGAAGTTGAAGCGGTGCAGGTTGACGTTGCTGCAATGGTCGATCAGTTTTCTCCTGCGGCAGATCAGCGAGTGCAGGTCACGAAAACAGAGGCACACACGGTTAAAATTAAATTCACTCCCCAGGGACCAATCGTTGCCGCCAAAGAAATGGCTCACGAAGTTCCGGCGGCTTCCATTACTGCCGCTGTTGCTGCTGCAAAAACAGTGATGGCAAAGACCGTGGCTGCTGTTCCTGTTTCGCCAGCCCCGGCTCTTGCCAGCGCACCAGTTGTGGCGGCTTCTGCTCCTGTAGCTCCAGCTGTGATGACGACAAAGCCAGTTCCCGTTGTTTCAAAACGCGAAGTCGAAATCGAACTGAAAGAAGGCGACAACTTTGACGCGGCTACCGGGCCTTTGTTTCGCGACCTGCCGTTAAGCGAAGATGTACAGAAGGCCGTTGAAGCCACGGGATACACTTCGCCTACAGAAATTCAGGCGGAGATCATTCCTCACGTTCTGGAAGGACGTGACGTGTTGGCTCAGTCGCAAACCGGCACCGGCAAGACGGCTGCCTTTGCACTTCCGATTCTGTCAAAAATCGACGTTAACCGACGAACTCCGCAGGTGCTGGTACTGGCTCCAACTCGCGAACTTGCTATGCAGGTTTGTGATTCGTTTTCGAAGTACGGCAGTCACATCCGAGATCTGGGTGTGCTGGCGATCTATGGAGGTCAGTCTTACGACACTCAACTGCGAGCACTTCGTCGTGGTGTGCAGATTGTTGTGGGTACGCCCGGACGAGTGATCGACCACATCAATCGTAAGACGTTGGATCTTAGCCAGCTGGAATGTCTGGTTCTGGACGAAGCCGATGAAATGCTGAACATGGGCTTTCTGGAAGATGTTCAGTTTGTTCTGGAACAGACTCCGGAAACTCGCCAGGTGGCTCTGTTTTCAGCCACGATGCCGGGCCCGATTCGCGAAATTGCGAAGCGTTATCTGAACGATCCGGTTCGTGTCACGATCAAACAGAAAACGATGACCGCGGAATCTATCCGTCAGCGAGCTGTGTTTGTACCACCTCGTGATCGCGTTGACGCACTTGTTCGCTTTTTGGAAGCGGAAGAATCGGACGGCGTGATTGTGTTCACGAAAACTCGTGAAGCCACCGTAACGGTTGCCGAACAACTTTGCCGCGAAGGTCGAAAGGCCGTCGCACTGAACGGCGACATGGCTCAAAACGTTCGCGAACGCACGATTGAACAGCTGAAGAATGGCAAGCTGGACATTCTGGTTGCAACAGACGTGGCGGCACGCGGTCTGGACGTGACTCGCGTTAGCCATGTATTCAACTACGACATGCCTCAGGACAGCGAATCGTACATTCACCGCATTGGCCGAACTGGTCGAGCCGGACGCAGTGGCCAGGCGATTATCTTTTTAACCAACACTCAGCGCGGCAAGCTGAGAATGATTGAACGTGCCACCAAGCAGCCGATTCAGGTTGTTGAGCCTCCAACAGCGACGGAAATCAACGCGATTCGCATCGAACGCTTTAAGCAGCAGATCAGCGATGTGATTGCGGGTGAAGACCTTTCGTTGTTCCAACAGATGGTGGCTGATTACGCGACCGTTTCAAAGCAATCTCCGGAAGTCATCGCTGCTGCATTGGCTCATCTTGGTCAGCAGGGCCGTTCGTTCCTGATGCAGGATCGTCCGCGCCGTCAGTCGTTTGAACGTGATGATCGACGTGGCAACGATCGATTCGAACGTCAGGATACCCGCAGCTCTCGTGAATTCGGCGGCAACGATCGTGAACGAGGCGGACGACCAGGCGGCGAACGCAGTCGTCACGGTGGGCCTCCAGAATCAGGCATGGATCGGTACCGCATTGAAGTCGGTAGCGAAGACGGCGTTCGGCCCAGCAATATTGTGGGTGCCGTGGCCAACGAAGGTGGGATTGATGGCGAATACATCGGCCCAATTCGGATTCACGACAATTACAGCACTATTGACCTGCCAACCGGCATGCCTCGCGAAGTGTTCCTGACACTGCAACGAACTCGAGTTGCTGGTAAAGAACTGAATCTGCGTTTGGCAACAGAAGACGCGGATCATTCTCGACCACGACGCAATTCCGGCCCATCAGCCGATGGTCGACGTGACTTTCGCAAAAGTTCGTCCGGTTCCGGTTCGTTCGGCGGTAAGTCAAAATCATTCAGCAAGCAGCGTCGTCCACCGGGGCGTTAATCCTGAACGCTGAATTTGAATAAAGACAGTTGCGAAAGGGCGATGGGTAATCATCGCCCTTTTTTTATTCATCAACGTGGTATTGGCATTCCGGGGATTTGCTGTGACCGATGTTTTCTGCGGCTTTACGAAAGTTCAGCGATCACCTGGCGTCGACGTTCTGTGGCAGGCGACGTCCAGTTCGGCTTGCCATTTCCGGCCTGACCGTTTTCGCGGTGGGCTTGCATGATTGGGGGGTGAGGGCATAACCTGTATAAACAACGGGCACGATTTGTGCACCTCTGATCCGTTGGCTTTTAGTTTACACGATGGATAACAGCTTCATGATGTCACCCAGACTCAGTTATGGCCTGTTTTTTCTGCTGATTGTGTCGTTTGCCGGATGCGGAGACGATGCTGGAACTCAAACGGGCGATTCGAATACGGCAACCGTTGCCACAGAAACTGCTGGCAATGCTGAATCAACGGGCACCGTGTCGGATTCCAGTGCAGCCGAAGCTGGCGGGCCGTCTACCAGCGAGCGAGAAACGGCGAGTCCGGATGTCGATCCTGTTGTGTTTTCCAAGTCGACAAAGGAAACAGATGCCGAATTCCGGGATGCTTACAAAAAGCGTCTTGCCAGTGGAAAACTGAAGCTCGCTAAGATCCCAATGCGATCAGATGGCCCGAAGTCGATGGATCCTGTTCGAGGGTCGACTGTCTACGAAAATCAGTGTGCCAGTCAACTAGTCGAAACGTTGCTGCAGTACAAATATTTGAAACGCCCCTTTGAAGCGGAACCGCTATTGCTGGCTGAAATGCCGAAAAGCGAAGACGGTATCACGTGGCACTTCAAGCTGAAAGATGGCGTCTTTTTTCATGACGACGCTTGTTTTCCAGGTGGCAAAGGTCGTCAGCTGAAGTCTGAAGACGTCTTCTACAGCTGGAAACGCATTGCTGACACC
This sequence comes from uncultured Planctomycetaceae bacterium, assembly GCA_937916515.1. GTDB lineage: Bacteria > Planctomycetota > Planctomycetia > Planctomycetales > Planctomycetaceae > Fuerstiella. The sequence continues at coordinate 46,125 of CALFSX010000064.1, read as the reverse complement.
AAAGGAGCGAATTCCAAAGTCTGGTGGTTGATCAAAGACACGATCAAGGGCTTCGATGAATTCAAGGCGACTCAGGAAGCCGCTGAAAAATTCGACTACGACGCGCCTGTGGAAGGTATGCAGGTTGTTAGCGATAAAGAATTTACCGTAACTTTGGTCGCTCCCATGCAGAGTTTTCTATGGAAGCTTTGCATGTTTCAGACTGCGATTGTTGCTCGTGAGGCCGTTGAAATGTATGGCGAGCGGTTCGGTCTGCGTCCTATCGGAACCGGTCCATTCGTTCTTAAAGAAGGCGACTGGCAACAGGGACAGGGCATCAAGTTTACTCGCAACGTCAACTACCACGAATGTTATTTCCCTGACGAACATATGAAGTCGGACGAAGCTGACGACCTGCACACAGCAGCGGGCAAACGTGTTCCGCAGGTTGATGAAGTTCAGGTCATCTTTTACAAGACCGACCAACCCATGTGGTTGCAGTTTAAAGCCGGTGACCTGCACTATGCTCAGGTGCCCGCAGAAAACTTCAAGGAAGCGTTTAGTAAACGTACCAAGAAGCTGAATCGTGACATGCAGAAGGAAGGCATGAAGGGCTTTCCGGTCGACATGCTGGACTTCATCTTCCGTGGCTTCAACATGGAAGATTCCGTGATCGGTGGCTACACAGAGAAGAACCGCCTTGTGCGACAGGCCATCTGTGCGGCTCTGGACTGGGACGAGCAAAACGAAGCGTTCTATAACGGAATCAACACGGTTTATGATGGAGTGATTCCGCCAGGCCTTGAAGGCTATCCGGCACAGGGTAAGTCTGACAAAAGTTATCGAGGTCCCGATATTGAACGTGCAAGGCAGCTGCTGGCCAAAGCTGGTTACCCAAACGGCGAAGGGCTGCCCACGATTGACTACTACACCGGTCGTCAGCAGAACGGTCAGGAACAATCAGAAATGCTGTCGAAGCAGCTGAAACGAATTGGCATTAACGTGCAGGTTCATTTGTTGGACTTTTCGCAGTTGATTCAAAAGGTGGATGAAAAGAGTGCTCAGTTCTTCAGCTTCGCCTGGAGTTCTGATTACCCGGATGGCGAAAATAACCTGGCTTTGTTTTACGGGCCGAATGAAGCACCCGGCGCCAATCACTTCAACTATAAGAATGCTGAATACGACAGGCTGTACGAAAAAGTTGTGGCAATGCCGCAGTCTCCAGAGCGTGTCGCCATTTATGAGCAGATGCAGGCGATGCTTTTTGAAGACTGTCCATACGCAGGTTCTATGGCTCGCACTCGCTTCTATGTGGTGACGCCGCGTATGACGAACTTCAAGCCGACTGAGACATTTGAAACGTGGTACAAGTATATTGACTTGACTGACTGAATTCGCATGTAATACGAATCGCAGAAGCCCGGCTTGTATCAGCGCCGGGCTTCTTGGTTTTTGTTTTGTTGGTTTGCATCGCAGGGATTAGATCCCAAGAGTTCTCATGTGGGCGTACATTCTTCGTAGACTGGCGTACAACGTTCCTGTCTACCTGTCCATCCTGCTGCTGGTGATGCTGGCACTTCGGGTTCGAGATCCCGTTTTTGGTCGGCTGCCGAAGAATGCGACCACAGCGGATATTGCTCAGAAGCGAGTTGAACTTGGGATTGATCGACCGTTCCATCAGCAATTTGGTTCTCAGCTGAAACAGGTGGCAACGGCTACATTCGACGAAATCAGCTGGGACTATCCTGGACAGACTGTCGGCGAAGTGATGTCACGGTGTATTGGGCCGAGCCTTTCCATCACCCTGCCCTCATTGGTTTTAACGACGCTGTTTTCAATTACAGTCGCGCTGATTTCGGCCTGGTTTCGAGGTCGAGCACTGGATAAGGGGCTTGTGTTTGTGGCTGTGCTGGGGATGAGCGTCAGTTTCCTGGTGTACATCATCTTCGGTCAGTACTACGGTGCGTACAAATTGAATGAATGGCTGGGATATGATGTGTTTGCCATCTATTACAATCCGGAAGTCAGCAATGCAGGGTGGGGTGAGTTCTTTACGTCCGTCTGGCCTCGCTATTACCTGTTGCCCGTATTGATCAGTGTCGTCGTCGCGATGGGTTATGACACCCGCTTTTACCGAGCAGTCATGGTGGAAGAATCGGCTCGCGATTACATCGTTACTGCGACCGCGAAAGGTGCGTCTCAATCGCGGATCATGTTTATTCACATGTTGAAGAACGCGATGATTCCCATCATCACTCGTGTCGTAATTACGATTCCCTTTTTGATTACCGGTTCGTTCTTACTGGAAAGCTATTTCGGAATTCCCGGTATGGGCAACCAGTTGATTGTGGCGGTTGAAAGCGGTGACTTTCCAATTGTGCAGTCATTTACCGCTGTCTTTGCGGCAGTTTATATCGCATCAAATCTTTTAACCGACGTGCTGTACGCATTGGTTGATCCGCGAGTCCGACTGTCATGACAAATTCGTCTTCCGACTCACGAGCACTGCGAAAGTTTCTGCGGCACAAGCCTGCCGTTGTGGCTTCGTTTATCATTGCCGCGTACGCAGTGGTGGCCATGCTGCTGCTGTTTACCAATATGATCACCATGGATGACACCTTGCAGCGTGTTGGCCCGGAGACAATTCCGGGATTCAGTTCGGTGCAGAATCCAGAAAAGCGTCTGGAAGATGCGGAATGGCTGTTGGATCGAATCGATACATTGGCCGGGCGAGAAGATCCGCGAGCGGCCCTGGATTCGTTTCGAGACTTAGGTGTTCGCCATGTCGCGGAAATTCCCATTGAAGACTTGCAGCAGCGAGTTGAAGAAGGCTGGGAGATTTATGACCGGCTTGCAGAAGTGGAAGACCTGACAGCAGCCGTCAATGGAACTTTGAATTCGCCTGATGCTCCCACCGGTGAAGTTGTGCTGGCTGATCTGCAGCAACTGGAACTTAAGCTTGATGAATTGCTGGCGCCGATGACAGCCAAAGAAAAGTCCACTCGTTGGTTCGAAATGCTGTTTGGAACTGATCGCCAGGGACGCTCGATCTTTTATCGCTCCGTTTATTCCATTCGAGTTGCCGTTTTGGTTGGCCTCATTACCGGTTTGCTGTCGGTGACGATTGGCACCATTGCGGGGCTGCTTTCCGGATATTTTGGAGGCTGGGTCGATAATCTAATTACGTGGCTTTACTCAACTTTCGCTTCAATTCCCAACATCGTACTGTTGATCCTGCTGGCGTTTATGTTTGACGGAGGTCACATTGACGAACCATTGAATCGATGGACCGGCGGGCTGCTGAAGTGGCTGATTGGAGGACGCCTGGATGAAACTCTGATCCCCGTTTATATCGCATTTACGGCCACGTTTTGGATTGGCCCTTGTCGAGTTATTCGAGGGGAAACCTTGAAAATTCGCGAGTTGGAATATGTTCAGGCGGCAACCGTTATGGGGTTCGGTCGGACTCGAATTTTGCTGCGACACATTCTGCCAAATGTTACATACCTGATGTTGATTAACTTTTCGTTGCTGTTTATCGGAGCGATCAAGTCTGAAGTGATTCTTAGCTTTCTGGGACTCGGAGTAAAGAAGGGACCCAGCTGGGGAATTATGATCAGTCAATCGAAAGTGGAAGTCATCAATGGATTCTTTTGGCAGATTGGAACTGCCACTGTACTAATGTTCTTTTTGGTTCTTGCGTTCAATGTTCTGTCTGATGCTCTTCAGGACGTTCTTGATCCTAAACATGTCTAGCCGCCATGCTGTTGTCCAAATGTAATTTTCTCGGCCACATTCGGGCGCCCAGATAGACCAGCGACCTGTTAAGTCTTATGTCTACGACCACAACACAATCCAGTGAAGCCAAGACAACCACACGCGAACTTGCGTTGTCGGTGCAGAACCTGACAACCAGCTTCCGTTCGGATCGTGGATTGGTGACAGCCGTCAGTAATGTGTCATTTGACCTGTTCAAGGGAGAAGCTCTGGGGCTTGTGGGTGAAAGTGGTTGCGGCAAGTCCGTGACCAGCAAATCGTTGATGCGTCTTTTGCCCGAACATGTCACGCGTTATGGCAGCGACAGCAAAGTGATGCTGGGCAGCGACAACGTGATGAAGTACAGCAATCGTGAAATGCGGAAGATTCGCGGCAACCGCATCGCGATGATCTTTCAGGAACCCATGACAGCGTTAAATCCTGTGTTCACAATTGGCTGGCAGTTGGATGAAGCTCTGCGGCACCACACCAAGCTAAATCGAGCTGATCGGCGAAAACGTGTTGTCGAACTTCTGGACATGGTTGAAATACCGAATCCAGACAAACGCTACGGCGAGTACCCTCATCAATTGTCGGGAGGCATGCGTCAGCGAGTTGTTATTGCAATGGCATTGGCTTGCGAACCTGAAATTCTGATTGCCGATGAGCCGACAACTGCGCTTGACGTTACGATTCAGGCTCAGATTCTGCGACTGATGAACGATCTTCGCGAACGCACGGGAACTGCGATTTTGTTAATCACTCACGACCTTGGTGTTGTCGCTCAAACGTGTGATCGAGTTGTGGTGATGTATGCCGGTCAGGTTGTTGAACAGGCGTCGGTTGGCGATCTGTTTCACAACCCATCGCACCCATACACGCGAGCTTTGTTGCAATCGATACCTCGCAGCGGCAAGAAAGAAAAAGGCAAGCGACTGGCGACGATTGATGGTATTGTTCCAAGTCTGTTGGACATGCCCAAGGCGTGTCGTTTTGCGGAACGTTGTGATTGTCGCCAGCCGCAGTGCGACGTAGAAATGCCCGAGCTGGTGAACTTTTCCGGCGACCGAAGTGTTCGATGTCATTTTCCTGTGCACAAATAGAAAATTGAATTGTGTCGTTTGTTGAAGTCAACAACCTGGTAAAACACTTCCCGATTCGCGGAGGCATTCTGAACCGAGTCATTGCTCAGGTACAGGCCGTCAGCGATGTGAGCCTGCGCATTGAAAAAGGCGAAACTCTGGGAGTGATCGGGGAATCCGGTTGTGGAAAATCGACTTTGGGTAAGACCATGATTCGGCTTATCGAACCGACATCCGGCGATGTGCGATTCGATGGGGTCGAAATTACCGGCCTAAGCCATGCCGAACTGATGCCCATCCGACAGCGGATGCAGTTCATCTTTCAAGACCCGTATTCTTCGTTAAACCCAAGAATGACAGCACAGCAGATGCTGGCTGAAGTGATACGGTTTCATGATGTCGTGCCTGCGAAGGAAACCGATAAATACATCGAAGAACTGTTGGAAACCGTGCAGCTGCGGAAGGATTCGAAGAATCGATATCCACACGAATTTTCCGGCGGCCAGCGACAACGCCTGAATATCGCTCGCGCTTTGGCGGTGAAGCCGGATTTCATTATCGCAGATGAACCCGTTTCTGCGTTGGACGTATCCGTGCAGGCTCAGATTCTGAATCTGTTGATGGATCTACGCGAAAAATTCGGCCTGACCATTATGTTTATTTCTCACGACCTGAAAGTGGTTGAGCACTTCTGCGACCGTATGGTTGTGATGTATCTGGGCACGATCGTTGAACGCCTGTCTTGCGATGATATTTACAATCAGGCCCAACATCCGTACACCAAAGCTTTGTTGAAGTCGAATCCGATTAACGACCCGGATGACCGCGAAACGCTGTACATTCTGGAAGGCGAAGTGCCCAGCCCCAGCAACCCACCGCCTGGTTGTCCGTTTGTGACACGCTGCGACATTGCTGAAGAACGTTGTAAGTCAGAGCGTCCTCCTTTGGTTCAACTCGGTGACGAACACCAGATTGCCTGCTGGGCGGTCACTCATCCGGCCAATGCTTCCACGTCGTCGGATGCGTTGTGATTCACCGCTTCTGCCGCAACAAATGCTGTTGAATCTCGCCGAGGTTTTTTGCTCGCGCTTACTACCAGCAACAGATTTCAGCCGGATTCAAAGGCATCCGTAAACAACGATTTTAGTTTGGGGTTGCCTGCCGCAATCACGGCGGCTTCAACCTGTTCGGCGATTCCCGGATAGAACCGAACGGGTGACAGCGACTTTAACGCGATCGCGGCGTGTTGGCTGTCATCTCGAACAAGCTGCAGCAGAAACTCAATCGCCGCTGGTATTCGCGAAAGTGCGGCACTTACGTAAAACGCTTCGCGAACGCTGTCCCGGCAATTGATGCAGGCTTGCAGTAGTTTCTCCACACCGCGTTCGTTGCGCGATTCTCCAATTGCGGTGGCCGCTTCGATTGCCGCATCTTCGCGTTGAAACAGAAAGCCGGCAACGAAGTCTGCGTTGTTGTTGGGCGAGTGACTTAGCAAACCGCGGAAGCATTCACCCAACACTTCGCACGCGTCGTCACCGATGGATGCTTTAAGTCGAAGGACGGGCACGACGCATTGCGAACCAGTCATTGTGATCGCTCGGGCGGCGTGCATTCGAGCAAGCCGGTCAGCGTCTGCCAGCAGGTCGATCAATGAATTCATCGTTTCAGCGGGTGAGGCGATTCGGCTATGCACAAGCCCAAACGCACATGCGCCGCGAAGGTTTCCGGCGCTGTCTGTCACCTGGCCCCACACGGGATCCGGTTGCACGTACTTCATGCCGTCTTTATAGAAGTCGGGATCGTCGTGTTCTCTGTAAACCAGTGCTTCGACCAGCGGCAGCTTTGCCCGGCAGCCTCGGTCGTTTTCTGTCGGTTCAATCAGAAATCGATCGTAGGCGCTGCGAAGGCAATCTTCGGACACCCGCGATTCCAGTTCCACAACCATTTTGGCCGCCCGTTCCACAACAATGCACGACTTGCTGCCCATCGCGGATTCAAGAACGTCGACCAGTTCCTGTCCATGGAGGTCCAGGGCTGCTGCCTGAAGCTTTTGCAGGTGCTGTTCCGGAGTAAGTCGTTTGCCGGCCATCTCCGTGATACTCCCGTTCCATCATTGAATGACACAAAAGGCTGTAACAGCACGACCGTCGTTACTGCCCGAAGACCTGCAGTGCGGATTTGTCATTTGATATCAGGCCAATGCTGCGAGCTTTATCAGACAGCGTCTGCAGGGCTTGCTGTCCGACAGTGCCGAGATCTTCCGTCCATTGGTTAACGTAAAGATCAACGTGCTTCATCAGCACTTCGTCGTCGAATTCCTGAGCATAATGCCGCATTGTTGGCAAAGCTGAATTTCGATCGGCAACCGCAAACATCAGCGACTCGTGTATGACAGTCTGAACTTTGCTGATGACTTCGTCGGTCAGTAATTTGCTGGCAACAATTCCGCCCAGCGGCAGTGGAGAATTCGTTTCTTTCTCCCAGCGAGTTCCCAGGTCTTCAACAAGTCCCAGCCCTTCGTTTTGCCACGTGAATCTGCCTTCGTGAATGCAAACACCGAAGTCTGCCTTCTGCATTTTTAATTCGGGCATTATGTCCGAAAACACCACGTGTCTGATGTTTGTTGTGTGCGGATAGAACAGTTGAAACAGCAGTGCAGCGGTTGTGTGCCGGCCGGGGCACAATGTTGTTTGAGAAGCGTTGCTGGGGGGGGCGTTGTTTCTGGCTGCAAGTAAAAGTGGGCCGACGCCAAATCCCAAAGCGGAACCACTGGGCAGCACAACGGTGGAATCGGCAAGCAGTAAGGCTGCATGGAAACTGGCCTTCGCGACGTCGAAATCGTTATTGAACAGTCGCAGATTCAGTTGTTGAATATCCAGAAGCTCGACCACAAATTCCAGACCTCGCCAATCAACCTGCCGGTTAATCAGAGCGCTGAAGGCGAATGTGTCGTTGGGGCAGGTGGAAATTCCCAGGCGGATTTTTGTGGTCATTTCAGTTTTTCCAGAACGACATCTGCTGCTGCGTTAAGTGCGTCTACGATTCTCCATCGTGACTTATCACGATCGCCCGCAATGTTGGAGATACCTCGGACAATCATCAGTGGAACTCCCGCCATCGCGGCCGCAATTGCCACAGAAAAGCCCTCCATGTCTTCAGCAATCGCGTTTGGGAACCGAGCAATTCGATCTCGAACGTCCTTTTGAGTGGCCGCTGCGGCGCACACGGTGAGCAGTTGTGGGGCGGGTAAAGAATCATCTTCCGACTGGCAAAGTGAGATCGCATCGCCGATTCGAATGGGGGCCTGATCTGCAACGGTTTCAGTCCAGTGAGCCCAACCCAGTTCTCCCGCGTTTCGAAATGCGTCGCCTGTACCAGCGCCGATTCCGTACATCGCCACATGTTCGAAGATGGTGGCGTGTCCCGGTGCCAGTTCTCTTGTGAACGCACCGGCGATTCCGGCCAGCACAATCCGTTCTGGCTGCTTCGCGGCAATCAGAAACGATGTTCTGGCAGCGGATGCTACCGGGCCGAAGCCAACAAGTTGAATGTCTACGTCGGTAAGTCCGCTTAGTCGCGGCTTAAGAACGTTCAGTTCTCCGACTGTTGGAATAAGGATAAGAGTTCCGGGCATGGGAAAACTCAGGCAGAAGAATACGTCGGTTAGCCATCATTGCTGTAGAGAACGTATTAACGCATACCGCAGCACGTCTGTCAGCATAACGCAGGTTTGAGTGGCTTTCACGGCCCGGGGCAATTCATATCTCGCCCCAACTGGATTTCGTGCATTTAGACACAAAGTCGAATTTTTGGCCTCGTTAGAGTCTTACTGAAAATGATCCGCGCATGTTGGCCGTAGCGACAACGGAGCGGCTCGGCGATTCGAGCGTTCCACGTCTTTCTGCGTACCACGCCACTGGGTCAAGGGCGAAGCCCTTGTTAGGTGGCCAGCAGTGATGCTTCGGTGCGTTGGTCGCAGCAGACTGCTGCGACCAACGTCTGCTGCAATTAACTGGCTACTTGGCAGGCGTGAACGCAGCGATTTCTTTGCCGTCTGCCCCGTTCCAGATTCTCAGAATTCCGTCTTCGCAACCAGCGGCGACGATCTTTCCGTCTGCCGTTGTGGCCGAGCAATACACGTAATCCGGGCAACCTTTGAACTCTCGCACTGTGCCTCCGTTGGCGGCTTTGTGGCGGAAGACTCGCTTATCGCCGCTGCAGCTGATGAAGTCATCTTCCAGGCCAATGAAAGACAGAGATGTCACCTGCTTGGTGTACGTGGAAATCGTGCGAGACTGTTCGCCAGTTTCTGCGTTCCAGACTTTGATGGCGTTGTCGGCACCGGCACTTGCCAATGTGGTTCCATCGCCTTTCCAGCTGACGTCCATCACGTGGTGAGTGTGTCCTTCATACGCACGTACAAAATCTCCCGTTGCGACATTGAACACTTTGACGAACTTGTCGGCAGACGCTGAAGCGATCAGTTTTCCGTCTGCTGAAAAGTCGATTCCGTAAACTGTATCGCTGTGAGCGTCTTTGAATGTTCGAAGCAGCGTTCCATCAGCTACGTTCCAAAGTGTTAGTTCGCCCGTTCGAGATGCTTCGCCACCACCAGCTGCCAAAATGGTGCCGTCTGGTGAAAAAGCCAGTGATAGAACTCGATCAACAAACGCAGAATTCTGGCCGTCAGAATCCGGGCCGATAACACGGCTTAACTTCCATGCTGGAAAGGCGGAAATCCTTGAAAGGTTTCCGCTGGAGTTTTGTAGCAGGAAGTTTCGAGTGCCATTCGCAACGGCGATTGGCTTTTCGTTTTCGGGCAGGTTGCCGGGGAGCACGTCGATTGGAGTTCCGTCATTGAAGTTCCAAAGTCGAGTGGTGCCGCCTGCGTCAACAGTTGCGACAAACGTGTTTCCGGCGAATGAGGCGAGTACAGCAGTGATCGTTTGTTTGGCAGCAGCGTCCGCAGTTGTGTGAGCATCCGCTGCCAGCTTTGCTTCTGATTCGGCTTCTGCAAGTTTTGATTTGCGTTCAGCAACACGAGCCTCGGCTCGTTCGATGGCCTGCTGCGAAAGTACTTTACTTTTTTCTGCTGACTTCAGTGAGCCTTCTGCTGCGGTAACAGCATCGGCTGCTGTTTGCTTAGCCTTTTCCGCAGCTTCCAGAGCTTTCTTTAGTCCATCGTCTTCAGGTTTTGCTTCGCTGCCAGTCTTGGCTTCGGTTGCCTTGGTTACGGCTTCTTCCAGCTTCTTTTTCGCTTCCGTTAATGCATCGGTGGTCTTCTTGACTTCTTCGTCGGCCTTCTTTAACGATTCCTGCTGTTCCGTGACTCGCTTTTCGTCTTCTGTAATCTGCCCCTTAACGACCGCAACTCGAGCGTCGCGAACAGCCTTGTTGGTGGCTGCAGATTGGAGTGATCGGGCTGAAAGAATATCGGTGTTCAGAGTTGCCAGGAGCTTTCCGTCGGCGGCATTCCAAAGTTCTGCCTTCCCATCAGTATTGACGGTGACGACTCGCTGAGCATCCGCAGAGATTGTTGAACTGTTGACAGGTGCACTGGTTTGAATGGTTGCCGTGATTTGCAGCGAATCCGTTTTACGAAGCTCGATCGTTTGAGCCTCTGTGCGGCACATCAACGTGACGCCGGAAATTGCGATTTGTTGGATGGCACCTTTGTTGGGTTTTACGGCGTCAGTGGCGACAAGTGTTTTCGCAGCTGCGTCAAGGCTCATCGGCTGCAATGTCCCGTCCGCCAGCAGGACGACCAGCTTGTTGGCGTCGGAAATGAACGCTGCGCTGGTGGCTTTTGATGCTAATGCTTCGCTGCTGGCGTCAATGTTGCCGTTCGTTCGGTTAACGAGACTGACAACGGCTTCCGCGGTTGCGATGGAAACCCACTGATTCTCAGGGCCATGAATTCCCAGCAGTGTTGTAGCTGAAGGATCGTATCCGGGAATCTCGCTTAGGATTTTTCCGCTTGCGGCGTCAATGCTTCGGATGTATCCGTCAGCGTTGTGAATCGCAATTACGGAAGTGTCAGCACTGGATACCATTGTTTTGGCGATCGCAGGCATGCTGACGGCAGTTGCGGCATTTGCTTTATCACGCTGCCATAGTTTGACGACCTGAAAGCCAGCGGTTGCCAGCATCTCGCCGCTGGGGTGAAACGCAATGGCGTGAACATAGTCACGGTGTGCGGTTTGAGAAACGGAATTGTCCCCCACCAAAGCCGGGTCCACCAGTGCTTGAGGCTGGTCTTGAGTTTGCAGGTCGTACACAGCAACTGTGCCAGCTCGACCAGCGGCCACAAATCGACCGTAGGGATCAGCGTCAAGAGAATAGATCGCGTGCAGGCCGGAATCGATCTTCTGCCATTGCATTGCCGCACCTGATCCAGACGAATCTGTTTTGGCACCTTCCACAATCCACTGGCGCAGAATTCCAAGTTCCTGCGGAGTCAGTTTTTTAGCCTGAACTTCGTTGGGCCACGGCGGCATGAAGGATTCTTCTTTTCGAGCCACAACATTGTAGAGATAACTTTCATCGGGTTTGCCTGCAGTAACAACCTGTCCAGAGCTGCCGCCCTTCATGATTGTCTGGCCATCTTCAAGGTTCAAATCGCCTTCGGACTTTGTCTTGTTATGACAGGCAATGCAATTGGCCTGCAGGATCGGATAGACGTCGGCTTGAAAATCTATTGGGCGGCCCAGTTGTACGTCCGCTGGTACAATCGCTTGTTCTTCATCGGCAATCGCGTTCACTTGCGACGTTGCTGACCAGAGCAGGACGATGATTGCGCCGGTTTGGATTTGTCGTGAGGCTGTTCTGAACATGGTGGCGAACTTGTCTGATGACGGTGGGCGAATGTGGATGAGACGCGTGAAATGGCGTGGGGCGTGCGGTTGCTAGTCAACCACTTTTAGCGAAACAGGAACGTCAAAGCTTGCTTTCCGTCCACCAAATTCAGCGGTGGCTTGAATGACGGCGTTGGCAATGTCGGCCGGAGCAGCGTTGGCATCTGCCGTCAGCGTTAATGTCGCTTCCGTTTGATCAGCGGCGATTTCGACTGTGGTGGAACTGATACGCTTTTCAGATTCGGGTAGCTGCAGTCTGACGGAGACCGGGCCGGCGAAGTTGTTTTTTCGTGTCAGAGTCACCTTCACATCGGCTGATGCACCTTTCTTGATGGCACCGGCATTGGGGACAGCGGCGGCTATTTTTCCGGGCGTTGTATGAACACTTAGTTGAATAGGCCGAGTAACCGAGCGGACATTGATGTTTTTCGGTTTGGCCGCTTCTTCCGCTTTCTTTGTGGACTCTTCTGCTGCCAGCTTTGCCGCTTCTGCTGCTTTGAGGGCGGCTTCCGCAGCGATAACGGCAGCCTTGGCTTTTTCGACCGCCTGCTGTTGAGCCGTCATTTCAGTTTTCGCACGGGCGATCTGAGCCGTCTTTTCAGTAACCAGTGTCTCTTTTGTTTCAATCTGGTGATTGAACGCGTTGATCTTTTCAATCAAAGCCGCAACGGGCTTTGAAGCTTCGTTGACGGAGTCTGTGGCTTCACGTACAGATTTTATGGCGGCATCCAGATCGGCGTTATCAGTGGTTTGAGCCGCAGACGCAGCCGTCAGTTGGGCCTGCAGCGACGCCAGTTGTGAGGCGGCTTTCGTCTTGTCACCAATCGCCAGCTTCAGTTCTTCCTTCACTTTAGCGTGTTCTGACTTGGCGGCGACAAGTTCCTGTTCATACGCTGTAAAGGCAGTCGCCAGTTCGGTGACTTTCTTTTCGCCAGCTTCACCTGCTGCCTTTGCCGTGGCCAACACGTTCTGTTCTGCGGCCAGCTTTTCGACGGCCTTAGCAACGGCAAGTTTGGCTCGTTCAACCTGCCACGGGTTGCGGATGTAAGGCACCGTTGCGGTTGCGTGCAACAGCAGGGTTGCCGGTCCTGGCGGAGCGTTGTCCTTGAAATAGAAACGAGCAATCGCGGATGTCTGATCTTTTTCGAACGCGACTTTGGGGACGTCCACATTTCCCGGCTGCCCGGAAAATGCGATATCGACCTTGCCGTCAAATCCGGCACTGCGAGTGATGCTGATGGGCACCAGCAGCTGCTGGTCCTGAGTGATTTCTGCGTTGACGAATTCCGGTTCGACGTAGAACGGCTCAGCGTCTTTCATCACGCACAACAACATCGAACTGCAGACTCGGGCGGTGCGTGGCAAGCCGTTAACTCCTGTGTGTGTCAGAGTTGCCACGGCTGCCGCACGTTTGGTGGGCGATCCGTCGGTTTCCACAGTACCGAAAATTCGAACTGGCACCGCCACTTCGTTGGCGGTGTTTGTGGCGTGGAAAACCATCACCGCAGAGGAACTTCCCGGTCGAATGCTGGTTTCAGAAACGGTGATTCCTTCGGGCAATCCTTCAACGTGCAGCTTGATGTTGTCGTTGTGGCCACTGATGCGGTAAGCATAGACAGGAAGCTCGTACGTTCCACCTTTTCGCAGGCTGATTGCTCCCGCTGTTGGCGGAGCCTTTCCATCGATGGAAGACTGCGAATCGAAGACAACCAGTTGGAAGTCAGCAGCAGCTGGTTCAATCGCGATAGAATACGTCAAATTGGCCGCACCACGAGACGCTGAAAACTTATCCTTGATGCGAACCTGGTATTGCCCGTCTTCAGGCACGTTCAGAACAAACGACGGGTCACTGGTGAGCGTAGGAAGGATCGCTCCACCGGGATTCTGCTTATTGTCATCTTCGCGTGCGAGCCGTTTAAGCGTTTCGGTTCCATCTGCGGCCGTCAGCACCTGCTCCACAACAAGAATGGGATCAGCGCTGCTGTTCAGGCGTTGCGCGAGCACTTCGATTTGCCATTGTTCTCCTTTTTTCGCCGTAAAGCGGTAAGTGTCTTCATCCAGTTCTTTGGCAAACGTGCCTGAAACAGTGGTTGGGACTTCAATTGTTTGAAAGGCGGACTGCTCCGAAGATTCTGTGACGAAAGAGACGGGCAGGTTTTGCACGCTGAGTGAAAGCAGGTTTCCGTCAATGCCGGAATAGGTGACGGCGTTGATCGATGTGGACGCTGAATCGGTTCCGACACTGCCGTGGTTTGTGTCTGCCACCTTCAGCGTAATCTGCTTCTTTTGCAACGGAACCCCGTCGATGGTCAGGTCCGTTGGAACCGCATCGGCCATGTTGCGGCCGAAGACAGTGACCTGAGAGTCAACCGCTGACTGCACAACCGGCGGGACAACAAAGTCAACCACGGGCCGAGTGTCGATGCTTAGTCTGTATGTGTAATCGCTGCTTCCTGCGTAGACAACGTCATGTACCTTCAGGCTTAGCGTTTGGTCAATCGGGTTCTCATAAACGATCACCGCGTCGTGCTGAGTGATTCTGCGAGCCTGTGCGACTCGTCGACCAGCAGCGTCGAACAGTTCCAGGGTGGGCTGCATTACGGAATCAAGAATTGCCGCTTCAGAACGAATTGCGATGGATTGGTTAGCGGCCACGTTAATGTGAAAAACATCGACGTCGGCGGCTCCATTAGACCGAGCATTAACGATGGAATTGATGGCAACTGTTTGCGCCTGAGCTGGTGTATTGTTCGGTTCGGCTTCCTGTATTTCGGGCAACGTGTCGACTCGAAAAATGCGAGGATTGCTGATGCCGAACAATCCTTTCAGTCGCACGTCGTAAAGTCCCGGTTGAGTATCAGCAGAAACACTGACCACAAACTGATTGGCGATCGGTTCGCCTTTGGCGTCCAGCTTTGCGGTGGCAGAGAGTCCGGGGTGCGAGAAAACAAGTTCGGCAGCTTCGTCCATGTTGCTGCCGGCTGTGATCGCGACATCAACGCTTGATCCCTGTTGTGCTCCCGCAGGAAACACGGCTGTGATTTGTATCTGCGGCAACTGAGCGTTGGCATTGGAGCAGGCGAACAGCAACAGTCCGAAAAATAAAATTCGTTTCATGGCACACTAAAAATCGGAAAGGCGGGATTGGGCGGAGGGCGAATGTTGAAGCGGCGTATTGCACGTTTTAAAGCTGCATCACTCTTAGGCGAAACTGATGCAGCTCTGGCGAACCAGTGGAAGATTGATATTGAAACGTGGCCAGAAATGACCGCGTTCCTGTTAGTGATTGAACAGGAATTCTTTGGTGTTGATCAATGCCCAAAGAATATCTTCATAGGCGATTTTGGGGGCCTCTACGTGTCGTCCGATGTACTCCGTCGCAACTTTCATTTCGTCAGCTCGTGGATTGCGGGCGAACACGATCTGATAAAGTTCGGTGATGCGTTCTTCGTGGCTGCGTTCTGTTTCAGCGGCTAATTTTGCGGCTCGCGCTTCGTTTTTCGAAATCTTGTCCTGAATTTCCTTGCTGTTAAGCAGGTGCAGACTTTGAGCAAGGTTGGCATCCTGGCTGCGTTCACATTCGCAGGCGGTGTCGCCTTCCGGCATGCCGAAGACTTTCAGAAAGTACGGACCGTTGGACGAATCGGCCAGTTGGATGGCACGTGTTCCGGCAGGCATGCCGCCGAAGTTTTCAGAAGTCATCGTGACCTGATGAAAGCCGTCGTACAATGCTTCCGCACTTAGTCGACGTGGGTAGTAGCGGCTGAAGTTCTGTTTGTCGTTGGCGTTGTATTCATTGGGCAGTGAACTTAGCTGATACGTGTTTGACCTGCAGATGGTGCGAATTAACTGTTTGGTGTCAAAGCCTGATTCAATAAACTGCTGGGCCAGCGAATCCAGCAGTTCTGGATTTGTAGGAGGATTGGTGGCACGCATATCGTCTTCTGGTTCAACAATTCCTCGATTGAAGAAGTGCTTCCAGTAACGATTGACCAATGACTTCGCGAAAAAAGGATTCGCCGGGTCGCTCATCCAGTTAGCCAGTTCAACTCGAGGATCACTTTCTGCGGCAATGTCCAATGCGGGGGTGCCCAATCCTGCAGGGCGAAGCGAAGCCCCCGATCGTGGGTTGTTAGCAGTCGCAACACCTTCGTTGTGGAAAATCTGTCGATCGCGAAATCCGCCAGGAACTCCCGGGATCGCCTTTTTCCCGACTCGATTAAAAAACGCGGCCATGCTGTAGTAGTCGTTCTGGCTCCATTTTTCGAACGGGTGATGGTGGCAGCGAGCGCATTGAATTCGAATGCCAAGGAACAGCTGCGCCGTGTCTTCAACCTGCTCTTCCACTTGATCGACTTCTCGAAACCACGTTACGGCGGGATTGACCAAAGGTTCGCCGGACGCGGTGATGATTTCGCGAACGAATCTGTCGTATGGTTTATTTTCGTAGACGCTGTCCCAAATCCATTGATGAAACAGGTGAGTTCCGGCGGTGTCTTCGCCTTTCGATTTTTTGTTGCGCAGAATGAAGTTCCATTTGTTGGCGAAATGGTCTGCGTAGGCGGTGCTGTCCAAAAGTTCATCAATAAGCTGGTCGCGTTTGGTGGCTGAGGTATCGGCGAGAAACGAACGTACTTTCTCATCCGTTGGCAACGCTCCGGTTACATCCAGAGATACTCGACGAAGAAAGGTGGAATCGTCGCTGATTTCTGATGGTGGAATCCCCAGCAATCGTAGTTTGTTGAACACAGCCGTATCGACAGTGTTGACGGCAGGCGGCATTCCGGACGTGTCGGCCCCCAATGGGATGGTGGCTCTAAACGTGCTGACCTGCCCTTGATAGCGAGCCATGATGGCGACTTCTCCTGCCAGGTCGAGCGTTGTTACGAGACCCGTTTCGCTGCACTCAGCCATTTCGGAATCGTTGGCTTCGTACAATGCCATACGAGTGACGTCTTCGGTGGTGCCATCGCTGTAAGTGGCAATCACGCTGATTTGCTGCTCTGTACTTTGCGGCATCACGCGTGCTTCTGGATAGCATTTGATGGCAACAACCGAGGGGTCTTCGCCTTGACCGTAAGGCATGCCCTGTTGAATCCAGCTGACCAGCATGCGGTATTCGTAGCTGTTCAAATCCATGCGTTTGCCGCCCCCGTGAGGCGTGCGGCCTGTGGCTTTTGTCAACAACAGGCTTTCCGCAGGTGCACCGGGGAAGATACGGCGTCCGCGTGATTCTTTGCGAAGAAACTCGTAATCGTCTTCCGGATAGAAGCCCAGCAATGAGAGTTTGAAGCCGTTCTGGCCGCCTGATTTTCCGTGGCAACCACCACCGTTGCAGCCCAGCTTTGTGAAAATTGGAACAACCTGATTGCGAAAACTAAGCGGCAGCGGTGATGCGAATCCGCTGACGAGGACTTTAATATTGGCAGAATGGTCGCCTTGCTGGGCCGTGATCACAGCTTCTCCGTCAGCGAGTGGAGTGACCAGGCCAGTTTCGTCAATTTGAAGAATGCCTTCCGGCTGAATCGCATACTTTGCTGTGCGAGTTACATCAGCGGCGGAATCACCAGTTATGTAGCTAACAAACAATTGTTGGCGGATGTCTTTGCTGCGAATCTGCACGATGCCCGATTCATCAACCGGGCCAATTGACATCGCGACGTCTGCGGCCGACGAAACGGACGTACACGCAGCCAACAGTACTGCGCAGCCAAAAACGGCGAGCTGGATAAGCATCTTCATGATAGCGATTCCATGGGGGCGACGGCGTCGTGCCGTCTTCAGGAAACAGGTAGGTTATTTGAGGGAAAGTTTGTGAGCGGATTTTGAGTGGAAGTGGCTGGAAAAGGCCGCTATCGAAATCCGTCACAGGTGGGTACCGCGGTTGCTGGTGCCGCAACTATAGCCTATTTGACCAGCAATGGGAGTCAAGACACTCGGTTGCCCATCTTGCTCTGGTGAACAAAGTGCGAGTTTGGGAAGTCTTTTCGTATTGACTTTCCCGAAGAATCTGCCTGGTTTCTGACGCAATTGCCCGAACTTGTTGTTGATTGAGCGGACTCGCGTAGAATGGCGGGTACCCTACGACACCTTCAACCTGAACGCGTCGGTGAGCGATTCGACAGGAATCGCGGGAGAATTCATGATGCCGGTTTTCACCAGCATTGCAAAATACGACAGGACGAACTGTGCCATTCGCAGACATTGAAAACGCCGTCAAAGCTTTAAGCCAGGGGAAAATGATCATCGTCGTTGACGACGAAGATCGCGAAAATGAAGGCGACTTCATTTGCGCCGCCGAAACGATCACCTCGGAGCAGGTTGACTTCATGCTGAAGATCGGCCGAGGCACCATGTGCGTTCCTTTGTCTTCAGAAGACGCCGAACGCCTGAAGCTGCGACCGATGATCGATGACAACTACAACACCGCTCCGCACAAAACTGCGTTTCTGACAAGCGTCGATCATATCGCAGCAGGAACCGGTGTAAGTGCCGACAATCGTGCTCGCACAATTCGAGAACTTGCAAACCCAAATGCCACTGCCGACGACTTTGTTCGTCCGGGGCACATGTGCCCGCTGCTTAGCATGGACGGCGGAGTTTTGCGGCGGGCCGGACATACAGAAGCCACCAGCGATCTGCTGCGTCTGGCTGGTCTGACTCCTGTTGGCGCGCTGATTGAAATCTGCAGCCAGCACGGTCACGGTATGGCGGACATGGCGGAGCTGGAAGAAATTTCGCGGCAGTACGATATCCCAATGATTAGTATCGAAGAACTAATCAAGTACCGAAGAATGCGTGAAAAGCTTGTTGTGCGTGTTGTCGAAGTGGAAATCCCAACAGGAGAATTCGGCAAGCCTAAAATGATTGGCTACCAGGTGATGCACGAAGATCAACAGCCAATGGCGATTGTTTGGGGAGATCTGTCGTCGGTGGAAGCTCCACTGGTTCGCATGCATTCGTCATGCTTTACCGGAGACGTGTTGGATTCGCTGCGTTGCGATTGCGGCGACCAGCTGCGACTTGCGATGAAGATGATCAGCCAGGAAGGCGCAGGAGCTGTGGTCTATCTTCCTCAGGAAGGCCGCGGCATTGGGCTGCTGGCGAAGCTAAAAGCCTATAAGCTGCAGGATGAAGGACTCGACACCGTTGAGGCCAATCACAAGCTGGGCTTCAAAGCAGACATGCGAGACTACATGGTTGGGTTGCAGATTCTGAAAGATCTGGGGCTCAGCCAGGTGAGACTCCTGACCAACAATCCTAAAAAGACGGAGTCCTTTGTATACTCCGGAGTCAATCTTCAAGTTGTTGAACAGGTTCCAATCGTTGCTGAGCCGCACGAATGTCGGAACAGTTATATGGAAACCAAAAAGAAAAAGATGGGGCACCTGCTTCCGGACTAAACCTGATGCCGGACTCAATAATTGCTTGCTGCAATAGGAGTGCGATGGGTGGCCGGGGTTGGAGCGACGTACGAGCGAAACCCCGGGATATTTCCGGAAATGACGGTTGTGACGGCTAAACCTGCTTGCTGAAGCTGCGTTACATCGTGTCTAAAGCACAATCGACGGGGAATTTGCGAGTAATTCCGCTGGTTGCTGACCAGGCTGTCCTTTGCTGAATGCTGTTTTCAGAACGAGACTTTCCGGCGTCAAATTCAACCGTACAATCTTTTTTCATCCTTGATGGCCAAATTCGATCGCTTCATTGGCAAAGTATCCTGGTGGAACTTCTCTCTAACGTTCATCTTTCCTGCTTCCTGCTAAGCTATCTTGTCGCGTTCGGCGTCGAGCTGTATCAGATCGCGCGCGGTCGAACGGGGATTGCTCGCGGTATTTTAATCCTGGCTGTGGGGGCTGGCCTGGTGGCACACACTGCGTACCTTTTCAGTCGCAGTGCGAAGTCTGGATTGCCGCCGCTTGTTGGCAGCAGTCACGACTGGTTGTTGGTGTTAGCCTGGTTGATGGCCGTGATTTACCTGGTGGTTTTATTCATGCAGGAACGAGTTGCGATCGGTGTATTTGTACTGCCACCGCTGATTGGGCTTGTTGTGATGGCCATGTACGTTGAAGACCTCGCGACCAGTCAGGTCCGTGAAGTTGCGACTCAACGTTGGGGAATGCTGCACGCCGGAACGTTGGTTGTGGGAATGGTGTCCGTTGCCGCCGCAACGCTTTGTGGAGCCATGTATCTGCTGCAATATCAAAAGCTCAGAGGCAGCAAATCGAAGCTGCATCGACTGCAGCTTCCAAGTCTGGAACGATTGACATCGTTAAACAGATGGCTGGTTATCAGTACGGTGGTGATGCTGACCGTGGGCTTGCTTACAGGTGTCATTCTTGGTGCGTCAAAGAAAGCGGCTGGCAGCAGTTTTCAATGGCTGGACCCTGTGGTTATTGGAACCAGCGTTGTGTGGTTGTTTATGGTGGGGTATTTGCTGTGGCTGCTAACTCAGAAAGAACAATCAGGGCGTCAGGTTGCTCGGCTGACTTTGATGGCGGGAGCTTTTCTGTTGTTCACCATCTTCGGCCTGATGCTGCTGGCGGGCGGAGTTCATGGTTCTTCCGCGACGGCAGCTGAGCAAGTGTCATTCTTCATCACGAAAGGAGACGGCGGAAACGCCGAATCGTGATGAACGTATTCGTACTTAGCTGCAATCACCATCACGCCGGACTGGAAGTCCGTGAAAAGCTGGCCTTCGCTTCAGAAGAGCAGCTTTCACGCGCTTATGCCGATTGGCATCTGAAGCATCCGGAATCTGAACTTGTCGTTCTTTCGACCTGTAACCGTGTAGAAATCTATGCGGCCACGGACGAAGGAAACCACGAACTGTCCTCTCAACACATAACGGATTTTGTTTCTCAGTTTCACAACGTTCCTTCGGACGAATTTATCGGATCAGTTCTGTCACATCATGGAGCTAAGGCCGTTGAGCACCTGTTTGATGTTGTCTGCAGCCTTGACAGTATGGTGCTTGGTGAACCTCAGATCGTCACTCAGGTAAAAGACGCCTATCGCATTGCTCGCGAAAATGATTCCTGCGGACCGCTGACCAACGTTTTGTTCCAGCATGCGTTGTCTGTCTCTGCCAGAGTTCGCACGGAAACACGATTGGCAGAAGGGCGAGTTTCCATTGCCAGCGTCGCCGTGGGCGATTTTGGCCGCAACATTTTTAACCGCTTCGACAATAAGACGGTGCTTGTTGTGGGAGCTGGAGAAATGGCGGAGGAAACTCTGCGATACCTGAAGGACGAAGGCGTCGAACGCATTGTCGTCATTAATAGAAACCGGCAGCGTGCAGACGCGCTGGCCAGCCAGTTTGGTGGAACGACAGACAGCTTCGAAAACCTGGACGAATGGCTTGGCAAGGCCGACGTGATTGTCAGCACCACGGGAGCTACGGAAACTCTGGTCACACACGAACGCTTTGAACGAATTCGTAACGCGTCCGATCGCAAGCCGGTGTTCATTCTGGACCTGGCAGCTCCGCGCGACTTTGCTCATTCCATTCGCGATATCGATGACAACGTGTTCCTGTTTGATATTGATGACCTTGAGGCGACTTGCGAAGAAAATCGCAAGCTGCGACGGTCGGAGATAAAAACAGCCAGAAAGATCATTCAAGGGCAGACGGAACGCTTCATGCAGGAAGTCTACCATCGAGCAACCGGTCCGGTGATTCAGCGGCTGCGAGCTCAGTTGGGCGACATCAGCAAAAGCGAACTTGAAATTCTGTTCAGGAAAAATGCGGACTTCAACGAAGTTCAGCAGGCCGCGATTGAAAAAACGGTGCATCGAATCGTCAATAAGCTTCTGCATCCGCCGCTGGAAACGCTGAAGGATGAAGCTCGTTCCGGAACACCCCATGGCTTGCTTGACGCCGTTAAACGCCTGTTTAATCTTGGCGAATAGCTGGTGAGAATGCGTTCGTTTTGACAGCGGCATTTTGATGGCTCGGGTGCTCTTTCATTTCGCAGCAGTGACAACCGCTTTCGCATCTTGTGCCTTTATTCGGGCGGGAGTTGGGGCGTTGATGCCGTGTTGATTTCAATTATCATCATGCCTGCATGCGTATGACGAACCCGGGGCTTCGACGTTGCTCGTCCCTGTTGACGTCTTTCTTTTCGCTGGCAATTAACGATTGGCTGGATGATGCTGAATCGTATTCTGGGCAGATTGTTTAATCGATGGCCGTCCGGCGTGCCTCACCTTTATCCCGGTCTTGACGCCCGAACCCTGGCCGCATTTATGACGGAGCAGGAGTTTCTGAGGATCAGAAGTTTCGATTGCGTTTACATACTGCCGTTTGCCGATTCCGATTCCAGCGGGCAGGATCTGGCGTTCGGTCTGGGCTTGTCGCATTTGATGATTCGCAATCTCATGCTGCTGACGGACCTCAGTATTCGCGGGCCGGAAGACACACCGAAGATTCTGCGAGACAATGTTGTCGAATTGTCGATTCAGAGAGAAGCTGTTTTTGTGACCGGCACGGCGACTCGCAGCCAGAACCGATACCAGCTGGATTTCGATGTTCAACACCGCGGAGCATCCATTGGCGGAGACGCTATCGACAGTCGTTCGTGGCCTCAGTTTCTTAAACAGACCTCTGAATCGATCGCGCGATCGATTGGTTCACGGGGAGCAATCTCTGTTAACGGTGGATGGGATTCTGGTCAGGCTGAAACAGATATGGTTCTGGAACAGTATGGCGCCTTGGCAATGGCATTTTCCCAGAAGGAAACGATGCTGCGAACCAATGCCGCGATTCAAATGATGCAGAAGTATGCCGATTTTGCTCTGCCGGCATGGTTGATTGACAATGAAGCAAAGGCTGCCCTGAAGTGGAATTTGGAAGGACTGCGGAGAGATCCTTTAAATGCTCAGATCTGCTTTGAGTTGTTTTGCGCGTTGTCTCACATTACCTGCCTGGATCCGGCCGGTGTGCAGTTTTGTCGCAAAGCGATTGAGCTAAGTCCCGGGCATGGCAAGTCGCACATGTGTGCGCCCCATCGTGCACCGAGGTCGGTAAATATGCTGAACCATTCAGAGCTTGGTTACCGGCTTCTGGCGGGTAATCCGTTTGCAATTAACAATTACATATTGAACCTGAAGAAGCACAAGGCACCGCCGGAAAGACTGCTTGAGTTCGCTAAAGAAGGGATTCGATCAGACCCTGAGGATCCCGGGAATTACATGCGAATGATCGAACTGTTGAGCGACATGAAAGAATGGCAGGCCGCTCTTGATGTCGCGAATTCGTTGTTGCAGTTGTACCATCCGGTCATGAGTGAAAGAGCATTGTATTGCCTGCGTCAGGTGCCTCAGATAGCAGCAATGCTGGACGCTGGAACGTTTGATCCTGTCAGCCAGGCAACAAATACGGTTGCCCAACTGACAAAGAAAGTCCGTTCTCCGTGATTTTCTGCGTCGGCGGCAGTGTTGGCGAATCGGCCACGCAGGGGAAGTCATACTTTCGGAGGTCTTTGCGGCAGGACCAATCTAAGCTTACCAGTATTTGACTTTCTACGCGTGCCGGTACGTCCAACGCAGGTTCCCGGCGACATCTGCTCGGTCTTCAATTCGACGGGCAATTGAAACAATCGGTCTGATGGGACAGAGAGCTGTTTATCAGACGCCCACAGGCAATCTCAAATGACGCCGCCGTGTTGGTTGCTATCGTCAAGAGCGAGTCATGCACCCGTCAAAGTCGGGTTTGGTTTAGAAGGGCTGCTGGATTTGATGACGTCTGCTGGAAACTGGTATTTGGCTAAGTTTCTCAAATGGCAGCGACCGGCAGGTTTTTTTTAGCCCGAGCGTGCGTGCGTTTTCAAAACGGTCATATTGAAAACTGCCAGCAAATTGCCTCGCCACTGCCAAACGAGATGGGCGGTCAGTTTTTTGCTGGACTGCAATTGCATAATAGCGTGGCGAAGAACGCGAACAGGGTTCGTGATGTGAACTATTTGAACAGTGGAGTAAGGCGGTGGATATTTCACCAATTCTTAATTTATTTTGAATTATTACCGAATCCAGAGGTTAGTTCTGTGGTTATAAGTCCGTCACTACGCGTCTGTGCGTTGTTGTCATGTTCTCAGTTTGTTTTTCTTAGGAGACTTGGATGAAAAAAGGCCTTGGTGTTCGCTCGCGTGGTTTTACGCTAATCGAACTGCTCGTTGTTATTGCCATTATTGCGATTCTTATCGCTCTTCTGCTTCCTGCCGTGCAGCAGGCTCGCGAAGCGGCTCGTCGAACTCAGTGTAAAAACAACCTCAAGCAATTGGGCTTGGCACTGCACAACTATCACGACGTATTCAGTAAATTCACCTACCTTAAAGGCGGTACAAGGGGATACGGAAGCACCACACGACTTGACGGAAACTACGAACGCCGATCGGGCATCATTTCGTTGTTCCCATACTTCGAGCAGTCTGCTCAATACGCGATCATCGAAGCGGGCGATCCAACAACAAGCCCACCAATTCCACCGGGCGGACCTGCTGGCTGGAACGGCTGGGCTGGTTGGAATCAACGTATGTCGAGCCTTCGCTGCCCAACCGATCCAGGTGTGGATCGTCCTCGTGGAGTTAATAGCTACGCATTCTGTCGCGGAGACTATATCGGCAACGGTTCAGGGAATGGCCGAGATCAGCAGGATGGAAACGGCGTATTTGCGTTCCGAAAGACATATGCAATTCGCGACATCATTGACGGCACCAGCAATACAGTTTGTATGGGCGAACGAGTGATTGCAGCCTTCGGCATCGGCGGAAAAGGCTCACCAAAAATCAAAGAGGGTCAGCTGACCGGCGTTTCCGGCATCACAACCAATCCTGGTGCTTGCGTTGCAGCAGTCAACGCCATCAGCAGCGGTGGCCGTTTCACAACATGGAGTGCTGTCAAAGGCAAGTTCAGTTCAACTTACTGCGACGGCCAGCCTGAAAACGTGGCATTCAACACAGTAACTCCTCCAAACGGTGCTTCTTGCATCAATGACGGTAACGGTAACTCTGACGGTGCTGTTTCTTTGCTGGCTGCGAGCAGCGAACACACTGGCGGTGTACAGGTTCTGCTGTGTGACGGTTCTGTGCGATTCATCTCAGAAAACATCGACACTGGTAACCTGGGCGTTGCAACATCACTGGGGGCAAGTAGCCCTTACGGTGTTTGGGGTGCTCTTGGAACACGATCCGGTGGTGAAGTTGTTGGCGAATTCTAATCGTCAGAAGAATTGAGAACAGCAGTTCGGCTCTTCACGGATTTCGTGAAGAGCCGGATGCATTTACGGCAGTTGATTTTTGCCATTTGAAATTGCTCAGGTTCGCACCGGGAATCAGTTTATCAGTTGAGTAGGTCCGGTCTATCCGGTCGCTGACTTTCAATGGCCGGTAGGAACCGGCCCTACTTGCTGTTTCTTAAACGTCAAGAAAAGGTTGAGTCTTAAAATGTTGTTGAATTCGCTTGTTCGTGTTTCTCCAGCTTTGCTATGCCTGATTATTTCAGGTTGTGGTGGAGCAAGCGTGGCGCCACCCGTACCGGTTTATCCAGTTAGTGGAACAATCACTTTCAAGGGGCAACCTGTTGTTGGGGCGGACGTTACGTTTATGAACGCCGAAAAAAATCGGTCGGCCTTTGGGAAAACCGATGCCCAGGGCAAGTACCAGCTGACCACATTTACTCAGAATGACGGATCGGTTGAGGGTAAGTCAGTTGTTACCATCAAGAAATATCAACCAGTGGAACCTGAAGCACCAGTAGCCGACATTGATTCAGAAGACTATGTGCCACCGACTGTTGGGGTTCGCGAGGCTCCGCCTAAAAAATCCAAGAGTGACATCCCTGATAAGTATGGCGATCCCATGCTGTCTGGTTTGATTGCTCCAGTGGCTGTTGACGGCGCCAACGTCTTTGACTTTGCTCTTGAGTAAGCTTTGGGTCAACCGTTGAATTCTGTGGGGCCGGTTCCTGCTTGCTGCCCGCCGTGGGTGGCTGGTAGGAACCGGCCCTGCTTATTGGTTTTGACGTCGAAGCAACTGTTCCTGGCGAGGTCTGATCTATTAGCCGGAAAGGCCTGCATCGCGTTCATGAGTGCAGCGTGCCAGCCTGGCAGGCCGGGCAGAAGTAGGTTGAACGGGCCAGGTCGCCCTGCCGAAGCATCAGGATTGCTTCTGAGCACTTCAGACAAGCGTCGCCTTTTCTTCCGTACACCCAAAGCTTCTGGCTGTCACTTCGGAATCGAGTTTGGCGAGATCCGTTAGTCAGGTTCAGCTTCATAAATTTGACGGCAAGGTCTCGAACGTCCAATAGTTGTCTGTCATTCAATTCCCCGACTTTGATGAGCGGGTGTATCTGCTGCAAAAACAGGATCTCAGACTTGTAGACGTTGCCGATGCCAGCCACGACCGTTTGATTCATCATCGCTTCGCCAATCGCGACCTCATTCTGTGAACGAATACGTTTCAGAAAAACATCATCAGTAATCGGCGGCCCCAGAAGATCGGGGCCAAGTTTCTGCAGATACGGATCCCTTAACAGTTGCCGTTCAGTCAGCAGGCGAATCGTCGTTGGCGAAAAACACACGACCACCCAGTCAGCCGTTTGCAGGATGGCGGTCGCCTGTATTTTCGGCTTTTGCCAGACGTCCTGTTTGCGATAGATGTGCCACGATCCGGTCATGCCCAAATGTGAATGCAGGGCCCGTTGATCGGAAAAGTGGACAATCAGGTGTTTGCCGCGGCTTTCAATTCCCAGTACCTTGCAGCCCACAATGGATTCCAGATTTTTCAGTTCAAAGTGGCCGGACGCCTGCTGGATGATTTGCCCCTGAAGCACTTTTCGCAGACTCATGGCGGCTCGAAATATTGTGTCTCCTTCAGGCATCGAAGTGCGTTCCCTTGTGCAGGTAGCCCGTCGATGTTGCTGTAAAGCCGACCTTCAGTAAGAACGGTGCCAGGGCGGAAGCTGCCGTCGGCTTGCCGTCGATCTTTGTCAGCTGCAAAGAATTGCCGGGGCGAGCCAGGCGGGCCAGTGTTGCTGCCAAAGCGAAATAATCAACGTCGGCTGTCTCTGAGTTTATGGGGCGGAAGGTTGTTAAATGCTGGCGAGTTCTGCTGACATAGCCCAGCAAATTTCCGGCCAGTGAAATCACCTTGGCACCAGCGACGCGTTGAGGTCTCGAAGAGACCGCCGTGTCTGGCCATTGCAATGCGTTGCCCCAGGGATTTGCTGGATCGGTCGCCGCAAGGACCACGGCTGCATCCGGCTTTGATGATGTTTCGTTTTGGGTGTTGCTGCTGGTTGTCACCTGCCGTGACTCTCGATGCGAACGCAGCAGGTCTTCTGCTCCGGGAGCTGCAAACTGAGCGGCTCCCAGTCCGGAAACAAAATAGCCTCTCCTGACCTTGCCAGCTTCCTCCATCGCTTTCAGAACAGGATACAGCCCCGCAAAGCCTCCCGCCACTTCTTCGCGTGCCAGCATTTCTTTCGTCAGAACTCCGTGCCGCAGAACCAGTTGGGCGGCAATCGCCATCTGGCGTTCCGTGATTGAAGTCGTGTTGGCCGCCAGGTCCGGCAGCAAGCTCCATCGTCCTTCGGAACCAGGCAGCCGGTTCTGGCGTCGCGAACGGAACCCGCGTTGTTGTCGGCGTGAATCGGATTTGTTTCTATTGGCCGCTGCTGCTCGCAATGAACGCAGGGGTGTCAATGTGTCGTTGGTCAATTCACCGCGCCAAACCATGTCCCACAAGACGTTCAGCAGGTCATTGGGAAACTGTCGCAGTGTCGCTGTGATTTGATCGAACAACAAGGCTCCCTGCTGTTGCAACAGCGTTCGGATTTCTGCGGCGGCTGAGTCTTCCATCGGAACAACCGCCGGTGCCAGTTTGTGATAGTTGTCGGTCAGAAACAGTCCGATACGTCCGTCGGAACTGCCCGTGCTGTCGAAGCCTCGCCAAATGACTTCTCCCTGAATGCAGAGTTCGTCAAGGTCCGCCGTTCGGAAGCCTTGTACGCGGGCCGGAATAATTTCGTTTTCCAGTGTTGATGCTGGCAGAGGTGCGCCTTGCAGTTGTTCAATGGCGTCCAGCAGTCCGTCGAGTCCTTTGCGAGGCCGAGTGATGCCATGCCATTCGGGTAGAAAACGAGCCAGGGCGTCAGCTTCAACCGGTTCGACCTCCTTTCGTAACGCGGCCAGGCAGCGGCGTTTGATCAGCCTTAACACGTTGACATCACACCATTCCCGACCGCGCCGCCCGGGCAGAAACTCACCTTCGATGACTCGTTCCTGCCCTTGCAATAATGTTAGCGTCGACAGGACTGGAGCGACGCCCAGGCCCAATCGGGCGGCAACTTCGTGAGCTGTAAACGGGCCGTGGGTTCTGGCGAACTGTGAAACAAGGTCGGTTAACGCATCCTGCACTGGTTCAAGGAATGCGTCCGCCAGTCCGGATGGCGGCATTACTCCCAGGGCATCTCGCAAGCGTCCGGCGTCTTCAGCAGTCGCGAAGCGTTCCTTGTGTTGCAGCAGTGAACTATGTGAGTCGCCGCCTGTAAGCTGGAAGGCGAAAGCTCTACGGCGATGCAGCAGTTCATCCAGCCATTCACGACATCTGCCAGATTCAACGTCCTTAGTCGAACATCGTTGAGCGATCTCGTCAAAGGTTAAGGCCCCAATTTTCAGCAGTAAGCCGTGCAGGTCATCGGCGTGCCGCAGGGGCCATCCGTTTAGCCGCTGAAGTTCCATGACCACTTCGCGAACGACATCGGCATCAAAGAGTTCTCGAAAATCCAGTGTTCCCAGCAATTCGCGAAGCTGTGCGTGATCGAGCGATAATGTTTGTGCGCGCCGTTCGGCCAGCGGCGCGTCGCCGTTGTAGATGAAGTTGCCGACGTAGCTGAACAGCACGGCTCCAGCGAACGGCGAAGGATGTTCGCTGCGAACCGATTTTACTCGAATCACACGGTTTCTGACCTGCGTAAGCATTGATACAAAGCTGGGCATGTCAAACACGTCGCGAAGGCATTCACGATAGGTTTCCATCAGCATGGGGAAGCTGCGAAAACGCGAGGCAACTTTCAGCAGATCAGCGGATCGTTTGCGCTGCAGCCACAGTGGTGTGCGTTTTTGAGGGCTGCGTCTCGGCAATAACAGTGATCGCGCCGCGTTCTCACGAAACTTTGCGGCGAACATCGCGGTGCCACCAATTTCGCGCACTAGTGACTCTTCCACTTCGTCAGGATCGGGAAAGAACAGCTCTTCTGCGGGCACGTCGTACGCTTCAGGAATACGAAAGACAATGCCATCGTCGGTCCACATTAAGTCAATTTCGTCGTCCGTTTCTGCTCGCAATCTGGCGGCGACCAGCAGTGCCCACGGAGCGTGAACTCGCGAACCAAACGGAGACAGAATCACAATCCGCCAATCTCCGACTTCGTCCAGAAAGCTTTCGATGACGATTGTCCTGTCAGACGGCAATTCTCCGCAGGCCTCAATTTGTTCGTTCAAATATTCCAATAACGAAACTGCCGCTGATTCTTCCAGGCCGTGTTGTGAACGTAATCTTTTGATCGCTGTTTTCGCAGGCGCTGCGACAAGTTCTCGCGAAAGCTTTCCGATCGCCTGACCGAATTCAAACGGTCGCCCCAGCCCATCGCCTCGCCAAAACGGCATGCGGCCGGGTTCGCCGGGAGCCGGCACAACGGTGACTCGATCTCGCGTAATATCAACAACACGCCACGACGATGCGCCCAACAGGAAGACGTCGCCGGGCTGGCATTCGAAGACCATTTCTTCGTCCAGTTCGCCAACTCGTCCGCCGGATTCTCCGTCTTCTCCAACCAGAAACACGCCGAACAAACCTCGATCCGGAATAGTGCCGCCATTTAGGATCGCCAGTCGTTGAGCGCCTTTGCGTGGCGACACGACGCCCGTGATGCGGTCCCAGTTAACTCGCGGTTTCAGTTCCGAAAATTCGTCGGAAGGATAACGCCCGGACAGCAGATCCAGCACACTGATGTACGATGAATACGGCAACTCAAAAAACGGAGCGGCACTGCGCAGCGTTGAATACAGTTCGTCCACATGAATGGCTTCACGTGATGTCATCGCTACCATTTGCTGAGCCAGCACATCCAGTGGATTTCGTGGATAGTGAGTTTCTTCCACCCAGCCTTCCAGCATGGCACCAGTGGCCGCGCTGCAGGCAACAAGGTCTCCGCGATATTTCGGGAAAATGATGCCTGTTGAAATCGCCCCAACCTGATGCCCTGCTCTGCCGATGCGTTGAGTGCCTGAAGCAATGGAAGGCGGTGCTTCGATTTGGATCACCAGATCGACGGCTCCCATGTCCAGACCAAGTTCCATTGATGAAGTGGCGACCATGGCGGGCAGGTCGCCGCGTTTCAGGCGGTCTTCAATGTGAGCTCGAATATCTTTCGCAATCGAACCGTGATGTGCCAATGCGATTTCTTCTTCGGCCAGTTCGTTAATGGCGGATGCAAGGCGTTCAGCCAAACGCCGACTGTTGACGAAGATCATCGTCGAACGGTTTTGACGAATCAGTTCGACAAGTCTGGGATGGATGGAAGGCCACACAGAAGGAATTGTGGGCATCGACGACGCGTCGCCAATTGGAATTTCGCCGGCGCTGTATGAGTGTGATTCGCCGGAAGTGGAAACGGTGCTGCTGGTGGCAGCGATGCCGTTTTGAGCGACGACTTCTGCGGGGGTTTCAATCGTGACAGCGAATCGCCGCTTTTCTGATGCGTCGATGATTTGCACGGGACGCGGTGTTACGGGCACGTCGGGATCCGCCGTCGCATCGCCGCCGCCAAGCAGTCGAGCAATTTCTTCCAGGGGACGCTGGGTGGCGGACAGGCCGATTCTTTGAAGTGGAACGCTGGCATTCAGTTCGCTGCTGTCTGAATGTGCCGCCTTTTTTCGCAAACGTTCGAGTCGTTCGATTGTTGAAAACAGATGCGAGCCGCGTTTGGTTCCGGCCAACGCATGAATTTCATCGACGATAATTGTTTCCACAGAAGCCAGAATCGACTCGGCCTTTGATGTCAGCATCAGGTACAGCGATTCAGGAGTTGTGATCAGGATGTCCGGTGGTTCTTTCACAATTAAAGCGCGTTCGCGCTGCGGAGTGTCGCCAGATCGGACGGCGACCGTGGGCACGCGATGGGGGACAGAATTGCGTTCTGCGAATGCTCGCAAGCCCGCGATTGGCCCGCGCAGGTTGCGGTCAACATCGACGCCCAACGCCTTCAGCGGCGAGATGTACAGGACTTTGATTCCGCGCTGGCGGCTGACGACATCTGCAAGTTGGTTGCTGATGCTTGCAGCGATCCGTGCTGCTTGTTGTTCAGCTATGCTGTTCGCAGTTCCGAAGAACAGGCGGTCGA
This sequence comes from uncultured Planctomycetaceae bacterium, assembly GCA_937916515.1. Taxonomy (GTDB): domain Bacteria; phylum Planctomycetota; class Planctomycetia; order Planctomycetales; family Planctomycetaceae; genus Fuerstiella. The sequence continues at coordinate 15,053 of CALFSX010000064.1, read as the reverse complement.
TGGCGGCCATAAACGCGGCCAGTGTTTTTCCGGAGCCGGTAGGGGCCAGCAGCAATGTGCTTTTACCGCTGGCGATTGCGGGCCACGCGTCCAGTTGCACTTTCGTTGGTTGGACGAACGCCTGCCGAAACCAATCGCCCGTACACGAATGAAAATAAGGCAGTTCTGTTTTTGACGAGTCTGTTGACATGCAGACGTTTTAGCCGATTGCTGCCGAGTTGACAGCACAACTGCGAATAATTGTTCCGGCAAAAAAACGGTCCCAAACGGATCTGTCATTTTTACGCAAAAGTTGGTGCTTCATTTCGGAGTCTGCCGTGAAGACGGGCAGATGTGGACGTTCTTGCTGCGGTCTGTCGCTTTAATATTCCGGTATCGAGTTTTCGTGTGTACAGGGGCACATCATCATGTCGCTATTAATGGAAAGCATGTGCCGGCAACACCTCGGTAGTGGAACGGAAGACGGCAACGACACCTGGTCCTGAGCGAAGCGTCTTCTGTCGCCCTTTCTTGAGATTCCATGCGTGAAACTGTATTCACCGCGAAGTCGGCATTCTCGCTGGTGCTGAAGTATGCGAAACTTCGGACGCCAGATCTTCTTTCTTGCCACGTCTGCAATTGGTTGGCCGTGAAAGCGGGTTTGAGCGGTTCCGCGCCCTGTTGCGTATTGAATTAACTCGTTGTCAATCCGGCAACAATTTTCCGCCAAACGGAAACGAAATTAGAAGACGTCGATCGTGAATTCTTTCTGCCATTCCAGTCTGCTGTTGTCCCGCTCATTTTTCGCCAGCGTACTTTTGCGATCTCGTTTTCGCCGCCCATTGCGATCGTTGTGTTTGACGGCGGCTGTGTGCGCTCTGCTGTTGGCTAAGCCGCCATGTGCTGTTGCTCAGACCACGACGCTTCCTTCCGTTGTTCCGGCTGCTGCTGCTGCTGCTCCGCCAGTCGCTCCTCCCGCTGCTGCTGAAGATCAGCGGGCCGAAGAGCAGGTTCCTCCCAAGCTGGAAACAATTACGACTGAGACTCTTGATCAACTGAAAAAGAAGATTGAGGCGGCAACGGAAATCGATGAAGAGGCAAAGAAGAAGGTTCTTGAGACTCATCAGAAGGCCGTCGATGCCTTAGCTCGTGCTGTGAAGCTTGAGACGCAAACTCCACTGGATCAGGCGTCTATTAAAGGTTTAGCCGCTACAGCGAATCAACTGCAGGCTGAGCTTGCTCTACCACCAGCACCATTGCTACCTGGAATTTCCGATGAAGCTTCACTGGCTGATCTGACATCGAACCTTGCCACACGGCAACCGCTGCTTCAGGAAGAGAAGCTGAAACTTGCGACTTTGGAGGCCGAGCCTAATCGTCGCGCTGAGCGAAGAACAGCGATCGTCGGTGATCAGGCAACTCAAGCGACTCGCAAAGCTGAAATTCAGGCTGAACTGGCATTGCCGGCTCCAGCGGACGAATCTGCCTATGCGACGGCCGCCCGCCGAGCTTTATTGCTGGGGCGCCTTCGTGAAGTGATAGCCGAAGGGCCTGCGAACCAGGCCGAGCTATCAAAATATGACGCAGCCAAAGCTTTGGATCTGACCAACCTGCGAATACAACGCGGTCGCCGCGAAGTTGCTCGGTTGCAGCAGGAAGTTGACGCTTTAAGTAAGCGAATCACAACGAAACGTAGCCAGGATGCTCGCTATATCGCAGACCAGCTGGAATTCTTTGCCAATGGTCAACCTACGCCGACGCCCTACAGTCAAACGATGATTGACAAGGAGTTGTTTTTTGGCGAACTGGTTCTGGCCACAGACATCAGCATCGCTGCCGAAACTGCCAGCATGGCAAAAAAGAATCTTGATTTGACGGCCTCAATTACGAAGGCGACGAACGAAGTTGGGACCGCCAGGAAAGATCTGGAATCGCTAAGAAGTCTGAAGGCGAAAACAAACGAGAAGATTTCGCGTGTCGGCTTGACGGGGGCCATCGGGCTGGAGCTTCGGCGTCTGTTGAGGACGCTGGAAGACCCGGCAAAGATCAGGCAGAAATGTCAGATTCGTCAGGAAGAAATGCGAGATCTGGAGTTTTCGCGGTTGGACGTGGAAGACCAGAAAGAGGTGTTTACCGACAAAGTCGACGCGTTGCAGCACGTTGAAGGCCTGTCTCAGGAAAGTCGAATTCAGTTGCGACTTGCCGTGGATCGCTCAGTGACCCTTTCGACTCTGGGGCAGAACTACGGCGAATATTTCAATCGGCTGGGTGAGCTCGACGCGACTCAGCAGGAGTACATACGGGAGATTGTTGAGTTTTCGGGATTCATACAGGAACGAGTACTGTGGATTCGCAGTAATCGTCTGCCTGACAGCGCCGATGCTGCTGAAATTGTCACTACCGTTCGTTGGTTTGTGTCGCCAAACAACTGGCGAGAAGTTCGCGACGCGCTGATTGCCGATACCACACAACGACTTTGGCTGTACGCTCTTATTACACTGCTGATCAGTATTTTGTTTATCGTACATCCGCGCTTTCGGTTGATTCTGGCCAGCATCGCTGAAGTGACTTCACGTTCCACCTGTCGCGAATTTCTGCCAACCTGGCGGGCTGCCGTCATAAGTTTTGTGCTGGCCATTCCGTGGCCAGCATTGGCTGGCTTTTTGGCGTGGAGACTATTGTCTGATGGATCTGCTGCGCCTTTTGTCGTTGCGGTTGGTAACGGACTGCTGGCCGTGGCCATCGGGGCATTGGTTCTGAATCTGCTGCGGCATCTATGCCGACCGTGCGGACTGGGGCTGGCTCATTTTGAGTGGCCGAAGAACTCCGTTCGCCTGCTTCGAGCCAAATTGCGCACGCTGACCGTGCTTTCCCTACCCTTGTTGTTTGTGGAAACGACTCTGCACGCTCACGAAAATCCTCAGGGACGCGATGCACTGGAACGGGTTGCCTTTGTGCTTTCAATGATTGTGTTTGTTTCGTTTCTAAGAACAGTGCTGCACCCGGCAACCGGCGTTTTTAGAGACTTCCTGATTATCAACAACAATGGTTGGTTTCATCGTTTGCGCTGGATCTCTTATGCGGCGGCATTACTGGTCCCACTGGCGCTGGCGGTGCTGTCCATCGTCGGATTCTATTACACGGCCTACGAACTGCACTGGCGAATGCACCTGACGATCTGGCTGATGGTCGGACTGTTTGTTTTGCGATGCTTTTTGATTCGGTGGTTTGTTGTCGGTCATCGCCGTTTGCGAATTGAACAGGCAAGGCAACGTCGGCAAGCCATGCTTAACGAAGCTGAGGCGTCGCCATCCAACGTGCCGAAGCCAAACCCACAGGATGCGGCCGTGGATCTGCAGGAAGTCAGCGAGCAGACTCAGCGTTTCATTCGTTCAGGCCTGGCACTGGTTTGCTTGATTGTGACCTGGTTTATATGGGTTGACGTGTTGCCTGCTCTGGGAATTCTGGACCGCTGGGAGCTGTGGACTACCACCGTTGATGTGATGGTTGAAGTTACTGAAGACGGTCAGAAAACATTTCGCTCTGAACCGCAGATTCAGTCCGTGACAGTCGCTGATACTTTGATTTCATGCTTTCTGGTTTTGCTGACGTATACAGCTGCCAGAAATATACCAGGGCTGCTGGAACTGACCGTACTGCAGCGGTTGCCGCTGGAACCTGCCAGTCGGTATGCCTGTCGTATGGTGGCTCGCTATCTGATTGTTGTGATTGGGTTTGTGTTTGCCAGCGCTGCCATCGGAATTGGCTGGGCTCAGGTACAGTGGCTGGCTGCGGCGTTGACTTTGGGGCTGGGTTTCGGTCTGCAGGAAATTTTTGCCAACTTTGTTTCAGGCCTGATCATTTTATTTGAACGTCCCGTGAGAATTGGCGACGTCGTGACCATTGGGGAAGTGTCCGGAATCGTTAACAGGATTCAAATTAGAGCGACCACAATTCTGGACTGGGATCGTAAGGAATACATCGTCCCCAACAAGGAATTTGTAACTGGACGACTGCTGAACTGGACTTTAACGGACAAGGTCAACCGCGTTGTTATTCGCGTTGGTGTGGCCTACGGAACTGACACTATCCTGGCCAGATCGCTGTTGCTGAAGGTTGCACAGGACCACCCTGATGTTCTGGAAGATCCTTTACCGGTTTCAACGTTCGAGGGTTTTGGTGACAGCACTCTGGATCTTGGGCTGCGATGTTACCTGCCGAATCTGGAGAATCGACTGGCCACAATTACGGCACTGCACGAGGCCGTTGATGCAGCGTTTAAGACGGCGAAGATTGAAATTTCGTTCCCGCAGCGCGATCTTCATGTAAGAACGCTTCCCAGTAATCTTCCGGTTGCCGGATTGTATACCGGTCAGGAATTAGCGGTCTCCCCCGAACGTCAATTAGAAGTGCCCGAGACCGATTGATGCGGCGAAGAGATCTGAGTTCTTACTAAATCAAATCGTCTGGCAGACGCCGTTTAGTCAGGCGAATTTCGTTTCCTTTTGCATTGAAGGAAACCTCGTCCATGAAGGCGTTGATCAGCATGATCCCTCGCCCACTGGGTTTTAACAGGTTTTCTGGATCGGTTGGGTCGGGCAGGTTGTTAACATCGAAGCCCGGGCCGTCGTCACGAATCGTAAATTGACCTTCTTCAGGTGTCAGGGAAACGGTGACGGTTACAACGCGATCTTTGTAGGGTTCCATGTTCCGGCGTTCTTCAATGAGCTCCGCATAGGAATCGTCGTTGCGCTGGCGAAGGTCAGAACTGACTTCCAGATTGCCATGCACGACCGCGTTAACAAGCGACTCCTCCAGTGCGACTCCCAGTTGAGTATTGTCGGACGAGTTCGTCAGGCCAATGGCTGTCGCCAGACTTTGTAATTCTGAGACAACTGTGGGAAGGAATTTGCGGTCGTTATTCGGTAACACAATCTTCATGGCCTGCTGTGCCACGCACGCTAAGAATCTGCTCTGATTTTTTCGGAGTATCGATGACGAAATTACCGATTCAACAACTTCCAGCAGTTCGCGAACGACGTTCGATTTTGGCACATAGCTGGCCGCACCCGCCTGTATTGCCTGCATCGCAATTTCTTCGCTGCCATGAGATGTTGTGATGATGACTGGGATTTCAATGAACCGTTGACGGATTTGCCGTAGCAACTGCAATCCGTCAATTCTGGGCATGCGGATGTCGCTGACTACCACATCAAACGAATCGGTCGTCAGCATCTCCAGTGCCTGTTCCCCGTCTTGCGCGGAAGCAACGGTCCACTCTGTTCGTGACGCTAAAGCATGACGCGCAAATAGGATGTCGGCTTCACTGTCGTCCACGATCAGGATTTGCGGCATTCTGAGTCTCCGTGTCCATTGGCATGGTTTATGTGCTGTTGGTATCGCATCACAGTACTGGATCCGGACCTTGGTATTCCAGAATTTGTACGATTGTAAAAAACTAATGTATAGATTGCCAAATAGGGACCACCTTCAGTGCCCTGGGGTAACTTTGAATCGGTCGTGAGTGTGAGTCTTCCGCACTTTCTGAATATGCCGTTACAATATAGTGAGCTGACATACTGTTCGTCTGGCCACTGTTTTTGACAAGCTGTATTGATTCATTCGGCCGCACGAATCTCGAGGTTGGTGAATGCTTTGATTGAAGACGCCAACAGAATGCTGACTAACCCATGGGGATGCATTGGGCTGTACACCCCGGCCGCTATTCGGGCGACGGTCTGATTTCTGAAATTCCCGCGCGAGATTCCAACAGATTTGCGACTGCAAGTAGTGTAGCTTCGTTGTAAAGCTGGCTTGTTAAAGTGCTGCATATCGGTTGAGCGTGCGATTTGGAATCGGACATGACGGTCGGCAATACGATTGTTGGATGGCCCGTTAAATTGCAAGTACCCAGATCATCACCGCCAACATACAGATCGACCTGTTGAAACACGTCTGCCATGTGTTCGATCAGGCGGGTTCGTAATCTGGATGCATGCAGATAATCGATGGCGGGCAGAAAGTGAGACTTGCGAAAGATGTCTGGCCATTGGTTCAGTCCTTCCGTGTTGTTGGCTGCGGTTATGTCGTGAAATACGGTCGCTGCCTCAACGTCCAGCATAATACTGATCGCCCATTCAGGAAATTCGCTCGGCAACGCGATGGGCACAATATCGGCCCCCAGTTCTTCCAGAAAGGCCAGCGTGGCTTCATCAGCAGTTGAAGTGCGTCTGCCTTCGATACGTCCAATTTTCACCTGACTCAAGTCCAGCTTCATCGGCCAGTTAAACCATCGGCTAACGCTGGTTGGGTCTCCATCGTCGGCACCATGAATCGCGTTGAAGACAATTCCGCAGTCATCAACACTTCGAGCGATCGGGCCGATCTTGTCCATCGTCCACGAAAGTGCCATGCAGTCTTTTCGACTGACTCGACCAAACGTGGGCCGCAGTCCTGTTACTCCACAGCGTTTGCAAGGCGAAACAATGCTGCCCAGCGTTTCACTTCCCAGCGCAAACGGAAGAAGTCCGGCAGCGACGGCAGATGCGGAACCCGCGGAAGATCCACTCGACCCCTGCTGTGGGTTCCACGGGTTGCGAGTCTGTCCGCCGAACCACTTGTCGCCCATCGCGAGTGCTCCCAACGACATTTTTGCAACCAGTACGGTTCCTGCCTGTTCCAGCTTTTTCGCAACCGTTGCCGTGCGTGGCAGCACCTGGTTTTGAAATTGTGGAGCTCCCCAGGTTGTCGGGTAGCCTTTAACGGCAATCAGGTCTTTCGCGCCCCAGGGAATTCCATGCAACGGTCCGCGATCTTTGCCTTCAGAAAGTTCTCGATCCGCAACTGCAGCCTGCTTAAGTGCCAGTTCTTCCGTAAAGTTAACGACGCAATTCAGTGATTCATTGGCGACGCGCAAGCGATCGATTGTCTGTTTGGCAAGTTCAACTGCGGTTAGCTTGCCATCACGCAGAAGTTTGCCCAGCTGTCGAATCGTAAGGAAAGAAACGTCGTCTGCGTTCTCCGCAATGGCTGCGGGGGCACCTGCTGAAGACAGATAGTCAGGGTGATCCAATGAACTTTGCTGAATTCCGGGAACTCCAATTTCCGGATCAAATCGAATTGCGGGAAGCGTGTCATACCGAACCTTGACCGCACGCATCTGGTCGCGTTTACTGAAGACTCCATTGATCGCATTGACGGCCGTTTCACGTTGTTCGTCGGATAGCGTGATGCCGCTGATCCATTCGGCATTTTTGATGGATTCAACTGTGGCGGCGGAACTCGTTTCCGCCTGCACGGCAGCCGCCCGTTGAAATGCGACCGAACCGATTCCCACCGCGGCCAGAGTACTTAGTACCCGGCGGCGAGTGGTGGCGGATTCGCCCGACGACTGCTGTGATTCTGCCGACATGAAATTCTGCTTTAAGGAATGAACGAAGTCTTTTCGTCGATCGCCAGACAAAATTCGGCGATCAACTTTGCTGCCTGTTCCAGATCGGATTCTGCGACAACTTCAACCGGGCTGTGCATGTAACGATTCGGCAAGGTAACCAAGCCGGTCGCACATCCACCTCTGCTAACCTGAATCGCCGCGCCATCGTTGCTGGCCGGACGGGCCAACGCGTTGATCTGCACCTTGATGTCGTTCTTCTGCGCTGTTTCCAGCAGCAGGTCAAACACTCGTGGATTCGCGTTGGCACCTCTTACCACAACCGGGCCGCCACCGATTGCGATGTTGCCAAATTCGTTCAGATCGATGCCGGGACAGTCTGTCGCATGAGTCACATCTACGGCGATGGCGACGTGTGGGTTCACGTTATAAGCACTTGTTTGAGCACCACGCAGGCCGATTTCTTCCTGCACGGATGACACACCGAAGACCGCAGCTTTGGGTTTGGCGGCGGCGATCAGCTTCAGAGCATTCATGATGACCCAAACGCCGGTGCGGTCGTCCATGGCGACGCCCGATAGTCGTCCGTTGCGAAGTTCTCGCAGACATGGTTCGGGAGTAATCGAATCGCCGATCTGAACAATCTCCTTCGTTTCTGCGGCGGACGCAGATCCAATATCGATCCACAGTTCCTGAATTTTCGGCACGGTCTTGCGTTCTGCTTCATTCAACAAATGAATGGGCTTGCGAGCAATGATACCGGGGATTGAGCCGCTTGCGGTGTGCACCAGCATTCGCTGGCCGAGCAGGATCTGCATGTCCCACCCGCCAACCGCGCTGACTCGAAGAAAACCGGAATCGTCAATGTGGCGGACAATCAGCCCGATCTGGTCGCAGTGTGCATCCAGCAGAATTCGACACGCTCCACCGGGATTTACGGCTGCAATGACGTTGCCGTGAACGTCGGTTTCTGTGGAATCTGCAAACGTTGAAGTAAAGTCTCGAACAACTTGCTGGACGTTCTGTTCAAAGCCGGAGGTGCCAGGTGTCGAAAGCAGGTCTTTAAGAAACTGGTCTGGCATTCAATCTGATCCTTGATTCACGAGTTTAGCGTTGATTTAACTTTATGGATGAAGGTTACACCACGGAATCAGCCGTGAACAGATTCCGCAGTATGGTTATTAAGCGAACTTAGTTTTTACAGGTGACAACACTGCTGTCAAAACAGTCAGCGACAACGCCAAACATCTGACTTGGCAATTTTCAGCTTCTTTACCGTTGGTTCGATGTCTGTCCAGAATCGAGCTGCATCAACGGGATAGCCTTTGGTGGGTTTCAAGTCCGGAACGTGCTGTTGCCAGAAGCGGTTGAACTGCGTCATCACTACTTCACGCACGTACTTTGAAACCATAGACGCCAGTGCAACCGGAAGAATGGCTTCTGCCTTGGTGCGAAAGCAAAATTCCAGTTCGCCAACCCGATACACAGATCTCGGTCCACCTTCTTCAATGCGAAACACAAACTGATCATCAAACGCTTCGGAGATGACGTCGTCGTACCGATTGCGACCACCGTGCTTGTCGCACACCACCCAGCCTGTGACCGGACCGTTTTCCGATTGAACTTCCGCTTCGTCGACAGATGCCTTCACAAGTTGCAGAGTCGCTGACGAAAGAACCTTGCCCTTGGAATTCGTCTGTTCCACCTGTTGATTGAATTCGGGCGGAAACATGACGCAGCTTTTGATACTCAGCAGCCGGAAGTTCTGCTCGCTCATCGTTGCAGACAACAAGGCAGCACTGCTGCTGATTGCGTCTGCGTTGGCAGACAAAGGCAGCTTCAGGTCTTCCAGTTTCTTGCCGCACGCTTTATGGTAATCTTTGGTAAAGGCTGAACCGGAAACAGTGGTGCCCAGTTCAACGCACGTTGCATGCGGTTGCTTCAGGTGCGTCAGAAAAGCCAGAATACCGCGTTCCAAAGATCCAATCGACTTGCCTGCCGAATAGACTTTTTTGCTGTCAGAAACATGCAGCCGCTTATCGTTGCGAGATGGTGAATCTGTAAGCGCGGGTTCCAATGGCTGCCACATAGTTTCGGGAGTAATGCCGTCTGGCACTTCCCAGGTTGTGGCCGTGATGACCAACGGTCCCAGATTTGGGCCGTATCCAGCTTCGTCGGTGCCAACTACGATGGGCATAAGATCAATCGTATAATCTAAGTAACGATGTATTGAACGGCTTGCTGATGCTGTGCTGCGTTTCGCCAGTGTAAGCCTTCGCTTCAGTGAAGGCGTTCCGACGGCTATAGTCTACCAATAAACGTCGGCGACGTCATCGCTGCAACGTTGCCGATGAACTTGCTGGTGCTGCTGCTGGTGGCAGGAAACGGCTGGCGACGTTATCGTGATCGCTGCCGCCAGGCGTAATCGGCACTGCAAACGTTGACTTACGGCAATAGCAAAAGACTCAATTGCGAAACGCCAACGATGTTCGTGTTTCAGAAATTATTCAACAGGAAAATTCATGAATCGTTTTTTTTCACTTCTGATTGGTGCTGTGGCTGTTTGTCTGGCGGCCAGAGCAAACGCTGAGCGTCCGAACATCGTGTGGATTATTCCCGATGACATGTCCGCCAATTTTTCCTGCTATGGCGAAACGGCGATAGAAACTCCGCATCTGGACAAGCTGGCGAGTCAGGGCGTGAAGTTCACAAATGCCTATGTGACGGCTCCTGTTTGCTCAACGTGCCGTTCTGCGTTTATCACCGGCATGTATCAAACCAGTATCGGAGCTCATCATCATCGCAGCGGGCGAGGCGAATTGAAGATTGAATTGCCTGAAGCAATCAAACTGGTGCCGAAGTTGTTTCAGGAGACGGGCTATTACACCACCATTTCCGACTGGCCCATCAGAAAAGGAAAGCTCGGCAAAACAGACTACAACTTCGAATGGGACAAGTCTGTCTACAACGGCAGCAACTGGGCCGATCGTAAAGAGGGCCAGCCGTTTTTTGCTCAGATTCAAACACCAGGCGGCAAGCTGCGAGGCAGCAATCAGGCTGGCTGGAGCAAAATGGCGGCGAACGCCAGGAAGGCATTCGGTGACAGCACTTCAACATCTGTCGTTAAGCTTCCACCCTATTATCCGAATCATCCGGATGTCATTCAGGATTGGGCCGCTTACCTGGATTCAGTGCGAGTCACAGATGCCATGGTGGGTGAAGTTGTTGCTCAGCTGGAAGCCGAAGGAGTTCGCGATAACACGTTGATTCTGTTTATGACAGACCACGGAATCAGTCATGCTCGAGGTAAGCAGTTTATGTACGACGAAGGCCTGCACGTGCCATTGGTGATTGCCGGCCCTGGAATTGCTGCCGGTACCGTTAGAGCTGACCTGGTTGAACACATCGACATTGCCGCATTGTCGTTGGCGGCCGCCGGAATAGCGATTCCGGAATACATGCAGGCTCAGAATATTCTCGCCCCCAACTATAGAGCTCGTGATGCCGTTTTTGCAGCGCGAGACCGTTGTGACGAAACCGTCGATCACATGCGATCGGTAAGAACGCAGCAGTTCAAGTACATTCGCAACTTCCTGCCAAACAGGCCGTATCTGCAGCCATGTGCTTATAAAGATGCCAAGCAGATTCTGATTGCGTTGCGAGAATGGCATGACGCCGGCAAGCTGAACGATGTTCAAAAACTGCACCTGCGTGAAGTTCGCCCACCAGAAGAACTTTACGACACGATCGCCGATCCGTACGAAATTCACAACCTTGCTGATGATCCAGATCACGCTGAAGTTCTTGCAAAAATGCGTCAACAACTGAATGACTGGATGGAAAGAACGGGTGACCAGGGCCAGCAACCGGAAACAGCCGCAATGTACGACAGCGACATGACAGTCTACACAGCTCGCCTTCGCGGCCCCAAATTCGATCCTGATCACGTGAAGGAAATCGATGACAACATCGCGCTGATGAAAAAATGGGCGGCGGAAGGCAAATAGCCACTTGTCGTTTCGCCACTGGTCGCATTGTGGATGCGGGAACAAAAGTCCATTTCTGAATTGACGAGGAACGTCGTAAATGCCTGACCGAATTGAATCTCCAATCATTGCCAGCAACCCCGGCTGGCCGGTTGGTTTTCTGTGATGCCATGGATGGCCCGCATTGGGGCTTGAAGAAGCAAGTGAGTTGATCGACCACAGTTTACAAACACATTGCGACGCGATTGCCGCAGAGTCCGGCATTCATGAAAAAGCCAGCTTGCTTCAGTGCGCAGAGGGATACTCCGTTCTGGTGGCTGCAAATGAACCGAACGCGATGGTTCGATTGGGGGTGCTACTGGAAGAGTATCCACAGTTATGCGAGCAATATGGTGCGGCAAATCGGTTGTTTGAAAAGGCGGCTACTCACGGACATCCACGCGGATACTACAACCTGGCTCGTTATTATTATGATCATGCAAAATATGAGGCGGCCGTCGAAAAGTTTCTGATTGCTGTTTCATTGGGGGACGCCACATCATTTGTGTATTTAGGCATGTGCTATGAGCATGGTAACGGTGTTATCGCCGATGTTCAGGCAGCGTTCTCTTGTTACCGAAGTGCGGCATTACTAGGTGAATTTCACGGTATGCTTCGACTCTCTTCGCTTTGTCGTCAGGGGAATTTGTCCTCAGTGGATTTGGCATGGGTATTCCACTGCCTGGATTGTTTTGTTCGGCGTAATCGCCCAGAGGCAGCGTTTGAAGCAGGTATGTTGCTGCTGGGAGGGCAGTCGCCACCTGATGGAACGGCATTCTGTGCGTTTGAATACATGAAAAGAGCGGCAGATGGCGGGCTGGACGAGGCTCAGCGATGGGTGGGGGAGGCTTATCTTTGCGACCTCTATGTTTCACGAAACTATACAAGTGCCGCGCACTATCTATCACTTGCGGTTGAAGCTGGAAATGCTGAGGCAATGCACCGGTACGCGTGCCTGTATTTGAAAGGTGATGGAGTTCCGAAGGATCTCGCGAAGGCCCGGCACCTGTTTCAGATAGCTGCGGAAAAAGGCAACAAAGCATCTGTGCGTGTGCTGGAATTGTGGGATGACATCCCGGGCAAATAGATCAACGGCGTCTGGTCATGCCACGAATCCGATGTCGGTCCAGACGCTCGTCACCCCCTTAGATTCGGAAGCTGACAAGATTCGAACACAACGGTTCCTAATGTCTTGATCGTGAGGTTCTTGACGAGCGACGAACCATTGAATCATCTTAGCTGAAGAGAGTCGCGTCGGGATGGCCATCCCCGACGCGACGGCGGCTTGCAGATCGATCGTTCCTGGGTCTTAGAGACCGAGTGTCAGCGTGATCGTAAGCCGTTTCATTTCAAACCCGAACCGCAGCATGAGCCGTCGAAATGTCGAGCTCGAATATTAGGAGGGGATCAAATGAACAACACAGAATATCGTTTTACAACTGTCATTGGTATCGATATTTCGAAAGACAAAATCGATATCGCAGACAACCAAAAGTCGACCGCATTGACGGTCGAAAACAGTCGAAGAAAAATTGACCGTTGGATCAAATCCATCGTCGATCCGTCAAATGCTATTGTTGTCATGGAAGCCACGGGCGGCTACGAATCGCTTCTCGTCGAATGACTTCATGAACATCAGATTGCGTTGGCTGTTGTTAATCCGCGGCAGGTTCGCGACTTTGCCCGTGGCATCGGACGTGACGAAAAAACGGACCCGATTGATGCTCGGGTTCTTGTTAGGTTTGGTGGAGTTGTGCAACCCGCTCCACAGCCGCCGAAGTCAGAAGAACAGATCAAAATAGAGGCATTGGTCGTGCGGCGGAGGCAGATCCTGGGCCTCATCAACCAGGAAAAAAAACGACTGAAGCAGACCCGAGACAAGGACATTCGCAAGTCGATTGCGGCCATCCTGAATCCCCTCGAAAAACAGCTGGAAATGCTGGACAACAAGCTTCAGAAGGCGATCGTTGCGAACGAAACAAACACTCGCAAAATCGAAATTCTGAGTTCCGTGAAAGGCGTCGGCCCAGTTACCGTCAGCACAATCATCGCCGAACTGCCCGAGCTCGGAACACTCAATCGAAAGGAGGTTGCAAAACTGGTGGGAGTCGCGCCCATCAACAAAGATTCAGGCAAGATGACCGGCAAGCGAAAGACCTCGGGCGGACGTTCGGGAATCCGCCGAACGCTGTACATGGCAGCGCTGGTGGCAACACGACACAATCCGAAAATTAAGGCCTTCTATCAGCGACTGCTGGCGAACGGAAAACTGAAGAAAGTGGCGCTGACGGCAGCCATGAGAAAGCTGCTGACTATTCTCAATACGCTCATTCGTACAGATCAAGTGTGGATTGATCGGTGTGCCAGTGAAGCCACCTGAACAAAAGAGTTCATGAACAACTCGACCAAAAACATCGAGGCACCGAACCACTGACTATCCCTCGCAAAGTTGCGTCCCCGCAGAGCTTTGCTCCGTTTCGTCAGATGACAACAGTCTACCGCCGGTCCGGCTGTGATTCAATGAAACACCGTCCAAAAACAGGCCTTCTGTTCCCTACATCGAACACCGAACCCATGCCTCAAAAAATCCAACACACCCTCACAAACCAACAACATTCAACTCCAGAAAAATCACGATCAAAAATCTTTCTTCAACGTCATTCTTGACAAACTTCAAGACTTCGCTGACACCTTTTTCCACCCCAAGAAAATCGCCTTAAGAATGGAATGTGGATGGATGTCCCGGTTTCTCGCCCCGCCGTGGAAATTCTTTTCGACTTCGCGACAACGACAGCCGAACGAGACGTATTCACCTTAAAACCGCAACCTGTTTGTGATGAATGTGTTATGGCGATTTTGGCGAGGTTGGCATGATCGCCGATTGCTTTATCTGTGACGAAGTTGCGATACCACCTTCGACGAAGATGAATTAATTGATTGGTTGATATAGGATCTTAATTGAGTCATTAAATTTCCGCGTCGCGTGACAGACATGACGATACCACCGCCAGATATATTTGTTCAAGAGAATGCGACGATCGTCGGTGCGAAGCCAGCTATGAAACGCGATACGCGCAAAGACATATTGCTTGCGGCAATTTGTGAGTTCGCTCGCGTTGGTTACGAAGGCGCGTCGACGCTTGTGATCGCGAAAGCTGCTGCGACGAAACAGCCATCATTGAATTATCACTTCGGCTCCAAAGAAAAGCTGTGGCAAGCCAGCGTTGACTACGCGTTCACGGAACTCACGGTCACCTTTGAGACGATCCATGACACCGTAGGTGACATGGCCCCGGTTGATGTTCTTAAAGTCATGTTGCGAACCATCAATCGGTTTGCGATGCGAAATCCAGAGCACATCGACATTATGCGACAGGAAATGGGATCAAGATCAGCAAGGACTGAATACCTGCTCTCCAAACATCTTGTGCCGATGTACCAACACATCAATCGAGTCATTGAAGCCGCAGTCGCAGCGAAGCAAATCAGAGATTACCCACCTGCGTTCCTGAGTTCCCTGCTGTTCGGTGCAGTGACGCATTTTTTTTCCGTGGGGCAAGCGATGGATACGGTCTATGGAATCGACGTTACTGATCTGCCACAAGCTGTAAACGGCGGCGGGAAAGTGTGGCGCTTGGCGGGCGAAAAGTGCAGCGCTC
>CALFSX010000063.1 GCA_937916515.1 uncultured Planctomycetaceae bacterium | reverse complement strand
GTCGCTACGTAGCAAGGGCTTCGACGGACGCTGTGATGAGTTTTGTACGGGAAAACTCAGTCGTTCAATCCTGGCAGGCGCTGGCTTCGCGATGCGATGGGTTGAAATAATCGCGGAGCGACGGCATGTGATAGCCTCGGACTTTAGTCCGAGGTGGCCAACCTAAATTGCCCGCTATTCAAACAGCGACAGCATTCCCTTGCAGAAATCCGGCAGATCATCCGGGCGTCGGCTGCTGACGAAATGGCGATCGACAACAACGGAGGCGTCTTCAAAGAGACATCCCGCATTGATCAGGTCATCTTTGATGCCGGGAGACCCGGTGACTCTAACACCGCGATACACATTGGCAGAAATCGGAATCCAGCCGCCATGACAGATTGCGGCAACCATTTTTCCGGCGGCGGCAAATTCCTGAGTAATTCGCAACACTTCCGGATCTCGACGCAGCTTGTCAGGCATCCAGCCGCCGCCGCAAAGTAAACCGTCGTACGTTGACGTGTCGATCCCGTCGATTGCGATATCGGATTTGCAGGGGTAGCCGTTCTTGCCGGTGTACGTCTTGCCCGCTTCGGGGCCAGCCGTAACAAAACTGGCTCCCGCTTCGATAAATCTCAGTTTGGGATACCACAGTTCCAGGTCTTCGTAGTCTGTACCGACAAATGCAAGAATCGTTTTACCTGAAAGCATGTTGGTTCCTGTGGCTGTCAACTAGTTGCAAATGGCAGGGCAGCGACATACGCCGAAGCGTTAGCCTGGCATGGACGCTAGAACTTCTCCAGCACGCGTCAATGCTTTATTGACGCGGTGAAGGTCAGAATGCTTCTGCCAGAACTCTAAGCGGCTGAACCCGTGAGCTGCGTCAAGCCGCAAGTTCAAAAGGAAATTGAAGGCACGATTCAATAGCGATGGTACGCGGACTATTTACTGAACAGTCCGAACAGTCCGCCCTTTTTCTTTTCGGTGGCCGTTGCCAAAGCATGTTCATCGTCGTTCATGCTAAGCCGCTTGGTGAGATCCAGAATGCTTCTGGCCAGGCGAGACTTCGGAGCGAACTGGCTAAGTGGAACGCCGTTATTTCGAGAACCAACCATAGTTGCGTAGTCGTTTGGCAGCTGCCAGAACACTTCGCGGCCAATTGTTTCCAACGCCTTGCTCAGGCTGATGTCGGTATCTTCCAGTCCCATGCGGTTGACGATAATTTCAACCTTCTTGTCCAGACCTTCTGTTTGGTCAAGATACTGGATCACTCGCACAACGTTTCTAAGACATGTAAGGTCCAGCTGTGTGACCAGCAGAATCTTGTCAGACACTCCCATGGCAGCCATGTCCAGCGGACCAAACGACTTACTGACATCGATAATCAGATGAGAGAATGTTGCTTTCAGCAGTGCCAGAATTCGCCGCAGGTCGTCCGGACGCACAAGGTCCTGACCTTCCACTTCCACTGGGCGAGGCAACAGGAAGACTCCACAATCGTGGCGTGTTAAAGATCGCTTAAGCAGACCGTAGTCCAGTCGACTGATGTTCTCGGATACGTCGCGGATTGTGTAGTCTGGAATAATGTCCAGCCAAACGTCTGCGTCGCCAAGAGTCAGGTCAAGGTCGATGATAACGGGCGAATTCGCCGGATTCTGAGCCAACGCTGCGGCCAGATTTACGCTAAGTGAAGTACTGCCGACACCGCCGCCAACTCCAACGACAGTAAAGATCTTGCCTGCATGTCCACCGCCATCACCGTCGCCGCCACCCAATGTTGCTCGAATGCGGTCCAAAGCTGCGATGAAATCATCCAGCTGCAAAGGCAGATTCAGAAATTCACTGGCACCATGTCGCATCACCTGCAGAATCAAGGCGCCTTCCTGCGACTGACTGATGACCAACACAGCGCATTGAGGTGCCGCGCTGGTGATGTGCCCAATCAATTCCACGGCTTCGCGCGGATTGCTGTCGACGTTAACCAGTGCAATGTCTGGCTGAGTTTGTCGAATGACGTCCATGAAGAATTCATAGCGCGAACATTCTGCTTCCAGCCAAACCGTATCAATGCCCAACAGCAACGACTTCAGTGAATTTCGTGTTGCCTCATTGGGATCGACTGTCGCGATTCGAAGAACGCTCTTCATTTTGAATCTCTAATTTCTGTAAGCTCAGTTGGCAAGATTCCAACAGATGGCTGGATAGACCAGGTTTGCACCAATATTGATCCAGCCTGCCTGAGTTCTTGAGTTGGATCGATCTTTAACAGCGATCCAGTTTCATATCAGTGGCACCGATTTACTGGGATACAAAGCATATTTACTGGCTGAATTAGTTTAGGTCATATTATCGCATCAAGGGTGAAATCAATCCCGGTCTCTGCTGTGAAGTCGATGAAGCTTTTCCGGTTGGATAGGCTGTTGTCGCTCGGCCAGCTTCCGACGCTCCATCAATGCGGGCGGCACTGACTGGCGTGGTTGTGTTGATTGTAGGCTCGGGCAACTGTTCGCTATTTGCGGAAGGAGTGATCAGCCCGGCCGATTGAGGCGGTGCGGGGGAAATCATCATTGGGGTGATTGTTGCAGGGCCGCAATCCGCACAGCCTTCTTTTCCGCACCCTTTGCATGCTGCACCGTTTCCGAAACCCCATTTCCCGTTGGGATGCTGGCTGCAGTATCCGTTTTGGCTGCATTGAGTACAGTTGAACACGGCATCGCATTCCGGTCCGGTCTTGGGAATTTCCAGCAGACCGTGCCAGAACAATTCGTGATCGGTTGGAGCATCCGTAAACTTACCTGGCCCACCGGCTGGCACCTGTTCAGGCGACATAGGAGCGACAAATTCCGGAGTCACCAGAATAATCAATTCGGTTTCCACTTCGTTGTACTGCTTCCGGCTGAATGCAGCTCCAATCCACGGTAGTTCTCCAAAGAACGGCACCTTCTGAGTCGACGCATCTTCGCGGCGTGAAATCAGGCCACCGATGACCAGCGTTTCACCGAAGTTCATTTCAACCTGAGTGCTGACTTTACGCACAGTAAAGGATGGCACGGTCACGCCACCAACAGTGACTGAGTTCGCGAAGTCTCGTTCCACAACGGACGGTTCTACCTGAAGTTTCAATCGTCCGTTGCCCAGAATGTGAGGCACGGCGTTCAGAATTACGCCAAACGGTTTGAATTCGATAGCTGTTGTACCCAGACCGGCCGGAACAAGTACGGGAGCTTCACCCCCGTTAAGCAATGCAGCAGGCGTTCCGTTGTGTGTTACGACCATCGGTGTCGCATGAATTTTCAGCAGACCTTCTGTCAGCAGTGCATCCACATAGCCCTGAAAAATCTTGCTCGGGTCCATAAAACCAAAGCTGATCGTAGAGTTGGAAAAGCCAGTCCATGTCACCTGTGCTCCGGTGCCGGTCGCGGCAATGTTGCCAATTGGAGTAATAGGTCCTGGAGTGCTAAGCAGATAGCTGTCGTTTTTGATCAGGCCGAAGTTCATCCCCATCTGTCGCAGCTTTGTGCGATTCACTTCCATGATGGTGGCTTTCAACATGACCTGCTGAACGCCGCCGATTCTCATGTGATTCAGCACGTTGGGATAGAACTGCTCAGCGATACCAACCATTTCGTTGATGTGTTCCGGGCGAGTCACCCAGCCGGTCAACAGCACAGAGCCTTTGATTTCTTCAGCTCGGATGGCGTCGTTGGGATACAGGCGTTTCAGGTACGATTCCAGGTGTCGTACGTCGCCTTGAACAAGCACTTCGATCTTGTTGAACTGATCGAATTCGTCAATCAGAGTCACGGTTGTGACGCCTGTTGCCAGAGCGTAAACAGTGACCTGATCCGGGTGCCCCTGAACGGGATCGATCTTGATCACTTCCGCGTCGAAGTCCAGCACACTTTTGATGCGAGCAGTATGCTGCAAAATCGTGGTGAACTTTTCGAAGATCGTCACCTTATTTTCACCCATTCGCAGTTTATACACCGGTGATGTTCCGGCATTTTGCGCGAAGGCAGAGCCAGCCGTTAATACAACAGCGGCCAGAAAAGTGACGATTCGTGTGTTAGCCTGCATCCTTGCACTCCAACAAAGCGAAGAGCGGGCCTCGGACAATTTGCCCGAGGACCGCATCCCCAACTCATAACGCGCTCCGTGCGAATCCTGTTAAACAGTGGTGCTCGACACTCGAACACTTCCTGCAAAACGTTGTCTCATTAATTCAGCAGGTCAGGAAGAGCTGAAATCGTCTCTTCAAGATCCGCACCCAATCCAAGATCTTCAAGCCCCGGCAGTGTTGCCGGTGTTAGTGGCATTACTGCCCCTGGCATTGTTCCCGGTGCTGCTGGAAGCGTGTTGCGTCCAGCAGCGGTTGTGTCTTTCGGAACGTCTGAAGTCAGGTCAACATGTTCCACTCGAACGCTTCCTGATTCATGAATCGCCATGATCCAGGTGTTTTCCGTTCGGTCCTTACTGGCCATCACCGGTGCTGATGCTGTTGGACCGTTGTCCTGAGCGGCAGCTTCCAGTTCTGCAAACATTCCTCCCAGATTAAATTCCGGCACTGCAAAGCCAGCTTCCAAGCGGTTATCCAGTGCTGATTGGTCGTTCAGTTCACTGCGACGTCCGCCTGTCAGGCTGTCTTCTTCAAGCCCGGCAAACTCAATCATTTCCTTATCTTCACTGGATCGAAGAACCGTGGAGATATCTCCCTTCTTCTTCGCCAGCTGCAATTTCATCATCTGTTCTGTATCAACCAGCAACGAAATATTTCTGGCCTGAACGTTCTCTCCGGCCACGTCTCTTCCATACTGCTGATTATCAACAGCAAACACTTCAATGTATTCCAGCAACGGAATGACTCGAGTTGTCTGTTCACCCGTTTCCGGAATTCTGTCTTTAAAAGTCAGCATCAGGTCGATCCGGTTCCCCGGCTGCAACATTCCGCTGTGATTTGTCGTTGCATCAACAGCAATTGTCGCCACTCGCATTCCTGTGGGAATGTTTCCGACGGCTCCGTATGCTCCCGGTGCATTCAGTTGTTCAAGAAACAGCCAATCACCCGCCCCACGTGGAACCTTTGAAGATCGCTCAGCGATCTGTTCCAGTTCCGTCACGACACCTTCCGGACAAGTTGCTTTTTCGACAGTAATGAATTGAGTATTCGCTTCTGTCAGTCGCTCGCCTGCCTTCACCGGCATTTGAGTAACAAGCACCTTAACCTTGGGTACTTCTTCCTTAACACTCTTGCTGTCCAGGTACTGCTTTGCCCCCAGCATTGCTACAAGGCCGCAGGCACCCGCGATAATTAAAAGAATCAGTGTCTGGTTTTTCATCGTCCGGAGACTCCAGGTCGGTTCCGGCGACCGTCTTCCCGTCGATCGTTCAGAAGCATGTCAGCATCTGAATTCACGGCATTGGGAGAACAATCGCTATGACCGAACCATGCCCCATCAGCATCATCATCGGCAGAGACGGAAACTCTGCTTAAATATTGCTGGCAGGATTACTTGTCAATTAGCGCGTTACCGCCCCTCGCGGCAACAACATGGCAAAATAAATCCCGCTTCCAGAACGACTGGTAGCGGGATACCCTACTTTCTTGAAATTCTTACATCAGGCCGGCGTACATGAAGTAGCCGATTGTGCCGATGCAGATTGGAATTCCGTAAGGCAGCAGAAACATCGTTGGCTTGCGTTCTGCGGCAATTTTCGACAGTTCGTATGGGTTCTTGATGACGCTCCATTCGCTAAGAATCATCAGAAACTGCTCATAGTGCTTTTTCCAGGCACCTCGGCTGGCAACCATAATCACAGCCATGATCGCACCAACGATGACTGATACGCAGAATGAGTAAAAGGTGATTTCCCAGCCAACCCATGCTCCAATGCCAGCCATCAATTTCACGTCGCCAGCACCCATTCCTCCAACGGAGTAAAGAGGCAGCAGACATAGAAGACCACAGCACATGCCCAGCAATCCGGCGGAAATACCATCGCCAATGACTGCTGAATATACCAGGCCGGAAAGAACCATCGGGAAGGTAATCCAGTTGGGAACCTTCAGTTCTTTTCCGTCGATCCAGGCGGCCAGAATCAAGATGGCAGAGACCAGCTTGATGGGCCAGTTGTTCAGAAAGATTTCGTTCCAGTCCATTTCTCTATTTCCTGTTTGATACGTTTGCGTGTTATGAGTTTGTTGTGTTTGAACCGGTTACGCACGAGGAAGAGTGTGCGGCCCGAAGTCAGGAACTCCGGAAATGGCTCAAGAATCGTTGCTAAGCGCGCCCCGAAGGCAGCAGGAACTGAAAGGTGATCAGAATCATCGCCATAGCAACGAATCCTGTGCCCTGCATTAAGTCTGCAATCGAAAGATCGATCCAGTATGGCAGCATGGTAAATCTCTTTCAGATGTTCTGCGTTTTAAGGTGTGGCGTCTGGTGTTAAGAAAAAGACAACGTCCACTGAAGCGTATGCTCCAGTGAACGCGTCCTGCGTTTTGTTCTGATTCCGCTGCAAGGCAACGGAAAGCAGACTATGTCAGGTAGTTGCCGACTTCCTGGAACTTGCTGTTTGCGCTGCTACCGATTGTTGAAATCGCAGTCAGACAGACAACGATGATCAAAGCCAGCATTACTGCGTACTCAACTGCAGTTGGGCCGTCTTCAGAAACCAGAAACTTCTTTACACTCTTTGCGAACTTGTTCATGTTAATACCCCCAAAGGAAATCAAAGATCTGCCGCAGAAGGGACCCCTCCGAACTGCCAAGCTTGACCGGCCAATACAGACAACCGATCGAATTCGTGTCGGAGTTAGCCGAGGCGTTCCTGACACGATGAAACCTAGGTTAGGGTTTCTGCCGGTCAAATAAATTCGTGAAGAAACGCAACACTCTAAGGGTTGGGTTGTATGGGCTGGCTGGAATGAAAGACTTCGTTTGGATAATGCAACCGGGTCGTAACGGTTGGGAAGGCACAGGTGAGTTTTGAGATTTCAGAATCAAGTTTTCAGATCAGCTGAAACGGGGCAGCCGCGCCTCAAAAAAACTGAAATCTGAAAACAGAACATCGCCTACGGCTGCTCATCACAACACACAGCCTGCTTTCGCTTAACGAAAGTGCGCACCAGAATCTTTTTCACGAAGCAAAAGGCCACCAAGTTCGTGCACAACAGACAAAAATTGGCCTATCCCAATTCCCGATTCACCAGACACGCGATAATCACGCGTATGTCCTCATAAGACACCGACTGTTCCAGGGCGTCGTAAATGGGTTTCAGTCGTTCGCGACCGACTTCAGCAATTGTCTGTTCCACCAGCTTGATGTTTCTGGCCGACACCCATTGCGTGGCACTGTCGATTCGCCGAGCTACAACGTACTTTTCCAGATAACTGGTGACGGTACTGATCGCTCGTTCTGTCTGCAGGGCAACTTCATCAAGACTCAGCCCTTCGTCAAACAGTTCAAAAATGCGTCCGGTGGCGACAGAAATCTGAGCAACCGGGCGTGGTCTGGAAGGCGGTGCGGGCTTTGCCGGAGCCGCCTGAAGATTCGTCTGCAAATCGTTTTCTGCAGAATACTGTTTAATCAATTGAATCAGCTGTTTACCGAATTCATCCTTCTTCTGCTGCCCAATACCGTACACTTTCGTCAATGTCGCCATTGTTGTGGGGCGATAGCGAGCAAGTTCTCGCAGAGTCATATCGCCGAAAATCACGTACGGCGGAACATTGCGTTCTGTTGAAATCTTCATGCGCATTTGCCGCAGTTCTTCAAACAGTTCTCTATGCACGCCTTCCCACTTGTCTTCCAGGCTGACCGCGGCAGAACTGGATTTAGGTCGCGTCAAAATCACAGACGCGTTGCCTTTCAGTAAGGCGGCGCCTTCTTCGGTAATCACCAAAACAGAATGTTCGCCGTGTCGTTTTAGAAAACCTTGAGCCAGCAGTTGATCAATCCAGCCTCGAACAACTCGATCGGCTTCATTCTTCAGCAGCCCATACGTGCTTAGTTTGTCGTGCTTGTTGAACAGGATCTTCTTGTTCTTCGAACCTCGCAAAACCTGAGCCGTATATTCGGCACCAAAACGTTGTTCCTGACGATAAACGCTGCTAAGAATTTTTTGAGCGACAATCAATGGGTCCTGAACTTTGTCAAATTCATCCAGACACACATCACAGGCGCCGCAGTTGTCCTTTTCCAATTGCTGGCCAAAGTGGCGCACCAGTTGCTGATGCCGACAAATTGCACTGCCGCAGAATGCTTCCATTTTGGAAAGTGCGGTTAACGACGCCTGTCGATTGTCGTCGTTTTCTGATTGGTTAATCAGAAACTCCCACGTGTTTGTGTCTCGCCCCGAATAGATCAGGCAGCATTCCGCTTCCAGACCGTCGCGCCCCGCTCGCCCGCTTTCCTGCTGGTAGGCTTCGATACTGCGAGGCATTTCGGCATGCACAACATAGCGAACGTTGCTTTTGTCGATGCCCATCCCAAAGGCCACTGTGGCAACGATGATATCAATTTTGTCATCGATGAACGCATCCTGGTGAGTCTTCCGCTGTTCGCCATCCATGCCCGCGTGATATGCCAACGCTTTGTACCCCAGCGACTTCAGCGAGTTCGCCGTTTCTTCCACACTGGCTCTACTAATACAGTAGACGACGCCCGATTCATTGGGATGCCGGTCGATGACTGCTTTAATCTGCGACAACGCGTCGTGCCGCCGTTCAACTCGATAAAACAAATTCGGGCGATCGAAATTGCCGACCAGCACTTCCGCTTCCTTCAGCCCCAATTGAAGCACGATATCTTCGCGCACTCGCTGAGTTGCCGTGGCGGTAAATGCGTGAATGGAAGCATTCGGAAACGCGGATCGCAGAATCCCCATCTGCCGATATTCCGGGCGGAAGTCGTGGCCCCAATTGCTGATGCAGTGAGCTTCATCAATCGCGATAAACGAAACGTTGCAGGTTTCCAGAAAATCAATTGTGCGGTTTTGCACCAGCCGTTCGGGAGCGGCAAACAAAAGCTTCAGTTCTCCGTTGCGAATACGATCTGCCACAAGTTTGCGTTCATCAACGCTTAATGTGCTGTTAATGAACGCCGCCGGAATTCCGCAGGCCGTCAGCGAATCCACCTGATCTTTCATCAACGCAATCAGCGGGCTGACCACAATCGCCAGGCCATCTCGACAAACCGCAGGAGCCTGATAGCACAATGATTTTCCGCCGCCGGTTGGCAGCACCGTTAACGAATCGCGAGACTCCATGGCGGCCAGCATCGCCGATTGCTGCAACGGGCGAAAACTATTGTAGCCCCAGTACTTCTGAATCGCGTTCAGCAGTTTATCGGACGACGACTCAAAAACTGCCGTCGGGCTATCCGGAATTACTGACTCTTTTTTGCTGCGTTTCGCCACAGTTCCACCAAGGCATTTCGTTCGGTATTCGTTCTGAGCCGCAGTGTATCAACTAGCCGCAATGATTCCCAATTCAGTGACATCGCAGCAGGTTAGATGCTGATATCTTTCTGAGTCACGCGTCTGGAATTCGATCGCAGAATGTTTGGGCACGGATGTTCACAGATAAGTCAGAGCTTCATCTGTGAACATCTGCGTGAATCTATGGCTGAAAAACATGACTATGCGACCACGAAGAGTGAAGTACACCGGATCGAGCGTGCGACACGTGCCGGGACGGCGCGAACCTTGGTTCGAATGACTTAGTCACTGAATGCTTCAATGCAACAGCGGTCCCACGCGCTGCTCCGGCAGTTTGGCTAAAAATTGGCCATGCAACTGCTTTCGAAGTGTTCACTGTTCGCAATACTTGCAGACTGCCACGCTCACTTTCTGGACGCTCGTTTTGAAAATTCGCACTGAATTTCGGCAAACTTCGGTTATGATCTGGTTCCGCTCAAAGCTGCCGTGAAGATACAATCACATGGCTTCCTTCCCGCCCACTGAATGTCCAGTTCGATGACCGACCGCGTTCTTTTATTCGTTGCGTCTCTTATCTACGCCAGCGGTATCGCAGCCGCAGACGAATTGACTCCGTTTCTTAAAGCACACTGCTTTGATTGCCATTCTGGTGATACCACAGAAGCGGGGCTTAATCTGGAAACGCTGTCAACGAATCTGCAACAGCCGGAACTGTTCGCGAAGTGGGAACGAGTATTCGATCGAATCGCAGCCGCAGAAATGCCGCCCTCATCGGCCACTCAGCCAGCACCCGAACACCAAACGGAATTCCAGGCAGCTCTTGGCAAGCAGTTATCGGCGGCTCACGCAGCATCAAAAGGAACTGTCCTCAGGCGGCTGAATCGCTCCGAATATGAAAACACGCTGAACGACATTTTCGGCACAGAACTAAACCTGGCCTCCATGCTTCCGGAAGACGGCCGTTCTCACGAATTTGACAACGTTGGAAGTTCGCTGGGTGTATCCATGGTACACCTGCAACTTTACATGGATGCCGTTGGCAAGGCATTCGAAACCGCCATCGCAAAGACAGCTGAAGAACCACCGTCTCAACAAATTGTCGCAACCTACAAGGGGTCGCGAGAAGCAGAGCAGTTTGTGGGTAAAACCTGGAAAGAACTTCCCGACGGCGCCATCGTTCGCTTTTCCGGAGGCGGCTATCCATCCGGGATGATGCGTGGAACCAGCATTGAACAACGCGGCCGATACAAAGTTCGCGTGACGGGCTACGCGTATCAGTCGCAAACGCCGATTACGTTTTTTGTGGGAGGAACCAGCTTCGCTCCGGGATCTGACAAGCCGATTTATGGCTTCTTTTCGTTTGAACCAGACAAGCCCGGCGCGATCGAATTTGAAGCCGTCATTGACCAAAGGTTCATGATTCAAATTGAACCTTACGGCATCAACGACCCCGATCGCTACAAACGTCAGGGATTGGACGACTATCGGGGCCCCGGGCTGGCCATCCTGAACGTCACAATGGATGGCCCTCTAAGTCAGCAGTTTCCTTCCAAAGGACATCGACTGGTGTTCGACGGCATTGATCGCCAGGTCATTCCTCCGCGCAATCCCAACGACGCCAAAAAATCCTGGTACAAACCAGTGTTTGACGTTGTTTCTGAAAACGAATCCGCCGATGCTCGCCAATCGCTTTTGCGAGTCGCAACGGCTGCGTTTCGTCGGCCCGTACAACATGATGACGTCTCTCGATATGTAACACTGTTCGAACAGGAACGCAGCGATGGAGCAACATTCGAAGACTCTTTAAGAACGGCTGTCACCGCCGTGTTCTGTTCGCCTCGTTTTCTATACCTGCAGGAACAACCCGGCAGACTGGATGATTTCCAACTGGCTGCCAGACTGTCCTATTTTCTAACACGCACATGCCCGGACGAACGCCTCTTCGCGTTGGCCACTGCAAATCAACTGGCATCGGACCAGCAGACGCTGCACGAACAAACGGAACGACTGTTGAATGATGTTCGATTTGAACGATGCATCGCCAACCTGTGTGATTCATGGCTGGACCTGCGCGAATTGGAATTTACGACTCCCGACAGCAAGCTGTTCCCGGAATTCGATGACTATCTGCGATATTCAATGCCGGAAGAAACCAGGGCTTACGTCATGGAACTGTTTCGCAGCAATCTGCCCGTTGATCAGCTGGTGAAGTCTGACTTTGCCATGCTGAACAGTCGTCTGGCCGAACTGTACGACCTGCCCGCTGTGCCGGGCGCAGAAATTCGCAAGGTGAGCCTGCCTGCCGAAAATGTTCGAGGTGGCTTGTTAACTCAAGCCAGCATTCTGAAGGTCACTGCAAACGGAACAAACACGTCGCCCGTTAAACGAGGTGCATGGGTGATGGAACGCATTTTGGGCGAAGTACCTCAACCTCCTCCACCGGGAATTCCTGGAGTTGAACCTGACATTCGAGGAGCAGCCACGTTGCGTGAACTGCTGGAAAAGCATCGCAACGTCGACAGCTGCAACGCGTGTCATCGAAAAATTGATCCGCCTGGATTCGCACTGGAATCCTTTAATCCGATTGGAGGATTCCGCGAGCGGTATCGATCCATCGGCAGCGGCGATAAAGTCGATCGCCTTATCGAAGGACGGAAAGTTCAATACAAACTTGGACTGAACGTAGACTGTTCCGGACAATTGCCGGACGGACGTTCATTCGCCAACTATGCAGAATTTCGAGACCGGTTGGCCGCACAGCCTTCAGTTCTGGCAAAAACGGTGGTCACTAAACTGCTGACGTTTGCCACCGGACGAGAACCTGGATTTTCTGACCGCACTGAAATCGATCAAATCGTCGAAGCTTCTGCAGCAGACGGCTACGGAATGCGTAACCTGCTGCACCTTGTTGTACAAAGCGAAATCTTTCGCACCAAATAAATGCCCGGCACCACAAACCGCATACGCGCAAACGCCCTTTCAGAAAGCTGAACATGCATAAGCCAGTAAAGCCCATCCACCGCCGCCGGTTTCTTAAAGGCGCCGGAGCAGGCATTGCACTGCCACTGTTGGGGGCCATGGTGCCAGCCAATGGCGAACAGGAAGTTAACGCCAGCAGGCCGATCCCCAGGACTGTTGCGATTTGCGGCGGTCTTGGCTTCCACACTCCACTGCTGTTTCCGGACACGCCTGGTTCAGATTACAAGCTGACTCCGTATCTGGAACTGATCAAAGATCACAGAAACGAAACAACAGTTTTTTCGGGACTTTCACACCCGGAACAAAACGGCAACAACGGTCATGCATCCAGCATGACATGGCTAACATCAGCTCAGCGACCAGGCCTGGCCGGTTTCAAAAACACCATTTCCCTGGATCAACTCATCGCCAACCACCTTGGCGGCACAACTCGCCTGCCATATCTGACTTTGGCAAATGACGGTACGTCTTTGTCGTGGACGGCGAACGGCATCAACATCCCTTCGGAGAACTCGCCGGCTAAGCTGTTCAAGAAGCTGTTCGTGGATGGTTCAGAAAAAGAAATCGCCACACAAATGAAAGACCTGAAGCGAGGACGCAGTATTCTGGACACCGTTCAGGACGACGCCGAACGTCTGGATCGCTCTCTGGGGCCTAAAGATCGGCAGAAGCTGGACGAATACCTGACGGCCATTCGCGACCTGGAACAAAGGATTGGGCAATCCGAACAATGGACCGTGCGCCCCAAGCCACATGTCGACATCAAACCACCTCAGGATATTGCCGACAAGCAGGACATTGTCGCCAGACAACGCCTGATGTACGACATGATGGTGCTGGCACTGCAAACGGATTCAACGCGAGCAATCACATTATCGCTGGGAGCCATGAACGCCGTGCCGAGCAATATTCAGGGAGTCAAATCCGATTGGCACAACCTGTCCCATCACGGCAAAGACGAAGACAAGATTGCTGAACTGCGATTGATTGAGCAGGCCGAATTCTCAGAATTCAATCAGTTCCTGAATCGCCTGAAAGCCATCGACGAACAGGGCCGCTCGTTGCTGGACAACACGGCTGTGCTGTTCGGTTCGAACCTTGGCAACGCGTCGTCACACGACTGGCACAATCTGCCAATCATACTGGCGGGCGGCGGCTACAAACATGGCAGCTATGTGGCGTTTGATGAAAAGAATAACACGCCGTTGGCAAATATGTTTGTCTCGCTGGCTCAAAGAATGGGCATCGAAACCGCCCAATTCGGAAGCAGCACTGCTGCCGGAGTGAAAGGGTTGGAAACAGCGTGATGACTGGATCGTCGAACCGGGGATTTGCATCCCCGGCAGAATGCTGCCGTCCCGTTAGAGTCTTACTTAGAATGATGCGCGCATGTTAGCCGTAGCGACAACGGAGCGGCTCGGCGATTCCAGCGCCCACGTCTTTCGACGTGAAACGCCACTGGGTCAAGGACGAAGCCCTTGCTCGGGACTGATCGCAGATAATTTCGAATGATTCATGCGATAAGCCAGGTTCAGCCACGCAACAGCATTTAGTGATCCACAGAAATTGCTTCGGCATACGCAAGCTCGCCCGTGCGACCGTCATAATACT
The DNA here is from genome assembly GCA_937916515.1 of uncultured Planctomycetaceae bacterium. Taxonomy (GTDB): domain Bacteria; phylum Planctomycetota; class Planctomycetia; order Planctomycetales; family Planctomycetaceae; genus Fuerstiella. The sequence continues at coordinate 122,996 of CALFSX010000063.1, read as the reverse complement.
GGAACACGACCTGAGGATGAGGATACGCAACCCAGCGTTTGTCGCCCAGTTTTTTTGGCATGTTGAATACGTTGTTGATCTGCACGACGCAAAAGTGAGGATACAGGCGTTCCAGCCGAGGCAGATCAGGCAGCACATAACTGCTCCAACGAATATCGCATTCTCGCGGCCCAAATTTGAACTTGCCCGTGGCCGGTCGATTGCTTTCGTCCAGCACGGGCACGTGATTCACACTGTTATGAGGACCGCAGCAGAATTCGTAAACGTTGTCGGTTACTTTGACGGCAAAGCTGTTGTGCAGGTCGCCCGTCATCACGAACACCTTCTTGCCAAGCTTTTCCCATTCGTTAATCAGCATTTCGCGTTCGTCGAAGAATCCGGTCCACGCTTCTTCTTTATTGGCGGCATCCATTTCAAAACCGCCCGCACCGCTGTGAGGAATCATGAACGGCACGGTTGAAATCACAAAGAAAAAATCGGCATCGCTTTCCTTCATCGACTTCAGCAGCCATTCTCGCTGAGGCTTCCCTAGCATCGAAACGCCCGGTTTGTCGCGTTCTGTAACGTCGTGCATGTCACGATCGCCGCGAGTATCAATCAGAAAGAAGTCGCAATTGGAAACGGTGAATTTTCCATAGCTGCGGCGACCAATTGAATAACTTAGCTTTGCGTCATCAACCACCGCCGGCATGTGCAGTCGCAACGTGTGAGCATCGACGACTTCCACAATGTCGTAGACGTACGAATTTTTGTTGCCGTCATCATTGTCGTATTTGATGTCGTTAACGCCCGCTTCGGCTGTTCCCCAGTGGACATGCAGGTTCAGCATTTCTGGCAGAGGAAGTTTTGTGAAGTCAGTATTGGGATCAACCAACAGGTCGCTGCCAGCTTTCATGCTTGCCTGCCCAAAGTGAATATCGTGTTTGTGTTCCACAGGATTCGCCCAGCCCAGATAATCAAACCAGGCATAGGTTCCGATGTCTCGAAACACGGTGCGGCGATGACGCTTGCCGATTTCTGCAGACCCCCAGATGTCATTCACCAGTTCGTGGTCGTCGAACGTAAAGTAGCTGGGCACGTGGCGGTGCCATTTTGCAAGTTCAACGCCACGACTTAGGTACAGCTTATAGTTTTCCCAAACCCCAACCACTGTGGGCATCACCTGCACGGCCAATGGAAATTCAGCGGCACCTTGCACAATTCGCCAGGCTTCCGGCGAGTATTCTCGCAATTCTTCGTACAACCAGTCGCCGTTCATAATGTGGAAGTGAACTTTGTCGGCCCAGTCGTTATTCAGATGTTCGTATGTGGTCGATCGATGGCCTCCACCGTGCAACGGATTCTGATTCGCGCACGATCCAATTTGAAAGCGAAAGTTGAACAGGCCTTCCGGATTGTGTTCTACATTGCGAGTGTCGTTGGCACTGGGCAAAGTCCGAAACGATCCGGGCAGGCCATGAGGTCGTTCGTTAACCCAGATTTGATAATGGTATTTGGTATCTGACTTCAAGTCCTTTAACTGAACAACGCCTGTGTTGTCGTGAGCAAGTTCCGTGGTGGCAGCGTCGCTGATTTGATCCAGTTTTTCGCCAGACATTCCGTAGCGAACATGAAATTCGCCAGGATCAGACGTTCGCCCCCAAACCACCATCGACGTTGCTGTCGGCTGCCCCAGCATCGGCCCATGAGTCAACCAGATGGGATCTCGATCGGCAAACGCGGGAGTAAGCGGAACAAGATGCAACGCCACCAGAATGAGCAGCGTTCGAGGCAAAAAGCCAACCAGAACAGATGGTCGCATGAAGTTTTCGGCTGACAGCATAAGTGATATTTCAAATGGTTTGGGGAAACTAACGTGCCTTGTGAGCTTTCCTGGCAAAGCTGATTTCAAAAAAACTCATTGAACCGAACTTGTTCGCATTCAGTCAAGCGTTTGGAAGTAGTCGCGATGGGCCAATTTTTTTTCAAAACTGCGGAGAGACGACAGGCGAAAAAGGTCACATGTCGTTGATCTGCAACTTACCCGACGTACCACGACGCCAACATATCGAACAGAGTTTCGAGCTTCTACGGTATACCAAATCTGAGTGAATTTCATGACTGACCCAATCAGGATCATGGCCTCGTGTGCTGATCATCCCGAGTAAGACTCTAAGTTGCAAACGGTGCAACGATTGATCGAAACTTCACCGTACACACACACCAATCGCGTATCGTACGGTCAAATGAACGTTATGCCGACCGCTGAACTCATATTGCAGGCCAGCTAACAACACCCTTCACTGGGCCTGGCCTGAAATGGGTTTGACTTTCTGATGAAGTTCAGTAAGGTCGAATCTGTCGACAATCTGTTGACCGCAAGCCGAAGCATGTGGCTTGCAGGAATCATTTCCTTATGCGGCAGCATGTGGGGCTCCACGTGATCCCAAACCGCCAACTGAACGCGTGTATCACCACACCGCTGTTTCTTGTTTCTGTTAATTCACCCCCTTAGCTGGACGACGCACAAGTCCCTATCAGCCGCAGGGCGTTTGCTCCGTTTTTTTCGCGTGATCCTCACAAACCGGGATTAACGCCCTGCGGCTCAAGTGGCTGGCGCGTGCGATCCGCCAGAGGTTGCATGATCTGTTACAATCTCCAGTTCGACAACTGGTAATGATTTTGCCTGCTATTGTTTTTGTATAGGCCAGCAGAAGGCGAGACACATGACTTCGGAGACAATCACATCAACAGACCAGACTTTCCTGAATCCTGAAAAGAAAAGTGACAGCAGCCTCAACATGAGTATTCTTCAAAAGGACGGTGGCATAAAAATTACGCTCATCAGTCTGCACGGACTGATTCGAGTTGATCATCCGGAACTTGGGCGAGATGCCGACACCGGCGGCCAGGTAAAATATGTGTTGGAACTGGCCAAAGAAATGGCCGCTCAGCCGCATGTGCGAGAAGTCGAATTACTGACTCGCCAAATCATCGACGGAAAAGTTGACGCCGACTATGGCCAGCTGGAAGAACAGATTTGCGACAACGCAAAACTAATCCGCATCCCGTTCGGGCCCAAGCGATATCTGGCCAAAGAAAAGCTGTGGCCGTACATCGAAATGTTCGTCGATCAAGCCTTGGTGCATTTTCGCCGGAAGGGTCTGCCAGACATCATTCACGGACACTACGCCGATGCGGGAGCTGCCGGAGCTCAACTGGCTCGCCTGCTGCATGTTCCATTTATTTTTACCGGACATTCTTTGGGGCGAGTTAAGCAGCAACGACTTTCCGGCAGAAAGGCAAGCAACGAAGCTCTGGAAAAGAAGTACGAATTCACCACGCGATTGGAAGCTGAGGAATTCGCTCTGGAAACGGCGGCCATGGTTGTCACCAGCACCAGCCAGGAAGTCGAACAACAATACGAACTGTACGATCACTACGATCCATCGCGCATGGAAGTCATTCCTCCGGGAGTCGACCTGTCCTGCTTCTCGCCAGCGGATGAACAGTGGCAACGTCCCGCGATCGCCACAGAACTTGGTCGGTTCTTGACTCATCCAGACAAGCCCATGATCCTGACAATGGCTCGACCGGATGAACGAAAGAATCTGCCGAAGCTGGTCGAAGTTTATGGAAACAGCGAACAGCTGCAGGATGCTGCAAACCTGGTGATGGTGATGGGCAGTCGAGACGACTTGCGGCAACTGCCGAAGGCTCAGCGCCAGGTCATTGAAGACGTGATGTACCTGATTGACAAGTACAACCTGTACGGAAAAGTGGCCTACCCGAAATCGAACTCGACAGAAGATGTGCCGGAACTGTATCGACTGGCAGCAACTCAACGAGGCGTGTTTATTAATCCGGCTTTGACAGAACCGTTCGGCCTGACACTGCTTGAAGCCGGTGCCACGGGACTTCCGATTGTTGCCACTCACGACGGCGGGCCGCGAGACATTATTGCCAATTGCGGCAACGGCCTGCTGGTCGATCCGCTGGACGACGACGCCATCGAAAAAGCATTACTGCGAGCACTCACAGACGATGAACAATGGAATGAATGGTCTGAAGCCGGCATCACGGGAACTCGTAAACACTACGCATGGTCGAATCACGCGACTCGCTATCTGCGTGACCTGGACGACATTCTGGAAAAGTCTCCTCAACCCGCTATTGCCGAACGCACACGCACACGGCGTCTGCCGGAATTTGACCGCCTGATCATTACAGACCTGGACAACACTCTGACAGGCGATCCGGTCGCTCTGGCAGAGTTCAACGAACTGATTCGCGAACGTGACGACATTGGGTTTGGCATTGCAACCGGACGACGTCTGGACAGTGCCATGCAGTTGATCGAAGAACTGGGACTGCCGCAACCGGACCTGATTGATACAGACGCGGGAACGCAGCTGAATTACGGCGAAAAGCTGACTCCGGACGTCAGCTGGCGAAAGCAAATCGGCTATGCCTGGAAGCCGGTCGAAATTCGGCAGACGCTGAATTCTTTACCAGGCTTTTTCGCTCAGCCGGAAGCGAACCAGTCTGAGTACAAAATCAGCTATGAGATTGACACCAGCGTGGCACCGTCAATCAGCGAGATTCGTCGCAAACTTCGTCAGGCCGGTTTGCGAGCTACGGTCATGCTGTCTCTGGGAATGTATCTGGACATCATCCCCGTTCGCGGCGGCAGCGGCGGTTCTATCCGACACCTGTTGTGGAAATGGGGCTTCTCTCCGGAAAACGTTCTTGTCGCCGGAGATTCCGGCAACGACGCCGGCATGCTGCTGGGGCGAACTTTGGGAGTGGTTGTTGGCAACTATGCTCCAGAACTGAATCGACTGCGGAAACGCCCCCGCGTCTATTTCGCTGAAGGCACTCACGCACGCGGCGTGCTGGAAGGAATTAACTATTACAACTTCCTGGGAAATATCGTGATCCCAAATGATCAGATTGAATAACAAGCACAACTCTGGAATGTCACAAGATCCCGCAGAGCTGCGATTCGAAGCTGATCTTTCTTTACAACGACTGACACCACGTCTGGAAGCTTATTGGGATTCTGTGCAGCTTGAAAATGCTCTGCGACACGAATTCCAACTAAGACTGGATACGGTCTGGGCTGAACTGTTTCAACTTTTGGTGGAACTGTACGGCTGGCGGTACGACTTTTTCTACCACCTGGAAAGCATCCTGCTAACCGCCGCCGCCGCGTGGGCCGAACGCCCGGAGACTCTGCGTGCCGTCGATCGAAAACGCATCAACAACCCGGACTGGTTTCTGTCGCAGAAAGTCGTTGGGGGAGCACTGTATGTTGACCTGTTCAGCGAAAACCTGAGCAAGCTGCGCGAATCCATTGGCTACTTCCAGCAACTCGGCCTGACCTACCTGCATCTGATGCCACTATTTGCCGTCCGTCCGGGAGACAGCGACGGCGGTTACGCGATCAGCAATTATCGATCGGTTGATCCAAGACTCGGCACCATCGACGACCTGCGCCAACTGGCCGACGATTTGCGAGAAGCGGGCATTTGCCTGGTTCTTGACTTCGTCTTCAATCACACATCCGACGACCACTATTGGGCCAAGCAGGCTCAGGCCGGAAATCGTGAATACCAGCAGTTCTATTATCTGTTTCCAAGTCGCGAAATTCCCGACCAGTACGAAGCGACCTTGCGAGAAATCTTCCCCACCGTGCGGCGAGGCAACTTTACGTGGCACGACGGAATGCAGGAATGGGTCTGGACAACTTTTAACAGCTTCCAATGGGACTTGAATTACAGCAATCCGGCGGTCTTTCGAGCCATGTTGGAAGAGATGTTTTTTCTGGCTCAAACCGGTGTCGACATTTTACGTCTGGACGCCGTCGCATTCATCTGGAAAGAAATGGGCACCAGCTGCGAAAATCTTGAAGGAGCTCACAAGCTGGTCCAGGCATACAACCGCCTGGCTCACATCGCCACGCCGGGACTGGTCTTCAAGTCTGAAGCCATCGTGCATCCTGACGAAGTAGTACGTTACATTGGATCCAACAAATGTCAGATTTCGTACAATCCAACGTTGATGGCTCTGCTGTGGGAATCACTGGCCACAACCGAAACACGGCTGCTGCGAAAGTCGCTTAGTCATCGACATCAACTGCCGGAACATACAGGCTGGGTGAACTATCTGCGCTGTCACGACGACATCGGCTGGACATTCGACGATGCAGATGCCGCAGCACTGGGCATCAATGCATTCGACCATCGACAGTTTTTGAACTCGTTCTATACCGGGCAATATCCAGGCTCATTTGCCCGAGGAGTTCCGTTTCAGGAACACCCAGACACTGGTGATGTGCGAATCGCAGGAACTCTGGCTTCGCTGGCTGGTCTGGAACAGGCCATCGAAAACAACGACAAAGTCGCCATTGAAATGGCCGTCCGACGCATGCTGCTGCTGCAGGGAATTACACTGGCCGTCAGTGGCATTCCGTTGTTATACCTCGGCGAAGAATGGGGAATGTTAAACGATTACGACTTCGTGAAAGACCCGGCCAAAGCCGGTGACACTCGCTGGGTACATCGTCCAAAAATGCAGTGGGAGTTTCTGGAATCTTTAAACGAAGACTTCGAAGAAGGTGTCGCTCCCTTGCGACGCCGCATCTTCCGCTCGCTGCAACAACTGATCAGCATTCGCAAAACGTTGCCAGCATTGGCCGGACAGGACATGGAACTGGTCGAAGTCAGGAATGATCACGTACTGTGTTTCGTGCGAGAAAACTCCGGAAACCGCCTGATAGTGGTGGGAAATTTTTCTTCTCAGCCTCAGACCTTCGCCGGAAACCGTCTAAGAACCGGCGGATTGGGAAGATTTTTCGAAGACGCGATCACAAAAAAAACTCACGCCACCAGCGAAGACCTCATGCTGGCACCGTACGAAATCATGTGGCTGTGCCGAGTCTAACAAGGGCTTCGCCCTTGACCCGGTGGCGTGGAATGTTGACAAACGTGGGGCGATCGATTCGCCGAGCCGCTCCGTTGTCGCTCCGAAACCTATGCGGGAAACCATGCGAGCTGACGCTTGGAACCACAACTACGTCGCTCTAAAAAACTGACTCAAACTGAACAAGCTGCCTGCAAAAAAGAATCTCCAAAGGAACAAACCGGTGGACATTAAAGCTCTTGCCACTGACCTCGACGGAACTCTGATTCCCCTGAAGAATAATCCGCAACAGCAGGAAGCGTTACGGATCATTGAATCGCGATTGGCGGAACATCACTTGTCGCTGTTGTTTGTCACCGGGCGACATTTCGCTTCTGTTCAGCAGGCGATGGTTGAATTCCAGTTGCCGCAACCCGACGAAATCATTTGCGATGTCGGCACCACAATCTTACGACGAACAGCCGATGACGATGGCCACTCGTTTCGCGCTGACAGCGAATACTCCGACCACCTAAGCAACCTGGTTGGCGAATTTCCTGCCACAGCTTTGATTCAGCAATTCGCAGACAATGCGGCGTTGCGTTTGCAGGAATCCGAAAAGCAAGGCGACTACAAGGTGAGTTTTTACACAGATGCGGGAACCTTGAAGTCTGTTGCAGCATACGTTCAACAAGTACTGACAGACATGGCGGCCCCCTGGTCGATCATCAGCAGCGTTGATCCATTTAACGGCGATGGCTTAATAGACCTGCTGCCTGCAGGAGTTTCCAAAGCGTACGCGATCACTTGGTGGGCGCAGCGGCGTCAGTTTCAGCCATCGCAGGTTGTGTTTGCCGGCGATTCCGGCAACGATACCGCTGCACTTACAGCCGGTTATCTGGCAATCGTGGTAGGAAATGCGTCGCCAGAAGTGGTGGCGGAAGTTGTCGCAGTTCACAATGCAGCCAGTTGGAACAACCGCTGCTTCCACAGCCAGCAGCACGCCACAAGTGGAGTCCTGAACGGCCTTGAACACCATCTGCATGTCCACCGGACTAAAGGTTAGAACGCTCTGACTTTTTTGTGGACGGTTTTGCCTTTGCACGAATCAGCCGACATAGTCCGACTGGCTTTCGTTGCGGCCACAAGTCAGCGAAATTTGCTATAAACAACTATTCCGGAACACAGTACTGCGGAACTTTGATACCGCTCGCGAGCGGAAAAGAAAGACAGTTGTGCACAGACCAACATCCCTAAATCTGTCAATACTGGCAAACTTCCTGCTGCTGTCCAGCGCGTCGCACATCAGTGCTGAAACACCGCTGACACAAACAGTTCAACAGACGACGGCGTCGCCTGCAAACGGCCAGCAACCTGCTGTCACGGTTGATTCACCGCCTCCAGAATTAAGCAAACAAAACAGCACCAGCTTTGAACATCAACCAGCTGGACACTTCCAGATTCTTGAAACAGAAGTCGGCCGGTGGACAGTCACCTCCGGCACCGCACTGATTGACAACAAACATGCCAGCACGGGCCAACACTGTTTGCAGTTGCCCGGTGGAAACGAGTCAACGGTGGAACTGCAACTCGCCGACGGCATCAGCACCAGCGGCAACCTATCATTGACTGCCGAACGGTGGACCAAACAAGATCCGTTTTCGTTTCGTATTTCTAAACGATCCGGCGACAAGTGGACGGAGATCTACAACGGAGACAACATAATTCGAGTTGGTCGACCATTTCTATCCGCCATCGACTTACAATTGGACGATCCCGCGATCGATCGTCTGCGTTTCACCGTCATTAGTCCGCCGAATTCCGGTATCCTGATCGACGACCTGCGAATCGCGGCAGCAGTGCCACAACGCATCGTCAGCGTAGAAGCCGTTCCGTTTGCGTTGCCGGCTTTGATTGGAGCCGACTACAGTGCGATCGTGAAGCTTAAAATCGAGACCTCCGGGCGGCTTAACCCCATTGCTGTCACTCAACTGAAAGCATCACTGGATGGCACCACTGCATTAAACGACATCGCTTCTATAGCCGGCTTCTATGGCGGTTCCAGCGGAAACTTCCCGGCAAAAACGCTGTTCGGCGGTGCCTGCAAACCAGACGCAGAAATCAGCTTTACCGGCAGGCAACTTCTGACTGAAGGAAACAACTATATCTGGATCGCATGTCAGCTGAACGAATCCGCAAACATCGATCATCGAATCGGCGCGGTATGCCAGACCTTGACCTTTTCCAACGGAAATTCGGTCGACCTGCAGGCATCTCCTTCGATTCAAAACTTGGGTGTGAGCGTGCGAGATCGCGGGGATGATGGAATTCACACCTATCGCATTCCAGGTTTGGCGACCACGAAACGCGGATCCTTGATCGCAGTGTATGACGTGCGAAGACGTAGCGGCGGCGACCTTCCGGGAGACATTGATGTGGGAATGTCCAGGTCGACAGACGGAGGCCGCACGTGGGCCCCCATGCAAATCATTTTGGACATGGGCGATGATCCCGCTTTTCGCTACGACGGAATCGGCGACCCAACGGTGCTGGTTGATTCAACCACTGGAACCATTTGGTGTGGAGCCACCTGGAGTCACGGAAATCGATCGTGGGTCGGTTCGCAACCGGGACTGGAACCGGCTGACACCGGACAGTTCATGCTGGTAAGAAGCGATGACGATGGAGTGACCTGGTCGCAGCCGATCAATATTACCAAACAGGTCAAGAAGCCCGAATGGAGCTTCCTGTTGCAGGGGCCCGGCAAGGGAATCACCATGGCCGACGGCACAATCGTGATGCCCGCACAATTCCAGGATCCACCCAATGCAACTAACAAGCAAGCCAACCGCCTGCCTCATTCAGCATTTATTTTCAGCCGAGATCATGGCAAAACCTGGCACGTCAGCTCGGGAGCTTACGACGACACAACAGAATCTCAGGTCCTCGAACTGGCCGATGGGCAGGTCATGATCAACGCGCGTTACAACCGCGAAAGCAAACGCGTTGTGATGACCACAACAGACCTTGGTAAGACCTGGATCGAACACTCAACAAACCGCAAAGCACTTGATGAGCCCGGCGCGTGCATGGCGAGTATCATCAACGTCGGCCGCGAACTGCGGCAATCAGGCATCGACTGCGACTACGCCAAACGCGATGATTTTTTATTGTTTTCAAATCCCGATTCACTTCGCGGCCGCAATCATATCACCATCAAAGCGTCACTGGACGGAGGCATGACCTGGCCCCAGCAGCATCACTTGCTGCTGGATGAACAAAACGGGCTGGGTTACTCGTGCATGGCAATGATTGATGCGGAAACTGTTGGCATCATCTATGAAGGCAGTCAGGCACAGATGACGTTTCAGCGAGTAAAGCTGGCTGACATCCTGAATCCACCGAAAAACCAGAAGACAAAGAATCCCGCACAGCCATCGATTTAACCTTACAGCAGAGTTAGAGTCTTACTCAAAATGATGCGCCCACAGTGCGCGGGTGTTGGTCGTAGCGAGAACGGAGCGGCTCGGCGATTCCAGCGTTCCATGTCTTCCAGCCAACCACGCCGCTGGTCAAGGGCGAAGCCCTTGTTAGGCAATAATGTCGGTCACCACATTGCCATAGACGTCCGTTAAACGAAAGTTTCGCCCAGCGTAGTTGAATGTCAGCTTTGTGTGATCCAGTCCCAGCAGATGCAGTATTGTGGCGTGCCAGTCGTGGATGTGAACCGGGTTTTCGACAGCCGCGTATCCAAGTTCATCGGTCGCTCCATAGGCGGTGCCACCCTTGACTCCCCCGCCCGCCATCCACAACGTGAAGCCTTTGTTATTGTGGTCTCGACCGGTTCCACTTTGAGCATAAGGCGTGCGACCGAATTCCCCCGCCCACACAACCAGAGTGTCCTTCAGCATGCCTCGAGCCTTGAGATCAGCCAGCAGCGCGGCGACAGGTTGATCTGTGGCAAGGCACGATTCCGGCAAAGCAGTCTGCAGCTGGAAGTGATGATCCCAGCTTTTCGGCGCAGTTAGTTCGATGAAACGAACACCGGCTTCTGCCATAAGTCGAGCCAACAGGCATTGTCGCCCAAAGCGATCGGTCGGCTTGCCATTCCCGATTCCGTAATCATTCAACGTCGCTTCCGTTTCAGAAGAAACATCCAGCAGACCGGGCACTTCATCCTGCATCCGAAATGCCAGTTCAAAAGATTCAATCGCGCCTTCGATTTCGGGGTGGTAAACATCGCGATCCAGCTTGTGAACATTCAGATCGCGAATCAGATCAAGCTGGCGACGTTGCTGTTGCTTGGTCAACAACGTATTTTCCATGTTCTTCAGGGGGCCACCCGGTTCTTTGTCGATTCCCAGAATCTTTGCATAGAACTCCGGAATCTGATTCGTACCGATCTTTGTGGCCTGATACACAGCCGGCAGAAACGCACTGCCATAGTTGCGTGCGCCACCATTTTCCGAAGGAGGATTCAACGTAATGAATCCGGGCAGATTGCTGTTTTCTGTCCCCAGTCCATACAGCGACCACGCTCCCAGCGATGGTCTTGTAAATTGAAAACTGCCGGTATGCATCTGAATAAACGCCTGCGAGTGATTCGGCAGGTCGGTGTGCATGCTGTTGATAAAACAAATATCGTCAGCATGTTTGGCGACGTTGGGGCTGAGTTCCGAAAGCCACTGTCCGGATTGCCCGTGCCTGGCAAACTTAAACGGCGATGGCAGCAGGCCCTTGTTACTGGCAACAGCGCTGTCTGCTGTCTGGCGACCTTCATAGTCCGCCAGGTTCGGCTTATGGTCGAACAGGTCCACGTGCGACGGCCCGCCATTCATCGACAGAAAGATCACTCGCTTTGCCGTTGCCGGAAAGTGAGTCACTTTCGCCGCAAGTCTGCTGCCTTCGTTATCGCGAGCAGCGGCCTGTTGAGCAAGGCTGGCGAAAGCCAAATAGCCGAAGCCAGACGAAAGAGACTTCAGAGCGTATCGGCGTGAGTGTTTGTTTTGCACAGAAATGAACTCCAATAGACTTCGCAGAACTTGTCACTCAATCCAGATTTCGAAATTCCGCCGTGCACAACATTGCCTGGCAGAAACTAAACTTTGCCAGAACATCGTCCGAATCCAGAAACGTCAACGCACGTTCCAGCTCTTCTGAATCCGGTTCTCTGGCAACGCACAAAACAAAACAGTGACGCACAAACTCGGTTTTCGTTTTCGTTTCACCATCAAGACGCTCCGCCAGCGACCTGGCTCGATTCTGCACGAACGCACTGTTCATCAGATACAGCGATTGCACGGGAACGTTGGTTGTGTCACGTTCACCCGTTACAAGACTCGGTTCCGCAAAATCGAACAGGCTCAAAACATCCGGCAAACGATCTCGAATCACCGGCAAATAGACAGATCGATACAAGACACCGTCCAGATCTTTGGGCAGTTTTTTGTCGAGTCCAATCAGCGAAATCGGACGGTCGCCAATCATTGTGGCCACGTGAGATCCACCGGGACGCCGCGGATCCAACTCACCGGAAACCGTCAGCATCGCGTCTCGAATCGCTTCCGCTTCCAATCGCTGCTTAGGCATTCGCCACAGCCACACGTTATCGGGATCGGCCTGAAACGCGGCAGAATCCCAGGTTGATGCCTGCCGATAGGTTCTCGACAGCACCATCGATCGAACAAGCGACTTCAAGGACCAGCCGTCATTTACAAATCGCACCTCCAGAGTGTCCAGAAGTTCTGGATGGCTGGGACTCTCGCCACTGGTGCCAAAGTTATCGACCGTTGCTACAAGACCGCGCCCGAACAGATGTTTCCACACGCGATTCACGAAAACTCGACTGGTCAGCGGATGGTCCCTGCTGGTCAGCCATTCCGCAAGTTCCAGCCGGCCACTGCTGTTTGCCGGAATTGTTGGCGTTGCAGTTAACTGAATCGCGGCCGGGAATGCTCGCGGAACAATCGCACCTTCCCTGCCGATTTCACCGCGAGCCAACAGAGGCACGTCCACCACTTTGTCGTCTAAAACCCCCATCGCCAGCGGCAGGGCCTGCCCTTGATCGTCCAAAGTTTCCAGCTTGCCTTCCACCGGCCCAAGCTGCCAGATATTGGCCAGCACTTCACGAAGTGTGAACGTCTTTTCCGGAGTTTTCCCGCTGAAGGCCGCCTTCTGAGCCGTCTGAATTTCATCACGAACAACGGCCAGTTCAGCCTGCCTGACCTTTAGCTGCTGATGTTGCTTTGTTGACAACGAATCGTGAAAGATCTGCTGCCCTGCCACACGAGGAATAGGCAATGGATGGCCCCCTCGATTATTGGCAGGCGATGTAAACGTACCGAAGTAGGTATTGGTGCTGGCAAAGATTCCGGCAAGGCCGTAGTAATCTTCCATCGAAAACGGATCAAACTTGTGATGATGGCAGCGAGCACAAGCGACGGAACTTCCCATGACAGCTCGCGTCAGTGAATCAATCTGTTCGTCGACAAGATCCGACTTGAACTTTTTATCGTTGTTCTCTCCCAGGTTTTTCGTGCCGACCGCCAGAAAACCAGTCGCGGTCAGCAGGCGAGCTCGTTCGGCATCGTCTTCGTAAGGCAGCAGGTCTCCAGCAATCTGTTCGGTAAGAAATCGGTCGTAGGCAATGTCAGCATTCACCGCATCGATCACATAGTCGCGATAACGCCACGCATACGGGAAGGAGACATTCGATTCACCGCCACTGGATTCACCAAAGCGAGCGACGTCCAGCCAATGACGCCCCCAACGTTCTCCAAACTGCGGCGACGCCAGAAGTTGGTCGGCCACCTGTGCAACAGCCGCGTCCAGACCATGCTTGTCGTTCGCTGCCAGAAACTGGTCGATGTCAGCGGGCGAAGGCGGCAATCCGATCAGGTCAAAGTGCAAACGCCGCAGCAAAGTTCGCGGATCTGCGTCAACGCATGGAGACAGATCGTGATCGACAAGCTTTGCCAATACGAATCGATCGATATCAGTCCGCGACCATTTGTCATCAGCAACCATCGGCGCGGCAGACGCAACTGGCGTGTGGTAGGCCCAGTGATTCTTTGCTGCTTCGATTCCATCCCATGCAACATCATTGTTGGCAATGTCGCTTGTGCGAGGATCCGGGGCTCCCATTTCAATCCACTTGCGAAAGTCAGCGATAACGTCGTCCGGCAGCTTTGGTCCCTTCGTCGGCATTTGCAGATCCGCGTCGGTGTGCGAGATCGCTGTCAGCAAGACGCTGGCTTCCGGCTTGTGCGGCACAACGGCTGGGCCGCGGTCGCCGCCACGACGAATCGCCGATTGCAGATCAACGCGAAGCCCGCCTTCTGACTTCGCCCCGGCATGGCAATCATAACAGTGCTTGACCAGCACCGGCCGGATCTTCGCTTCGAAGAACTGCACATTCTGCGCCGACAAATCTTCGGAACGCGCCGCTTCATCTGCCATTGCAGACAAACCTATCAGAAGCACGAAGCTCAGCCAAAACGTTTGATTGACCATGAATTCACACGTTCGCCTGAAAAGAGAAGGACAGATCTACGCCCTCACAACGGTTTCACCCTTGCCCCAGAGGCGTGGTTGGCTGGAAGACATGGGACGTTCGAATCGCCGAGTCGCTCCGTTGTCGCTACGACCAACATCCGCATCGTGCGTGCCCTCATCATATCAGTAATCAAGCGAAACATCAGAGACGGCTTGCCGTTTCCTTATTTCTATCAAGGTGCTAATTCAATGGAAGGTTTTCCAAGTCGGCAAGATCTTTTGCTCGCCCACTGGCGGCTTTATTTTTCCGAAGATCAGCCAGACAAATTACTGGGATGACAACTCCACCGAATTCTACTTGTATTGAACGTCGCTTGGCGCTTGCAAAATCTACACCCGAGACCCGATTCAGGATCTCAATCTTCACCGGCTCACGACCTAAACGAGTCATACCATTCTCGCCAAGAAAGAGTTTTTTTGTCAGCTCAGGTAAACCAAACCCAAACGTTTTTTAGGCGGTAACGATCTTCTCAGCGTTTTCATCCGAGACCGCCACCCAAAGATCAATATCACCGGTATAGCGTGGGTACCCGTGAATCGCGACGGCGTATCCGCCAACCAGCAAGTAGTCAACTTCGTGGAGATTGAATAGATTCAAAAATTCTTTGAAGTCTTGGGGCAGATTCTCCATCAGGATATTGGTAACTCCGTAACTGTTCGAGTGCCAGCAAACGCTCTTCGATCGTCATCGACCAACGCTCCTGCCGATCCGCAGCCTCAGCTTCAGCAAAAGTCGAATACGTTTTTAGGCCCTTGCGATTGATCATATGCGAATTCTATCAGTCAATTGTGACGCTGACAATTTTAATTCAGTCGGGCATTGAACGCCGCAAGAAGCAACCTGCCCTTCCGTCTTCTTGAGGCCAGCATCTCTGATCACGGATCATTGCATTGGGTACGCTGGTTTGCCAGCCTGCTTAATCCCGGGCAGCCAGGTGTTCTACAAACCAGGCAACCATGGCTTCCGTGGATTTCCGCTGGTCGTCGCCCGCGAAACCATGACCTGCTTCCGGGTATTCTATCAACTTGCTGGTCACCTTCGCTTCTTCGAATGCTTTCTGAATATTCCGGCTGTGAAAGATCGGAACCAATTCATCTTTCACTCCAGCCAGCAACAATGTGGGAGCGTCATCGGATGTAACGTACAGCAACGGCGAATCGACGGCAGCCGTCTTCTGGTCGATCTCCAACGCCGGAAACTGGGCGTAAGCCGGCAGTCGATTGGGAGCGTCCTGCGCGGCAACTCGAAGATCGGTTGGAGCAACATAAGCCACAACCGCCTGAACGCGATCACTGACTTTGTCGACAGGATCTTTCGCAGTGGAATTGCCTTCGTCAGATGCCGTTCCCAACATTAAAGACAGGTGACCGCCGGCACTCATTCCGAATACACCAATACGATTCGGGTCGATCTGGAATCGCTCCGCATTCAGGCGAATAAAACGCACACTGCGTCGCACGTCCGCAACAGCTTCGGCGATGGAAAACTTTGGACTGCTGCCGTGGCGAACTGCGAAAACCGTAAATCCTTTGTCGGTCAACGGCCTGAAAAGATGCTGAGTCTGTTCCGGTGGAGTCCAGTTGGAATACCAACCGCCGCTCACCATAAACAGCACAGCCGCTCCGTTGGCATCAGTTTCTGGCGTAAACACGTCGCACGTCATTGCCAGCCCAAGCTTATGACCATAAACAACGTCCGGTGAGATCTTCACGTCCTGTGCCATCGATGTATTCGTAAACATCGCCGCACAAACGAGACACGACATCCAATGCTGATTCATCATCGACTCGCCTTTTTCCAGTTTTGTAAACTGCACCCAGAACACTTTCGAATAGCATAACAGGCCGGAAACAGTCGCATAGCTCCACAGTCCGCCGCGTTTCCGAAAGAAGGGCGGCTTTCATTGGTTAATAATCCTTCACTTTGCAAAAACGAACTTTAACCAGCAATTTTGCCAGCTCGTTTTCTAATGCCGGTTTCATGGTTACCATGCGATTGAAATCGGACCTCAGCCAAAGACCTGGAAAGAAAACTATGTTTCACTTCATGAAACTTTCAGCATTGCTGCTGTTAATAGCATTTGCATTCGACAACTGCGCAGCTGCTGCGGAAACAAACTGGCCAGCATTCCGAGGCGAAGATGCTCGAGGCATATCCCAAAACGAGGGACTGCCGACTGTCTGGTCAGCGACTGAAAACGTCGAATGGAAAACGGACCTGGACGGTCGAGGCTGGTCGTCACCGATTGTTTGGGGCAACAAGGTCTTTGTCACAACAGTGGTGAATCAGGGCCAATCCGAAGAACCGCAAAAGGGTCTGTACTTTGGAGGAGATCGTCCCAAGCCGCCGCAGGACATTCATCAGTGGCGAGTGATCTGCCTTGACCTGTTAACCGGCAAGGTTCTCTGGAACAAACTGGTCCATGAAGGTCAGCCTCAGACGGCGATTCACCTGAAAAGCAGCTTTGCGTCAGAAACACCGGTCACTGATGGCGAACGATTGTACGTCTATTTTGGCAACCTGGGAGTCTTCTGCTTCGACTTCGCTGGCGAACAGTTGTGGGAGAAACGTCTTAAGCCGCAAAACATTCGCAACGGCTGGGGCACAGCATCGTCGCCTGTATTGCACGATGGGCGTTTGTACTTGGTAAACGACAACGATGACGATTCTTACCTGCTGGCGCTGGACAGCACGAATGGAAACGAAGTCTGGCGAACAGCTCGTGACGAAAAAAGTAACTGGTCGACGCCTTTCATTTGGAAGAATTCAAGCCGTGTCGAAATCGTCACTCCCGGAACCGGCCAGGTTCGATCTTACGACTTGAACGGCCAACTGCTATGGCATCTACAGGGAATGTCTTCCATCACAATTGCCACGCCCTTTGAACATAACGGACTGCTGTATATTTCGTCCGGCTATGTCGGTGATAAGAAGAGTCGCCCGATATATGCAATCATGCCCGGTGCTGCTGGAGATATCAGTTTACAGAAAGACGAAACATCAAACGCTGCCATTGCCTGGTGCCAGAAAATGGCAGCCCCGTACAACCCATCAACATTGATCTACGACGATCGACTTTGGGTGCTGTACGACTTTGGATTTATCGCATCATACAATCCAACAACGGGTGACCCAATTTGCGAAAAGCAACGGATTCCACAAGGTCGAGCATTCACAACATCACCATGGGGCTACGGCGGGAAGATCTTCTGCCTGAACGAAGACGGCGTTACGTACGTGATCGATTCGGCGGACGAATTTTCGATCCTGCACAAGAACACGCTGGCCGAAGACGACATGGCCATGGCAACGCCTGCAATCGCTGGCGACCGACTGCTCATTCGCACGTCAGCTCGACTTTATTGCATACGCAACACAAAGTAATTGAGTGAACGTAGCTCGGGGTTAAACTTCTTATCGAGCCAAACTGGTTCAGATTAAGTCAACGTTTCATAACGACAACGGAGCAGCTCGGCGGTACGAACGTTCTACGTCTTTCCGCACACCACGCCACCGGGGCAAGGGCGAAGCCCTTATGGGTTTACAACAACGCGGTGCGTCCTAAGCCAACGAACGTGTGCTGCCAAATTCACCACATCTCCAGCTGTCGTTGACCGCGACCAACGAAAAACGTCCTCATAAACCCTGACATAGTCAGCACTTATGAGGACGTCAATTTGTTAGCGGAGAGAGGGGGATTCTAATTCGCCCTTTTCGTAACCTCAGGTCTCTACCCGTGTTATGGCGCTAAGCCTAAGCGGTGCAAGGGTTTGTGGTCTGTCATGAATTGTCAGCATTGGTCATGAATATTCACGAGTGGTCAACCTTTTTGTCACACTGTGACAAACGCCCGAACCTGTCTCAAAGACTCCGGAGTATTTGGAGTTTTAATCATGCCTCAAGTTGCCCCTTGGAAGCAGCTTCGTGCGAATGGTAAACGTGTGGTGATCTATGCTCGCTATAGCAGTCGTTTCCAGCACTCCATTGAAGATCAGGTTCGGGTCTGCCGCGAATGGGCGGAACGTCATGGGTACGATGTGAAGATCGTCTTCACCGACGAAGCCGTCACGGGCAAGAGTTCTCGCCGCAAGGGGCTGAAGAAGCTCCGCAAGGCGATTGAAGCGGATGAAGTCGACATTGTTGTTGTGTTCACGACGAACCGACTGTATCGCAAGATGTATCAGTCACTACAGTTCGTTGAGGAAGAAATCGTTGAAGCAGGAAAACGCTGCGTTTTCGTACAGTCTGGCATCGATACGGCAGACAGCGAAGCATGGAGGCAGCGACTTCAGCTCAATGCCATGATCGACGAATTTCTTGTTCAAGCGATCGGTAAGCACGTCAACGCAGCTCACGAAGGCTTATTGCTTCAGCGTCGAGTCTTCGGGACAGTCTCGTTCGGCTACGCCGGCGAGGAAATAGAAGGGCAAACAACGAAGCTTGGGCGACCGGCCCGACGGCTCATTGTTGATCCAGTGAACTCGATGTGGGTTCAGAAAATTTTCGAATGGCTCGTGAAAGGCGGGCTGTCGATTCGCAAGATCGTGCAGCGGCTAAACCAGATGAATGCACCACTGCCACCGCGTTGCCGTTCAGGGCGGTGGACACGTTTGGCAGTTCGTAAGATTCTGGAGAATCCGCGGTACGTCGGCGACTGGAGTTACGGCAGGACCAAAGCGGTTTGGCTGAACAAGAAGGGCTATCAGACGCAAGTACCTCGTGAGCAACCGCTTCGGGAAGTCATCGTGGAGGAACTTCGGATCATCGACGCGGTCTTATGGGCTGAGGCTCAGGAAAAGCTCGCGAAGTTGGCTGACAATGCTGGGCGTAATGCTACCGACGGTGAGCGAAAGACCAGACCACGGATTCTCAACGGCATGCTAAAGTGCAAAAAGCATGGTCAGCGACTCTACGTCGGTGGACCGCATGGTCACCACATGGTTTGCAAGCAGTGTCGCGAGGCGTCGCAGCCTTACCTGTTTTCGATGCTGCCGAGACAACTGGCACTGAAGTTACTTTGTCAGGAGGTTTCGAAACTTCTTCTCAGCGATGATACGTTTCTGAATGAAGTCATTGAAACGGCAAGGCAGATCATTGAACAATCTCAGCAACCGGACCCAGCACAGTTGCAGGAGCTTCAGCGGCAGAATGAGAAGCTTGGACGACACATCAAGTTCGTTCTGGAATCTCCTGGTGAGACTGAAGATGACTTCGAGGAAAACCGTCGGCAGTTAGCCGAACTTCGATCGCAGCGTGCGACTGTGCAGAAAGAGATCGCACGCTTCGAACAACAGGCCAGTGCTGTCCCGGAGCTTCCGTCGATTGACGAGTTGCGTGAGCATGTTGCGTCGCTCAGCGTGATACTGCAGTCGGCGGCCAGCAGCGACGACGAAGAGTCGCAAGCCGAAGTTATGGACTTGTTGCGACAAATGACTGGTGGTGAGATCGTGGTGAGCCAATGTGGTGAACGGAAGGCTCAACGCGGATGGCTACAATTGGACGTCCATGTTGACGCCGCACAGTCCATCCTTGCCGGCCTTGGATTCAATACGGATTCTGCGCCGACTGGGCTTTCAATCCAGGTGAAGGAAGCATCGCTGGATGAACCCAAGGAGCAAGTTGCATTGCGAATGTACCGGGAGCACATCCCGGTTAAAGATATTGCAACCGCTCTGGGCTGGCATCGAAACCGAGTGACCAAAGTTCTGAGGAAACTCTACGCAGCCGAAGGTTTGGAGTTGCCGGACGGTCGTGCGGCACGCCATCAGCATGGTCCTTCCGAGGATTGCGTCTATGTTCGCCGATCTGAAGAGGCGTTCGCACAATGGAAGGAGGGCAAGTCACTGCGGTCCATTGGAAAGGCGTTAGGTATCTGCGATATCACAGCCATGCACGCAGTGGAGTACTGGTGCCAGCAACACGGCTTGCCGAACCCAACAGTGGAGTCGCGTCGGCAGCAATGGATTGAGGAGGTCGTCGCAGCAGCACGTGAAGGCACTCCGCTGGTTGAGATCGCTCAGCGGCTGAGCAAATCGACGGCAACGATTCGAAATTGGATCCGGGAGTGGTTTTCCAGTCGAGACGAAACCTGTCCGAATCTGCGAAGAATCGCGACGTCTTAAATGTTGCAGTGTCTGATCATCTCAATCATCACCTGATCTGCTTAACGAAACGTGGCCCGGTAAGTTCCCATTGAACTCGCCGGGCCTTATTTATGTCAGAATTTCGCGGCTTCCTCACAGTGCATTTAGCGAATGAGGCTGACGGCTGACTCACAATCGAACCACGAATTTGGAGGGAGATGCTCTGGCAAATATTTTACTCAGTCTTGTGGTACTCGCGCTTGTCGCAGCCACGATATCGCTACTACGAGAGCGTCGGCTTCGGTTGGCGTTGCAAACCATTTTACAGAGACTCATTTCAAAATGGAGGGCTCATGAAAATAGCAAGGACGATGACCGTGGTGGTCATCGCAATGTTGACTCTGGTGGCCACCGGATGTGACGAAAACAAACGACTGGCCGAACAAGCAGAACGCCATGCGGCTCGGCAAGCTGAACAGAACGTTCGAATGGCAGAAATGCAGCGAGAAGTTGCAGCAGGCGCAAGGCAACTGGTGGAAGCCGATGCGAAGGCTCGCGTTGAGATTGTCGAATTGCAGAAAGGCGTCCAGACGGAACGCGTCGACATTGGTCGCCAGCGGGACTTGCTGGAGGCTGATAGGCGCGAAATAGCAGCAGACCGATACTTCGAGCCGTTGGTCGCCGGTGCGATCGCTCAGGTTGGACTGCTGATCGCGTGTGTGCTTCCGCTACTTATTTGTTGGCAACTGTTGACGCAGCCCATCGAACCTACTGATGATGGCACTGTGACGGAATTTCTTCTCCGGGACATGGTTTCCGAGTCCCCGCTGCTGCTGCTGGCAGAACCGCCACGGGCGTCGATCACTGCTCAACCAACTACTGAAGCCCATCCTCCATCCACAAGTAAAGGAGATTCCGAATGTCACACATCGTGACCATCGAAACGCAAATTCGCGACCCGGCCGCTCTAAGGAGTGCCTGTTCACGTCTTGGGCATGCCGAACCCGTGCACCGCACGGCCGATCTGTTTACGTCAAAGGCGACCGGCTACTGCGTTGAACTTCCTGATTGGCGATATCCGATCGTTTGCGACGTGGACGAAGGTCGCGTTCACTTCGACAACTATGAGGGCCGCTGGGGCGATCCGGTTCACCTGGATCGATTGACGCAGGCTTATGCGGTTGAACGTGCCAAGATGGAAGCTCGGCGTAACGGGCACAGCGTGATCGAACAGCCGTTGAATGACGGCTCCATCAAACTGGTCATCGGTGTCGGAGGTGCGGCTTGAATCAGACCATTGAAATTATCGTCAAACCAAACGGTGAGAGCCGTATCGAAACCAAGGGCTTCACCGGTAACGGATGCCAGACGGCAAGTCACTTCGTACGAGCTGCACTGGGCCAGCAAGTCGCTGAGCAACTCAAATCTGAGTTTTACGCTGAGGCACCCGTTGAGCAACAGAAGTACGAATCAAACTAACACCCTGTTCAATAATGAAATCACGAAAGGTGCTTATGACATTGAAAGAACGACTCGGTGAACTCGTTGCGGCGTGCTTTACCGGAGTCTGGATCGAATCTCACGAACATCACGAGGCCATCCGTGAGATCTTGGAATTGTGTCGCCGTGAAGAATGGAAACTGGCCGTTTGGGACGTCGATCAGGGTTTACAGCTCACAGGCGTTGCCACCGGCCACGAAGCGAACGATCCGTTAGCAGCCATTCGTGCGTTGTCTGCGATGGCTGCCGACGAAACGACAATCCTGGTCATTAAGAACCTGCATCGATTCGTCGCTTCCACTGAGGTGATGCAGGCGTTGCAGACGCAGTTACTGTCGGGACGGCATGATCGTCGAATCATTATCGGTTTGTCCCCTGTCGTATCGATCCCATCGGAGCTGGAGAAGCTGTTTGTGGTCGTGGAGCATGAGCTGCCATCGCATGAACAGCTGGAAGAAATCGCCCGCGAAGTGGCGACCGAAGATGGCGAGTTGCCGGCCGAAGATGAGTTCGGCATTGTGCTGGATGCGGCCGCCGGGCTGACGCGACTGGAAGCGGAAAACGCGTTCAGTCTAAGTCTGGTGCGACACGGTCGGCTGACGGCAGAATCCCTTTGGGAACTCAAAACAGGGACATTAAAAAAGTCCGGCCTGCTTAATCTCTACAAGGGTGAAGAAGACTTCTCTTCGCTCGGCGGACTGCAGAGTTTGAAGGCGTTCTGTAAGCGTTCGCTGCTGCGACGCAGTGGTACGACGAATGTGAAAGCGAAGGGCGTCATGTTGCTCGGTGTTCCCGGAACCGGCAAGTCCGCGTTTGCAAAGTGTCTTGGAAGGGAAACCGGGCGACCTACGCTGGTGTTGGATATCGGCGCGTTAATGGGAAGTCTGGTTGGTCAGACGGAATCGAATGTTCGACGGGCTCTCGGAATCGCTGATGCCATGGCCCCCTGCATTCTGTTCGTCGATGAGATCGAGAAAGCTCTTGGGGGAGTCGCTGGTTCTGGGACAAACGACTCCGGCGTGTCGGCTCGGATGTTTGGAACGCTGCTTTCGTGGATGAACGATCACACGTCCGACGTTTACCTCATCGCGACGTGCAACGACATTTCGCGGATGCCGCCCGAACTGTCGCGTGCGGAGCGCTTTGACGGGATCGTCTTTCTGGATCTGCCGCAGCGAGACCAAAAAGATCAGATCTGGTCTCACTATGTTGCAGCCTTCGGGCTCGACATGGATCAAGCGATTCCTGCGGACGAAGACTGGACTGGTGCGGAGATCCGAGCGTGTTGTCGGCTTGCCGCTTTGCTGGACGTACCGCTCACACAGGCTGCTCAGAACGTCGTGCCGGTCGCTGTGACGGCCAGTGAATCGGTGAATAACCTTCGCACCTGGGCGAGCGGGCGATGTCTTGATGCCGAGCAAGGCGGCATCTACCAATCGGTCAAACCGAAATCCTCGTCGCGCCGAAAGGTAACACGCGGACCTTCGATGAATTGATTTTTCCACAAATAGCAACGAAACACATATCGGCCGGAGCACTCTCCGGCTTTTTTCATGCGCACCTCACACCTTGGAGAAACATTTGTCTACATCCATGCTTGAAGAGACAACGTCGTCGGCAGCGGCGACAAACGAATCTGCCGCTCAACTGCGTGCCACAATGACGGCCGCTCGACTCAGTTTTACGTGGTTCGGCGTCCGCAAGTCTTTGACCACGCGTCAGAAAGATCAGGCCGCTGGCTCGTTCGGAGCGGAAGGAAAGTATCTGTCCGCCGGCAAGAAGTTGCTGGATACAACCCACCCGGCTTTTCGTAGCGTGACGGCAATCAAGGGACGTGCCGTCAACTATTGGAAGCAAAATTCGCTTCCCTATCCCGAACCAGGCATCCGGCTGATTCGGCGAGAATCCATTGACGACTTCCATTCTGGCATCGAACACTTCCGGAATGAACTCACAGAGGCAGTGGACGCCCTCGATCAGCATTTTGATGAACTGAAACGGACCGCCGAAGATCGGCTGGGAGAATTGTTCAACCGCGCCGACTACCCAACAACGCTGATTGGATCCTTCGCCGTGGAATGCGATTTTCCGTCTGTGGAGCCGCCTGCCTATCTTCGCCAATTGAATCCGGAATTGTATCAGCAGGAATGCCAGCGGATGCAGCAGCGATTCGATGAAGCAGTGCGTCTGACGGAAGCAGCGTTCACGGAAGAGTTGGCTCAACTTGTGGATCATCTTTCCGAACGACTGAGCGGCGATGTCGATGGCAAACCGAAAGTCTTTCGTGACTCCGTTGTGGAGAACCTGGAAGAGTTCTTTGAACGGTTCCAGCGGCTCAACATTCACTCCAACGAACAACTGGACGATCTTGTCCAGCGAGCTCAGCAACTGATGAATGGAGTTCGCCCTCAACAATTGCGAGAGAGTCATTCGGCGCGGCAACAGATAGCATCGGGGCTTGCTGGTGTGCAGTCGAATCTTGATCAACTGCTGGTTGACAAACCACGCCGCAACATTCTGCGGCGTCCGCGGTGATGGCGATGCAGATCGTCATCGAACCCAACGGTACCGTTCGCTGCGTTTACGGCGAAGAAATCGAACTGACCGCACTCGGCGACGTCCGCATCGCTCGCGGCTCACACGTCGACCCCACTGACGCCGGCTGGACGGCCGACCTTTCACCGGTCAACGGTCCTGTGCTCGGCCCCTTTCGTCAACGCAGCGCAGCATTGAAGGCTGAACTGTGTTGGCTAAATGAACACTGGCTCTAACCACGTTGTTCCAACTCTCTCACATCACCACATTCAACAGGAGCATTCATGATGAACATCTTTCGCGTGCTGGGCAATCGCCTGGCCGCGATGTTTGCCACCCACGTGGCACTGGATTTTGAGAAGCAGTTTCTGTCTCTCCAGTCGGACCGCAAAGCAGAATTGCTGCTGAAGGCCGATGAACTTGAACAGCGAGGATTCGACCGCCTCGCTGTGGAACTCCGCGAACAGGCCGCAAACCTGTCACTTGAAACACCACTGGCAAGTACGAACGCCGTTCTTGGTGAATTCAGCGACGGCCCGACTGCGTCCGTTGTTGTCACCGAACCACGACGAATTGCCAGCGAGACAACGAAGAAAACGACGACACGGAAGACGTCGCGAAAACGCAAGGTTGCGAAACGAAGGTAACACCTTCACCTGAAAGTCTGCCCAGCGCTGTTGCGGGGCGGTTGTGTTTTCACGGCCGTCCATCGTCGGGCGGTCGTTCCCGTTTTCTAACTCGGAGCGAGCAATGACCCAACAGGAACTTGAATTGGCCGTCGCCAAAGCCACCGGTGACGACACAGCGGAAATCCGGCGACACGGCTTCAGTCTGGTCGAACCCGATGATGACAACTTCGATCCCGAACCCGATCTCCGACCTCCCCAAATCATCGACTGGGACGAATACGACCTCCGCCGCAACGTCTCCGTCGTCGAACAACCATGCGGGGCGGCCCGCAGCCGATGCGAGCTGACGCTCGGAAACGCTCCGTTGTCGCTCTGAATTCGATGTTCATGCGAGCGACGGTAACCGTGTCACCTTTAAGCCCTGCCAGCGTGCTTTCGCTGGCCGGGCTTTCTTCTTTTCACATTGGAAATATTCATGAATCAATCACAACTCAACCACGCCGTTGCATCAGCCACCGGCGAAACCCTGACGACGGTCAAGTCTCTTGGCTTCTCAATGATGGAGCCGCGCCACGCTCTTCCCTCAGCGGAATCCGTCATCGCACAACATCGTCGCCGACGCCGGCCTCGGAGGCGACGAAAGCATCGACATGAATCTTCTGCTGCCTAACCAGCCCACAACACGGCGACACGAACTGACCCGCCGCTGGTTTCACACGCGGCGTGGTCGACGTTCGCTACGCATCAGATCATTCAAAAAGAATCACCCACTCAAGTTAAGAAAGCAATTCTAGAATGAAAGTACTCGTCATAAACAACGACGGCGGCGGATTCGCCGACTACATGGAACTCGATGAGAACACGACCGTCGCTCAGCTGTTTCAGAAACAAACCGGTGGTGCCAACTCAGGCGACTATCTGATCCGAGTGAACCGACAACCCTGCGCAGCCGATCAAGTGTTGCTGGACGGTGATCGAATCTCGTTCACGCCCACCAAAATCGAAGGAGCGGAGTCCCATCGCTGCGGTCTGCGCCGGCAGTTGTGCCAATGACCGGCGTCAACAAACAATTGATGCGAATTGCCGTCGCTGTGAAAACTCAACTGACAGAAGACAACCATGTTTCAGTGGCGATGCCATCCGATCAGGTAAAACGCTGTGAACGACTCATCCGGCAATTCAATGTGGCACGCCAACGACGCTGGTTTTCGGCTGCCTCGCGAATTCGTGATCGTCTGCGAGTTGCGTTAGGCGAACTCAAGTGTTCGCTACAAACAGCTAACGATGCGATCGTCGATCACGCAGATGGTCCGGCGGTTTACAACCTCCGTCACATTTACGACGACCTGGTTTCGCTGTTTGACGAGTTCACGGCTGTTCGCGTTGATTTTAAAACGCGGCAGATTTCGGCAACGACCGAGCCCATTGAACTTGAAGAAGTCTATCTGGGACGGTTTGAGATTCAGCTTACCTGGAACGATCTGCGCAACGGTCATCCCCGGAACTATCGCGTCGTGGCACTCGATCCTGTTCCGGCGGCCGCCAACGACAGTGTGACGCATCCCCACGTTCAGGATGAATCGCTTTGTGAAGGCGACGTCCACTTGCCAATCCTGAACGCACTGCGGCAGGGACGGCTCTACGACTTCTTTGTGATCGTGGCCAATTTGCTGCGTACCTACAACTCCGGCAGCCCCTACGTCGCGTTATCCGATTGGCACGGCGTCGAATGTTCCGCCTGTGGATGCACTGCCTGTGAAGATGACATCCGGTCGTGCGAAAAGTGTGAGACCAACCTCTGCAGTGACTGTAGCGAGTTCTGTGAAGACTGTTCCGGATCGTTCTGCAGCGAATGTACATCGTGCTGCGAATGCTGCAGCGAATACCGCTGCGATCGATGCCTGCAACCATGTTCCAACTGCGATTCCGCGACCTGTCGCGGTTGCCTCGAAAACAACGAAAGGTGTTCAGACTGTGATGAAGACGAAGAGAAAAGCGAAGAAGGAGAAGCCAACGATGACACAGCAAACCAGTCCGTGCCTGAGGTTCACTCCCTCAGCATGGGCCAAACTGCTGTTTCTGCGTGACTGTGGTGATACGGAAGTAGGTGGATTCGGTATTGCACCCATCGATGACCTGCTGCTGATCGAAGACATTCAGCTGGTTCGCCAGCGGACTTCCTGGGCACACGTGGAATTCGATGATGAATCGGTGGCCGATCATTTCGATCGCAATGTGGAAGCCGGTCGTCGGCCCGAACAATTCGCGAGAATTTGGATTCATACGCATCCCGGAGACTGCCCGGAACCAAGCCTGACCGACGAAGACACATTTGATCGAGTCTTCGGGCGATCGGAATGGGCGATGATGTTTATTCTGGCACGTGGAGGTGACACCTACGCACGATTGCGTTTCAATGTTGGTCCCGGCGGAGAAGTTTTGGTCCCCGCAACTGTCGACTTTTCCGTCGACTTCTCCGCATCCGAGACAGATCAGTGGGAACAGGAATACGCCGAAAACGTTTTTGCGGAAACCACGGCAGGATCGATTCGAACGGTGGAAAGAATTCCCAACCACTCTGATCCGGAAGATTCGTTTGAGGATTTCGAGCTGTCAGATGGGTGGCAGGAATACATGGAACAGGAACTGGCCTTCGCGGGAGAGCTGCTTTGACAAGTACCCATGCGAACCGCTTCACACGTCAGGATGATCTGGTCCCACGAAACAAGCTCAGTGATTTGACGGTGACCGTCATTGGCGTCGGAGCCATCGGACGACAGGTTGCCCTGCAGCTCGCAGCCATTGGGGCTCCGAAGATCCAATTGATCGATTTTGACGAAGTCGATCTAAGCAACGTCACCACGCAGGGCTATGGCAACGACGACATAGGTCAACCGAAAGTGGCGGCCACTGCTTTAGCGATCGCCTGTCTGGACGATTCGATTCAGGTCCATCAGGTGATCAATCGTTACCGGCCACGAATCGAAATCGGTGAAGCCGTGTTTTGCGGTGTGGATTCCATCTCAGCCCGCACCGCCATCTGGCGATCTGTGCAACACAGTGTTCGATTCTGGATCGATGGACGCATGCTGGGCGAAACGATCCGCATTCTGTCGGTCGGTGACGACACGGGGCGCCAACACTACCCAACGACACTGTTCTTGCAATCCGAAGCACTCGTCGGTCGCTGCACAGCGAAAAGCACCATCTACACGGCAAACGTTGCCGCCGGTCTGATGCTGCATCAGTTCGCTCGCTGGTTGCGTGGACAGGTAATGGACGTCGACGTATCGCTCAATCTGCTCGCCAGCGAACTGTCCGTGACCGCTTAACTCACGAATTAAATGCCAACCACGAAAGGAGTACATGGATTCATTCTTCGGAACGCTGGCATTCCTAAGCGTCATCCACTGGTTTAATCGAGTCGGCAAGACCACCGGTAGCCGTAAAGACTTCAACGTCGGCTTCTCATGAGGCCAACACATGACCGGGACCACTATCACCACCAAAGTTAGAATGCACAAAGTCGGGCTGCCTCCGGGCAGCCCGATCTGGGATTTTCTTTAGCTATCAGGGAAACCGATATGGGTTCATTCAAACGCAACCGGGCGTTTTAGGCTCGCACCTTTCACTGCATGCCAATGAGGTGATGTGAATCTGTTGTGGAACCTGAGCATCTCGTCATGTTCTAGCAGCAACGAGTCTCCTGCTTTTGAATGGGCTGGGAAATCGACGCAGCTTCAATCTGGTCGACGGCATCGATCAAATCTCATTGCGACGTGCGGTCAACATGACGACATCGTGGATTTGCCATCCGCGTTCGGCCGATCAACCCGAAAAGACATCCACGCTGTAACCTTGAAAGGCAACCGTCCGGCAACACGCAGAATATGGTCAACGGCTGAGCGCGTTTGCTCTGTCTGAGGGCCGAGACAGAATGTGCCGATTTCCCTCAGTTATGTGTACTGGCGTGAGTTCTAAACCGGCCAGGAAACGGTCTTGTCAACTTACTCCGGACCGCCAAACCGAGGCGGATTCGAAAAGACTCGTTCGGATTTGAGCAAAGCGTCAGATTTCGTCATCGGAATGACGGCACGCAGGGTTAGTGCTCTCGCGACGAGATGCACTCGGGCGATCAGACTGGAGGAGTTACGGCCCTCCTGGAAGCTGCGTCGGCCGGTCTCACCATCGAAGATCGGCGGACCATACGCTGACTGGGGAGGGCAGCCAAAATTGCGCCAAAGTGGCCGCGGACACGCCCACATGTGCACTTCAGATCGCAGGGGTCGCGTTCTGATTGTCATCACTCCGACGACGAGTTCTCACGACTTCCTTTTCTTTGACTGCATTCAGGCCGCGCCGATTCTGCCTCGACACTACTCGGACGAAAATCAGGTTGAGAAGGCCATTCCGCTTTTAGGCACATACATAGTAAGGGCGACGGTCAAGTGTCGTACTTGCTGAAGGAGGCAACTCAGTCTGACAGGTTTCACGTGTCGATCTGTGTGTGGCGGATATTCCGTTCCTTTGCGACTGGCAGAACTATTTCAAGCTTACCAAGTGGCCGGAAATGAACGAGTGGATCGAGGAGGACGAGAATCGAACCTGGGATGCGACGCTGCGAACAATGAGTTACTTCGACACGCTCAATTTGTGCGATCGCATCAAGTGCCCGACAATCATGGGGGTCGGACTGCAGGACCAGATTTGTCCGCCAACCACCAGCTTCGCTGCTTTCAATCGCATACCAGGACGCAAACTGCATCGGATCTACGTCGACCGCGGCCACGGAATGGACGATGAACACTGGCTCTGGGTCTGGAATCAAATCGCGTCAGAATTCGATACCGCTACAAAGCCGTAGCGACCACACTTGTGGCATCGACACCCACAGATGGGCAAAGGAGTTTTCTTCGGAATATCGGACATGCTGCCGTCTGAACGGTGCCGCCGCCTTTGCCGACAATGACCGTTCGCCGACTGAGTTCTACGAATCCGCCATCAGACGCTGTTGTGAACCGAGATCCAGCGAACGCGATAGCGTGAGACGGTGGTCAACGCGGGGCCTTCCAGGAGAAGTGCAGAGGAATATCGGGCCATGGCTCCTGGTAAAACATTTTCGGATCCGGCAGCGGTTTTTCATAGAAAATGAAGTCAGCAAAGTCAGCGAGCGCCTTCCAATCCTGCACGCCCTGGTCATGACCGCCCTCGCGGTACCACTGGCCTGCCCGTCGAGCACTTCGGTCTCAGATAGGATTTCAGCGTCGATCGTATCGGTTAAGGGGAGCGGCGGCGCGTGTCCAAACTGATAGTGGAGCACCATGGCCTTCATCTCCGCCTGCCGGCGCACCCAATCCTCGCGGGTCTTCACTGCCGTGCCGTCGAGGAAGACGAAGGGGTTGGGCAACTCCGTGACTTCCGGCAGTTCGTCCACCGAAGGAAAGGTCAGTTGGGGATCACCCGATCTAACCTCACCCGATTCCACCTGCGCGATGGCGAAAGCGGGAAAGAGCAAGATCGCGTTGGCGATCAGAAATCTGAAAACCATGAATTGGTTCCTGGGTTAGGGAAGGAGTCGCTCAAGAAGTTTCTGGGTCGCACGCACACCCTCCACGGGAGGCAGCTCTTTGCCCTCGTATTCGATGGAGACGATGCCGGTGAATCCGGAATCTACAACCGTCTTCATGAGACGAACATAGTCGAAGCCAACTTCATTACCATCCTGGTCAAAGTCATGACTCTTGGCCGAGACCCCATCACTCCAAGGCATCATTGCCTCGGTGCCGCCATAAGGATCGTCATTTTTCATCTTCCCGAAATCCGGCATGAGGCGACAAGCGGGGTGGTTCATCTCCCTAGCGAGATCGGCAAGAAACGATCCCTTCTTCGCCCAATTTGAAGCTCCCGGTTCAATGACGATGATGATGCCCTTTGTTTGCGCGTAATCCACCAGTGGCTTGAGAGCTTCGATCGAGTGACTCATGGACACGTCTCGTTCTAAATCGGGTGCCTTCAGAAAGACTCGCACGAACTTCGCTCCCAGAAGAACTGCGTTGTCGACAGCACCATAGAAGTTCTTCGCTTCCGCTTTTCGTTTCATGACTGAGTCCTGATTGGCCTTCACCGCGCCTGCCATCAGGAGAAAGATGTTCGATCCGGCTTCATCCGCTCGCTTTTTCAATTCCATGTAGAACTTTGGATCATTCTTCCTGTCCTTCGGAAATCCGCCGTCCCAAACATCAATGTCGACGATGCCAAAGGTGTCCCTCGCAAAAGCCGGGTAGTCAAACGCGTGCAGGGAGCCGTCTCGAAACAACTGCCGCAGCGAGTACATGGAGAGACCGATCCGGTAACTCTCCTTTTCGTAATCGGCTCCGGTCAGGCTTTTCACGACGGAGCGTTGCCAGGCTTCGAGCTCTAACTTCATTGACCGCACCATCTCCGGATGGCTTGCGGCGATATCCATCGTTTCTCTCCGGTCCTTCTTAAAATCGTAGAGCGAGAAATATTTTGCCTTCTTCTCCAGCACCAGCTTGTATCGATTGCCGATCCATGCGGCCGGACCAGTGAACGACTGCTCGGCGACAGGATGCTTGAAATTGATGAACTCATCTCGCTTGTAGTCGCCGTTCGCTGCTTCCTGTCTTGCCATTTGCCGGGTCGTCATTGTGATCATTTCGCACGACTTCCGATCGGCGATCCACGGTTCGAAGTCGCCTTCTCGCTTGTGCTTGTAAGTCCAGGCCCCAATCGGCTGAGCCCGCTCAGCCATCTTTCCGTCCACGATTAGCCTCTTTAGACTAACGCCATCCAGGGGCCGCTCCGGGTCGGGATGCTCAAGCCCGAGCAAATCGAGAATTGTCGGCATGATGTCTGAAGTTACAGCAGCGACGTCACTCGCTCTCGGTGAGTCAATGACTTCGGGCCATTCAATAATCCCGGGCACTCGCAGTCCTCCTTCGGTGACACTGCCTTTTCGCCCGCGCAATTCACCATTGAACAGATCCTTCAATTGCTCCTCGGGAATACCTTCATGGGTGATCCCATTGTCGGAGTTGAACCAGATCAGCGTGTTCTTTCGCTCGTCTAGTTTGCTTAGCCCATCTCGGAACGACCCAACCGCCCGGTCCATCGCGGTGATCTCCGCAAAGCGGTGGCTGATAGGTGCCCCCAGTTTTTCGTAAAGAGCGACATCGTCTTGCAGTCCCTGGTAGGGGTCGTGCGGTGAGCCGAACCAGATGACGATAAAGAATGGTTGATCCTCCGCGTGAACTTTGCGGGCAAACTTCAGTGCCTCGTCAACCACCACCGCGGATCCCTCTCCATCGATTCGTTCCGGAGCTTCGCCGTTGCGGCTCAACGCGGGATTCAATTCGAAAAAGTTGTCGTGCGAAAGCGATTCGTCAAATCCCAGACTGTTGGGCGAAAGTTGCGATCCTTTCTTGACCGCACCAACGTGCCATTTCCCAAAGTGCGCCGTTCGATAGCCCGCGTCTTTGAGAACCTGAGCGATCGTCACCTCTTCGGGTCGGATGGACCAGTTCCATGAGAACGCTCCAGAGCGATTCGCATGACGCCCAGTCATAACGCTGGCGCGTGTCGGAGTGCATACAGGAGAGGCTGCGTAGAAACGATTCAATCGAAGACCGGTGCCCGCCATTTCATCAAGTATCGGTGTCTTCAAATGAGGGTGACCGTTGTATCCCGTTTCCCCCCATCCCTGATCATCGGACATGATCAGGACGATATTGGGCCTTCGCGACTCAGCAGCAGACGCGGACGCCAGCAGGGACATTAATAGAAGCGGAATGAGCGGTTTTCTCATGAGACAGCCAGTATGTTTGATTGCGCCGAGTCTTCAGCAATTTACGAAATGATATAGCGTAACTTGCCGACAGCATGATTGCCGTCTAGCAACTTATTCTCTACTCAACTAGTTCAATCCGGTCCCAGTACGCGGCCTCGAAGGCCCAGTCACTGGCTCGGTTTTCCAGTTCAATATTGACGGTTTCTCCGGCGTGCTTCGTTAGATCAAAGCGAAACTCTTGCCACGAGGATCCTTCGATGGATTTTTTCAGAGCTTCGTCACCATTGATCCGTACGATCAGTATCCAGTCTCCTTTCGCGTGATTGTTGACTGCGAAACGGAGTGCGGTTTTCTTACCGGTGGGTATTTCAACACGGCGAGATAAAACGCAGGGAGCGTTCGGGCTTAGAGGGTGCGTTAGCAGCACATTGCTGCGACCAGCCCATTCCTTGTGCAAACCCGGTTTCATCCCTGGTCCGCCCCAGTCTTTGACCTTCCATCCTGGAGCGAACTTTTCGACATCCGCCGGCAAGCGGTCGTTGCTGGCACTTGAAACCTTGCTGGGCTTGGCAACCCGTGCTCCCGGTGCGGGCTTTGAAGTCGCGGTTTTGGGATAGGGCATCTTGGCATCGACTTCGTCACGCCAGTCGTGGAGCATCTTCTTCAGCTTTTGGGCGATCTCTGGTTGTGACTTCGCGAGGTCGTTACGTTCGCCGATGTCATTTTCCAGATCGAAGAGTTGGACTGTTCCGTTCTCGTAGTATTCGATCAGTTTGTGTCGCCCCAAACGTATTGCGCCGTTGGGGCTTTGGAAACCGTGATTGCTGTAGTGGGGAAAGTGCCAATAGATCGGTCCGCGATCGTAGTCTTCAGCTGCCAGAGCAGGGACAAAGCTTCGGCCGTCGACGTGCTGATCGGGTAACGCCGGGAGGTCCAACATTTCGAGCAGGGTTGGGTAATAATCCGTGCCGGTGACGACCGCTTGTGAAGTGGAATTGGGTTGAGTCTTGCCAGGCCAATGCACGATCAACGGCACTCGAATTCCGCCTTCGTAGTTCCAACCTTTGGCACCGCGAAGTGGCAGATTGGAGCTTGCGAATCGCGAATTCAGTGACTCGCGAGGATGTTGGATTCCGCGATATTGGTTCGACGCCGCCATGCCTCCGTTGTCGGCCGTGAAAATAATGATGGTGTTCTCTTCCAGCCCAAGTTCTTTTAGCTTCGCGCGGATTCGACCGAGGCTTTCATCCGTCGCCTCAACCATCCCCGCAAACTCGACGTTGTCCTGCTTTTGCTTCACCCACCACACACGCTCACTCTGGTGCGATGCGCTGCTATCGTTTTCTTCGAGGGCTTTGAGTTTGTCGCCAGAGATCGCGGGTCCATCGGGGTTAGGCTCGAGAATGAAATCCGGGCCTTCCTGATGTGACATTGACGCGAGTTTCTTTTCGTACTTCTGAACCAGATCCTTGCGGCCTTGAATCGGATCGTGAACGGAAAAGTGTTCAAGGTGCACAAAGAACGGTTTGTCATTGTTTCGCTCAATGAATTCAATGGCGGCATCCGTCAGTTTATCCGTGTAGTAATCGCCCTCTTTGGCGGGCAGTGTTTCGTTATACTCGGCGCCGAAGGGATGATAATAGGACCGGACCCAGCCTGTGATCGCTTCATCGAACCCGTAAGTCTTCGGGTCTTTGTTCAGATGGGCCTTACCGTAGTTCGCGGTGGCGTAACCATGCTTGTGCAATGTCTCCGCCAGCGTCTGCTCTTCATCGGGCAGAGCAGTCAGCTTCTCGCCGTGGTGCAGCTTCTCATATTCCCTTTCTGGGCGCCCCGCCAGCCATTCCGTCAAATTCGTGCGTGCCGGATATTTCCCCGTGAGAATACTTGCACGACTCGGCGAGCAGACGTGGCATGTCGAGTAGGCATTGTCGAAAAGCATGCCCTCTTTTGCCAACTGATCGATCGCCGGAGTTTCATAGAACTGGCTGCCGTAGCAACCCACGTCCCGCCCGCCAAGATCGTCGACAAGAAAGAAGATCACATTGGGCTTTGCCTGCGCGTGCAGTTCAACGCAGGCCATTAGCGATAGCGTGGCACACAGCGCAAGGATCTGGACGGTTTGTCGGATTCTCATCGTTTGTTTCGCTCCGGAAGATGCATCTTCAGTTTCTCGATTGTGGATTTGTATTGCGAAAGAGAGACCAGGTTCTTCCACTCGTTCGGGTCTTTGGTGTGGTCATACAACTCTTCCCCGCCATCCGCATATCGGATGTAGCGCCAGCGCTGCGTCTGGACGGCGTGGTTGCCCGAGCCGTAGGTCATCACGACTGGGCGTTGCCACTGCTGGCTTGGATTCTTCAAAAGGGGTTTGAGACTTTGGCCGTCCAACCCATCCTTTTCTGGCAAGCCGCATAAATCAACGAGCGTGGGATAGAGGTCGATCAAGCTGACCGGCCGATGGCAGAGCTGCGCTGGGGTTCTACCGTCGAGGGTTCTACCCTCGGGAACTGAAATGATGAGAGGCGTTCGCGTTGAAACATTCCACAAGGCATGCTTGCGCCAATGTTCTTTTTCGCCCAGATGCCAACCGTGGTCGCCCCACAAGACAATGATCGTGTTCTCTGCATGTTCACTCTTCTCCAGGGCTTCTAACACTCTTCCGATCTGGGCATCGGCGAAGCTGATCGTGGCGAGATAGGCTTGAACCGCTTGCCGCCATTGGTTGTTCGCGATCACGTTCGCATGATCCCCATCCGGCTTCACCGCAAAGTTCCTCTCACCGGAAGGATCGAAGACTTCCCGCGCCAGCTTTTGATCGAAGGGGGGCACGTCGTCAAGGTCGCCTTTCTTGACGACGGGCAGTTCAATTCTATCGATGGGATGCAGGTCGAAATACTTTTGCGGCACTTCCCAGGTTAGATGCGGCTTTGTCAGTCCATAGGCCAGGAAAAAGGGCTTTTCTTGAGGCTTCGCTAATTCGGCAATGATCCAGCCGGCATTTTTGCCGTCAAACATCTCATCATCGCTGCATGCAAGTGGGCCCCAGGGAACCCACGCAGACTTCGGTAGACTGCTGTCGCGTTTGATTCGCTGAGGCTTTTTGGAGTTCGCTGGTCTGAAGTAGCCATCCCAGGAGTCTTGATCATAGGGGTTACTTCCATGGAAGATCTTTCCGGCACCTCGTGCCGAGTATCCTGATGCACGAAAGTGCTGCATCAAGGTGACCGCGCGGGGAAGTTTATCTCGAAGCTTTTCTCCGTTGCCGTAGACGCCGGAATTCGATGGAGCGATGCTCGTCAGCAAGCTGATGCGGGACGGATTGCACAAAGGCGCCGAACAATACGCCCTGGTGAAGGAAACCCCACGCTTTGCAAGACGGTCGATGTTTGGTGTCTTTGCTTGCGGATGGCCACCAAGATGTCCGACCCAGTCACGCAAATCATCCACTGCAATGAACAGCACATTGGGCGGGTCGTTCGCAGACGCCGGCTGAATGAACACTCCAAGAGTAAGCAACAAGATTACCGTTCTAGCGAGACTTCTCATCGACGCTCCATCCCTTCGTGCTGATCTTTCCGTAGTATGGATAATAGTCCCAATCGACAGCTCCGCCGACGACACGGGGATCACGCGTCTTCCTGAGATGACCGAAGAGTCGCCCGCGAAGCGACGCCTGCGTCTCTGCCATCGCGGCCGATCCAGCTACGTTCACCATTTGATGCGGGTCGCTGGTGAGATCATAGAGCTCCTCGGCGGGTCGCATTCCGAATGCCAGCTCAGCAAGACGAGCGACTCCGTGTTCGTTGCGATGTTCCATCATGAATGTCTTTGTCGGCGACGTGTCGATCTCGCCAAACGGAATCGATCGCGCACACACTGCTGGATCCGGTGAACCCGACGGCCAGCGTGTTGGTTCGAAGTTGTGAATGTAGAGGTAGTCCTTCGTCCGGATCGCCCGACATGGATATCCTTTGCCGCCCTTGCGGCAACCGTCGTGACGTTCCATGGCGATGAAGGCAGCGTCGCGTTCAAGTGCGAGCTGCCTTCCGAAAGTGTCCATCAGGCTGCGGCCAGTCATTGCCGATGGCGGCTCCAGATCGGCCACTTCCAGAAAGGTCGGAGCCAGGTCGCTGAGATTGACGAAGGACGTCACGACTTGGCCGGACTTTCGGATTCCCTTTGGCCAGCGGATCGCCAGCGGCACGTGTGAACCGGCGTCGTAGAGGCTCGCCTTCGCTCGTGGAAACGGCATGCCGTGATCGCTGGTGACGACGATGATCGTGTTATCCAGCTCGCCGAGTTCTTCAATCGCCGCGATCGCGCGTGCAACCATCCCGTCGAAATGTTCGACCTCCACGAGGTAATCCAGGATGTCATTGCGCACGATGTCGTTGTCGGGAAAGATCGGCGGTACGACAGCTTTCGCGGGATCCTTGCCAGTCAATTTCCCCGCTCCGAGCTGATAACTGCGATGTGGTTCGGATGTTCCCAGCCAGAAACAGAATGGTTGGTCCTCGGGAATCTGCTTGAGAAAGTCCTGGAAGTTTCCCGCATAGTCCGTGGCTCTGATACTCTTGAACGGCGGCTTCAGGTTTTGTCGATTGAATGGCTCGCCCGCGGGATTGGCCGTCCGACCGCCTGGCTCAAGTCGGCCGGGACTCCATCCCTTGCCCGTGTAACCGACGGAGTATCCAGCCTCTGCCAACAACTCTGAATAGGTCGCGAACTTCGCTGGCAGTGTGCTGTGAATATTCCCGGCTTCTTCCAAACGCCAGATGTGTTGGCCCGTGAGAATCGCTGATCGCGAAGGCCCGCATGTCGGCGCGTCACAAAAGGCGTGAGTGAACCGCAGCCCTTCACGAGCAATCCGATCAAATGCGGGCGTCTTCACCACCGGATCACCATTGGCGCCGGTGTGAGCGTAACTTTGATCGTCTGAAATACAGAACAGAATGTTCGGACGAGTCTCAGCCGAGAACGTGTCTGAACCGAGCATACAGAAAGCGGCTATCGCGACGAGAGTCTGATTCATGCGGTTCTCAACTGTGTTGATCTTCATTTTGCAGCCTCAGCTGCAATCTTCTTCTTGCGGGGTTTCTTGTCGTCGACGTTCTCTTTGAGTTGCGAAGCACTCACGGCGCGCGACGGGCAGCCGTCTGTGGGAACGTCTACATTCGCAGTCCACAGGATCGCGTTCAGAACAACCTTGCGGAAACTCTCGTTCTGCCAACTGGAATGATTGTGTGCTCCCGTGAATCCAAAACCACGTCCGCCGGTTGGACGTTCATAGGCCCAGGCGACATGTTGCTTTTCTGCATTCGCGATGGCCTTGCGAACAGCCGGATTGCCACTGCGTTCTCCATCGGGACGTCGAAGCGTTTCCGCTGGAGGAAGGTCCGTAAGAATCGGCGTCACGCCTTTCATGTCCGGGACGAAACGCATGTGGTAGTACCATTCGTCGTCGACGCTAAACGCCTTCACACCATTAGTGATTGGGTGATCGGGAAAGTCGTCGAAGTTTGGTTTCCAGTGTGGATTGACTGACCAGTCGAGGTCGCAGAAGCCGCCCATCCATTGCAGAAACCTGCCGCCAGCTTTGCCCTTCTCGGCTTCCGTCGCCCAGTGAATCATCACGACGCCGGTACCTGATTTCATGAGCTTGTCGAATTCGTCAAGATGAGCATTCAGCACATGCCCTCGGTGCCCTGTGCTGAAAATCACGATCGTCGCAGCATCCTGCAAAACTGATTTATCTTTGGGATATCCGTAGTCGGGCAAAACAACGGCCTCAACACCCAGCCCCGAAGCATTGAGTGCATCCGCCAGAATCATATTGCCCGCACGATGCTCATGCTTCATCGGACCATGGCTGGGCTTGCCCGAGATAAAGACGATCTTCGACATGTCCGCGGCGTCAACGGGAGTGGCCACAAAGGCAAAAACGATCGCACAGACAAACATCGTTTTCATGTTGTTTCCTACGAGATGTTATTCATACGTCGTTAAAAATCGGCGGCATAATGGCCAATGCAGAAAATACACGGCTACTACCTATTCCGCCTCCAGTTTCAGTCAATAACCGCCAGGATTGTGACCATTTTGTACAGTAACGGGACGTCAGAATAGGCAAAGGCGTCGACCATTTAGCGACTGAGAGAACCCCGGATGACCGCCCTCAGAACGGCCCCGATTGAACAGAAACTCGTTCCCTAACTCCGTTCGGCAAGCTTGGGAACGAGTCTGTGATTTGCCGAGTTTAATCTCGACCTTCAGGTTCCTCCTGATGGAAAAACTTCATTCGAAGGTCAACAAGCCGTTTTTTGGCATCTTCTTTAGATAGCTTACCAGCTTCGACAGCGGCTTCGGTCTGCTTTGCAAGCTCCATAGTAACCCTGTTTCTTTTCTGCCCTTTCTTGGTCACGATCGTCATCGCCGTGTTCTTCGAACATCTCGCGCCGCACTGCCTGCCGCTGGTGCAGAAATAGTGAGTCTCAAGTGGAATTCTCCAGAATATTGTGTCTGGAATCCGTCGCGGCCGTACTTGGTATCAGGAGATCGTTAGATGGATGAAATGCCCCTGATTCAGCAGTACCTGCAGCTTCGCAGCGAATTCATGGGCTATCTGTATGCGATGACTCGTGACGCTGAACTGGCTGAAGAGATTTATCAGAACGCTGCGGTTGTGGTGATCGAGAAGGCGGAACAGCCAGAAACCATCCGCGACTTCCGCGCGTGGGCAAAAGAGGTGGTTCGCCGACAGGCGCTTCACGCGATTCGTGCGAAGGCGACTACGGCACGACATGGTCGAGCGATGTCCCCCGAACTTCTGGAAGCTGTGTCCAACGTGTTTACTCAGGACGAATCCGCAGGCTCGATTGTTCCCGATGAAGCCGGAGCGCTGCGCCAATGCCTTGATGGATTACCGGCAGACAAACGCGAACTGGTCGCCATGCGCTACGAACGCGATTCCAGATTTGACCAAATCGCGGTGCACACGGGTTCAACTGCCGCCGCTGCTCAGCGGGCTCTCAGTCGGATCAGGAGAATGCTGCATGAATGCATTGAACGACGCATGCAGCTGGCGGAGGAAGCGTCATGAACGGCGAACCAGTGAATCCAAATCACATTGAGAACCTCATCGTCGGGCATTTCGACGGCAGCCTGACCGAAGAACAGGAATCGGTCCTTGCTGAAGCGTTGGCCACATCCGCAGAGGCGAAACAGATTTTTCTTTCGCACATGCGGATGGAGGGGCGGCTGCATTCTTTGGGGCGTGACGGCTTTCTTCGCGAGCCCGTCGAGGAAGCTGCTCTGGCGGCTGAACGGCTCGCACCGCAGCCAGTCGATGACGCCGTTCGGAGTGCTAAAAGCCAGCGTTTGCGTCTGGTCGCGGCGTCAACATCACTGGCTGTTTGCACCTTCGTGATCCTGCTTCTGACGACGGGCGTTCTTTGGTCTGCCACCGTGAGCGCCAACAGCGTGTTGAAAGAAGCAAAACAGGCAGCCGCACAACTGGTTGACCGCGCGTACCGTCTGACACTGACTGATTCAGATGAAAAAAGTACTCGGCGACCGCGTGAGTATGCCATCACCGCTCGTGGCGGGGGGCGATTTGTCATTCAGCCTAGAGACGGCGGCTATGTCATGGGGAGTGATGGAACGGACTATTGGATCGCCAGACCGCAGGGGCCGGTATGGGTGACAAGTGATTTTCGATCCCTTGTTCCAGAACTTCAACGAAAGATTCCAGACAGGCATCTGCTGAACCTGGTTGATTCTCCCGACGAACCCCTGCTGATGGACATGTCTGCTTTGCTGGCACACATCGAACGTCGATTTGACATCGAGCTTGTTGATTCGGACAACGACGCGGAACACCACGTTACAGCGACGCTGCAAAAGGGACGACGCAACCGACCGACGGCGATCGATTTCTGGGCAGACGCTGACAGCGGAGTTGTACTTCGTGCAGAAATCGAGTGGTCAAGAGATCGGCATATGCAATTCGAACTTGTCGAATCAGCGATGTTGTCCGACGGGTGGTATCACTATTCAGAACACGCACCCGGCAGAGAAGTCGAGCGATTGGATGCCCTGAGTTCTCGATGAATGTCGACCAGACAATAAGCGTCATAGATAGCGGCAAGACGAAGTAAATCGCTACCCCTTATGTGCCCTGGAAGAACGTGTG
This sequence comes from uncultured Planctomycetaceae bacterium, assembly GCA_937916515.1. GTDB lineage: Bacteria > Planctomycetota > Planctomycetia > Planctomycetales > Planctomycetaceae > Fuerstiella. Next base: position 81,811 of record CALFSX010000063.1, on the reverse strand, counting down.
GCGAATCTGCCTGAGTTGGCTGTTCTCCCGTTGTTTGAAAAGCAGTGAAAAACAGTGTCTGATTTCTGCTGATTGCGTACCTGGTACGTAACCAAACATAATTCCTCCACGTCCATATCCTAAGGTCTGATCTTGTCAAAAACACATTCTGTCCGCTTTGTCGGTCTCGCGATCGCGGTTTTTCTTGTGATTTCAACCGTGAACGCAAACGATGCAATCAAAAAGAAGATTCTGGACCTCTATCCACAAGCAGACACGAACGGGGATGGCATCCTTTCCGACGCCGAAGAGGCAGCCGTGAGTCGCCAGGCTCTGAAGAGACATCCCGAAGCCGACAAGGATGGAGACGGTGTTCTTTCCGATGCGGAAAAGCAGGCTCTGATTCGTATGGCCGCCAACAGATCGAAGCAGAAGCAGACCAGCCCAGCAACGGACAAGTCGAAGAAGGAACCAAGTTTTGCCAATGTTAAATATGGCAAACACGAGCGGCAGGTTTTCGATATCTGGCTGGCCGACCCAAACAAACCGACTCCATTGGCAATCTACATTCATGGCGGAGGATTCAAGAACGGCAGCAAAGAGAATCTGAAGCCAATCGAGCTTTCTCAACTGCTAAGCGCCGGGATATCGGTTGCCGCCATCAATTACCGTTACGTCAGTATTGCCCCGTTGCCCGCGGCCCATCACGACGCAAGGCGGGCTTTGCAATTCATGCGTTCCAAAGCCGACGAATGGAACATCGACAAGAATAAAGTAGCAGCATTCGGTGGTTCAGCTGGCGCTCAAATCTGCATGTGGCTGGCCTTCACCGACGAGATGTCGCAGCCCGACAGTTCTGATCCCATCGAGCGGGAATCAACTCGGCTGACCTGCGTTGCAACGGCGGGTGGGCAGACATCGAACGGTGTCGAATTCTGGAGAAAGACGATCGGTCCTCTGCTCGGAGAGAATCGAAAGATCGAATCCCTCCTCAAGCCACTCGGAAAAGAAAAAGATCCCGAAAAGGTGCGAGTCGCCACGTGGGGTGCAAAGACGCTGGAGCAAGCAAACGAAATCGCAGCTCGCCATTCCGCCTTAGACATCGTATCTGCCGACGATCCCCCGATCTTCATGAGCTACGGAATGTCGCCAACTGCCGAACTCCCCAGCGACCGCAAGAAACTTCGAGGCTGGCTTATTCATCATGTGAACCTTGGCATCGCTCTCAAAGAAAAAACGGATGCTCTCAACCTTGAGGCTCACCTGATGTACCCAGGAGCCAATCCCAGCTACAAATCGTTGGTTGAATTCTTCGTGGATAAGTTGCTTGAGGAGTAATGAGGGCATGGCCCTCAACCCGATTCGAGCTAACGCTCGGAAACACTCCCGCTGGTCGTTCCCAAAAGAGGTCGCCAGCTTGCAGAACATTTGTTTGAAAGACTCTGGGATGGATCTGCGGTTCATGTGCACAAACAATAGCATCTGCGTTGTCGTCGTGCTCGCCATCTTTTGTGTACATTGCGAAACAATCGCCGCAGAAACCGTTACGTTCGAACCTCACACGTTCACCATTCCTGATGGCTATGAACTGAAACGCGTCGCCGCGCCGCCTTTGGTACAGCGGCCCATTCATATGCGCTTCGACGATCAGGGCGTCCTGTACGTCACCGACAGTTCCGGCAATACGGATAAGGCGCCGGTTCAACTCAAGGACCCACAGCATCGAGTGTTACGGTTGGTCGATCGCGACGGTGACGGAGTCTTTGATGAGTCGACGGTGTTCGCCGACAAACTGCCGTTCCCTGAGGGCATTCTTGTTCATGAAGGTGCTGTCTATGTCGGAGCACCTCCGTACATTTGGAAACTGCGCGACACGAACGCCGACCATGTGGCGGACGAACGAACCGTTTGGTTCGATGGCGGTTCGATCGAAGGGTGCGGCAACGACATGCACGGTCCCTATCGTGGACCGGACGGTTTCTTTTACTGGTGTAAAGGTGCGTTCGCTCCACAGGAACATGAGCTGAGCAATGGTAGAACGCTGAAATCGAGTGCAGCCCATATCTATCGCGCTCGGCCTGACGGCAGCCAACTGGAAATGGTCATCACAGGCGGGATGAACAATCCCGTTGGTTTGGCATTCAGCGAAACTGGCGAGCGATTTCTCAGCGGCACTTTCTTCGATCTTTCCAAACCCGGAAGACGTGATGGAATTCTGCATGCGGTGTACGGCGGAACCTACGGCCGGAGAAATCCGCGAGTGCTCACTCCGCATCCCAACACTGGAGGTTTGCTGCCGGTACTGGCCCAACTCGGCCCCGCTGCCCCCTCGGGGATGGTGATGCCGCGACATGGCGCGTCAGGTTTGACAGGAAACCTGGTTCTCACGGAGTTCAACACTCGCCGTGTGTCGAGGCACCGACTGGCCAAATCCGGATCGTCCCATGCCGCAAAAACGAGCGTCTTGCTCGAAAGCGCTCAAACCGATTTTCATCCGACCGATGTGATCGAAGACGCCGATGGCAGCCTGCTGGTTGCTGACACGGGCAGTTGGTACATGATCTGTTGCCCAACTTCGAAGATTGCCAAGCCAGATGTTCTGGGCGCCATCTATCGGATTCGAAAGAAAGGGGCGGATCCCGTTGCGGACCCCCGCGGTCTCAAGCTGGATTGGGATCAGCCTCAAGCCAGTTGGCTCTCTGATGAGCGACCCGCCGTCGTCAAACGCGCTATCGACGCACTGGCCACGCCAAACAACATCGAAGCTCTGCTCACTGCCAGCGCTCGAATCCCGATGGTCTGGGCGTTGCATCGAATCCCGGGGCAGCGAGCGCGTACTGCGGTTCGAGAGTTATTGAGTGCTGAAGACTCCGACGTTCGCGCGGCGGCGATCCACAGCGTGGCATTGTGGCGAGATCGAGACGCGTTGAAGCCGCTCATAAAATTGCTTTCGAACGATGCCCCGCAACTACGTCGCCTGGCTGCGATGGCCCTCGGCAGAATTGGGGAGAGCGAAGCTGTCAAACCTCTGTTGCAGACTTCTTCTACCGACCCATTCCTTAATCATGCCATCGCTTATGCACTCTATGAAATTGGGGATGTGCGAAGACTGCCCGAAAGCCATCCGCTGGGCAAACAAGTACACCTCATGCGGAAGGCCGACGAACGAAATGTTCGGGCAGATGCCTATCCGGAGATTCTGCCCGCGAGATGGAAAAAGCCGCATCAAGAACAGCTCACCCAGCAGGAAAGGCGTCTCGATGCACTTGCCGCGTTCCTGCCGAACGGCGACGCGGCACGCGGAGAGAAATTGTTCAACAATCGAGACAAGTCGAAGTGCATCACCTGTCATCTTAAGGGGGAGAAAGGCGTTCGATTGGGCCCCGATCTGACGTGGATTGGCGCGATTCGAAGCGAGCGGGACCTGCTGGAAGCGATTGTTTTTCCCAGCGCGTCGATTGCTCGCTACCACGAGGTCGTAAGTGTCGCGACGAAGAGTGGAAAGGTGATATCCGGACTACTGGTGAAGGAAACAGTCGACAAGATGTTTCTCTCGTCGGCAGAAAGCGTCGTCAAGCCAGTCGCGTTTCAAGACATCGACAGCGCTCGGTATTCGAACGTTTCTTTGATGCCTGAAGGGATGGACAAATTATTGAAACCAGAAGAGATCGCCGATCTTGTGGCGTATCTGAAGAATTCGAAACCACCGGCAGGAGGCTTGTAGGTTGACGAGGCAACTTCATCCAAACGCACAGCCAGTAGGGCCGGTTCCCACCGGCCAACGTTTCTAAAACGGATCCGACCCAACAGGAAAGGCATTCAATGACTCGTCAACAAGACCAGAATGAACCCAACGATCGCAGCGAAGGTTTGCACCGCCGCGAAGTGATCAAAGGGGCGGCCGCTGCCGGACTGATTGCTGCCACAGGAACGCACGCTCTTGTGCACGCGACTGAGAGCAAAGCGGCCCGAAGCGATTTGATCAAGCGTGAGAACGCTAGGCCCGGCACGCGCGACTGGTTACTCACCAAGACGCGGCAAACCCCAGGCAAGATCAATCCCAACCTGGCAAACGGGCGTTGCCCTTGGATCGAGGGCTACTGTTCCGCTAACAGCGTGCGGGCTGGGGAGAAGCTGCAGGTGATGGTGAGCACGAATCCGGTTTCGGATTTCAAATTGGAGATCTTTCGCACGGGTTACTACAACGGCGATGGTGCCCGGCTAGTTAGAACTTTCGACTCGCTCAAAGGCACCACACAGCCAGACCCGCCCGTCGGCGAAAACTATGTGCGCGAATGCCAATGGGAACCTTCCGTCGAATTTGAAATCCCCAAGGACTGGCTGAGCGGTGTGTACCTTGGAAAACTGACCGCCAGGAAAAGTGGAGTCCAAAGCTACGTCATCTTCGTTGTCCGCGACGATCGCCCCTGTGATCTGCTGTTTCAAACCAGCGACCTGACCTGGTCCGCTTACAACCGCTGGCCCGCCGACTACTCGATCTACACAACGCATCCAGGGTTCTCCAGCACCGGCGTTCCCAGCGGGACGGTCAGTTTTGATCGGCCTTATGGCTTGTTCACGCATCCCGTCAACAAGATGAAGAAGTCCGGCGGCAGCGGCGAATACCTGCCCTGGGAATTTCCATTGTCGTTTTGGATGGAACAGCACGGTTACGATGTTTCCTACATCTCCAACATTGACACCCACACCGATCCGGCCGGCTTGCTGCGGACGAAGGGTTTCATCTCGGTCGGACACGATGAGTACTGGACGTTGGACATGTACGACAACGTGCTCAAGGCTCGCGACAAAGGCGTGAGCCTGGCCTTCTTCGGCGGCAATTCCGTTCTGTGTGTTGTTCCGCTGCTGCGTTCCGATAGCGGCACTCCCAATCGAGCCACCCGGCGAGAAGGCTGGTTCATTCCTGTTGCGGGGGAAATTCCGAAAGCCAAAAAACGAAAAATGACCAACCAGGACGGCTTTGAGCCGAACATGGGGCCGGATGGCGCCCAGCTGATGGGAGGACGACTGGACAACGAACAACCAAGCGGGCGAGGCATTGGCGCGGGCGATTGGACCTGTGCGATGCCGGAGCATTGGCTCTTTGAGGGAACTGGAATGAAGAAGGGAGACTCGGTCGAAGGTCTCCTGGGTTGGGAGTGGCACGGAGCGCCGGCAATGGACTTGCCGGGAATGAATATCGTCGCGGAGGGCGATGCCACGACCAATGGGAAAACGGTGGGACACTACTCCTCGACGCTCTACGACGGCCCAAAAGACAACGTCGTCTTCAACGCCGCCACGATCTGGTGGGCCAACGGTCTGTCCAGCCCGCCAGGGCACGTGAACCCTTCACGGCACGGCGTGACTCAGCAAGGTCCCGATCCACGCGTTCAGCAGATCACCCACAATTTGTTTGAGCGTTTCCTGAAGTCATGATTCATTCAGTCGCGAAGTCACGGCAGCATATAGCCGCGGGCGAGAACCCACGGGACACTTTCTGCGAAAGCGGCCGGAATAATTTCTTGCCTTCTTTTTTGCTTTCAACCGTAACCAATCCATACTCCCGCGCTATATCCTTCCTGACCGGTATTGATCAGGGAAATACATGCCCGGAAAACGACAAGAACCATCCTTCGAATTCGTTCAGCTTCTGACCAGCCATCAGAGCCGACTGTATGCCTATGTACTGTCGCTGCTTGGCAACCGCACTCAGGCGGAGGATGTCCTGCAGGAGACCAATGCCGTTCTCTGGCGTAAAGCGCATGACTTCAAACTCGGCACTAATTTCGGTGCCTGGATGCTCAAAATTGCCTACTTTCAGGTCATGGCTCACCGCCGCAGACTCACCCGGGATCGCCTTGTTTTCGACGATGACTTCCTTCAAGACATCGCTGAAGGCGCGGAGCAGCAGTGCGAGCGTCAGAAAGAAAAACAACGACGTCTGGGCGACTGCATCGGAAAACTAAACAAACGGCATCAGGAACTCATCCGCCGTCGATACACCGAAGGTGCTACTCTGAAATCCATAGCCGCTCAAAGCGGTCAGCCAGAGAACTCAATCAAGCAGGCCCTTTTCAGAGCGCGCGCCGCTTTAATCGAGTGCGTCAAAGGTCAACGCGGGGAGGGAGCGGTATGACTGAGGAAGAGAAAAAGGAACTGGAGTCTCTCCTGATGGAAATGACGGAGGGCGAGCTTTCATCAGAACAAAGACATCGTTTGGCGGAGGTGATTCGCCAGCATCCGGTGGCAAAACAACAGTACCTCGAATACTGCCAGGTTCACACCATGCTTGCATGGGAACACGGTGTGTTGGGGAATCTGCAGTTGCCGGATCTTTCAGACACGCCCGAACCTCCCTCAGATTCCTTCAGCTTTTGGAAACCATTGGCCACGGCCGCCGCGTTGGTGCTGGCCGGAGTGATTCTGTGGCCACAATGGAGCGCACCGTCAAAACTGAAACCAGGCGAAACGGTCGCTTCTCTGACCCGGAGCGTGGCCGCCAGTCTGGAACTGTCCGGCGCAACGTCTGACTTCAGCAATGGCAGCGCCGTAAGAACCGGGAGTTACCAACTTGACGAAGGCCTTGTTCAAATCACATTTGAATCAGGTGTCGAAGTGGTCATCGAAGCACCGGCTTCATTCGAAATTCACGGTCCCGGGTTCATGATCTTGAACGAAGGACGTCTGGCGGCCAATGTCACTCCGGAGGGCGTCGGCTTCACAGTGGAAACGCCGGATGCTGAAGTGGTTGATTTCGGTACAGAATTCGCCATCGAAGTCGTGGGCGAACGCAGCAGTGAAGTCCACGTGTTCAAAGGGGAAGTGCAAGTGCAACCGAAGCAGCAGGACACCTCCATAGATCCCGTTCGTCTTGTCACGAACCAGGCGACTCGCATCGATCACTCGACTCTCATCCCTCTCGGCATCTCCGTTGACAATCAGAGATTTCTCAGAAGTCTCGATGAGCCCGACCCAACCTATATTGGAAGCGTTCGTGAACTTCTGCCGCTCGCTTACTATCGCATGGCCGCTATCGACGACGGACTGACCTTGAAGGATGCTGCCAAAGGTCATGAAAATACGGCCTCCGTAGTCAAAGGTGATACGCGGCGCCAACCATTCGCTCCAGGCCGTATCGGTTCATCCTTTCGTCTGGATGGGCCCAGAAAGGGAGGGTATGCACAGATCTCTTCAGGCCTCGAACTCCCAACAACAGAGTTCACCATCATGGCTTGGATCCGCACCCAGACATTGCCAAGGAACGCAGTTCTTGTCTCAGACATGAATCTCTCGGGCGACGAAACATTTCGCTTCGGGCTTGTTGGCGATCATGGGCATTTGGGCCTCACCCTCGCCAACGGAAAGCGGTTTCTGCAGATAGTGGATTCGTCACCATTGCCTCTCGAAGATTGGACGCATGTTGCCGTCGTAAAGACGACTGAAAGTTTGCGGCTATACAGAAACGGAGCCCTCGTTTCCTCAGAGCCTTTAAATGGGTTTCAAGCACAATCGCACAACCGTTTCAGCATCGGGGGAATCCCTAAAGAGTCCGGCGGCAAGAAACGAAATCGAAGATCGGGCTTCTGGCATGGGCGGATCGACGAACTTGCCTTCTTCGGATCAGCTCTGACCAGCGAACAGATTGAAAACCTGTTTAAACTCACACCATCCATCTAAACCTGGAAAAAACTGAATAGTAACCATGAGACTTCAACACGTACTGAAAGCACTGACCCTCAGTTTGATCGGAATGCACTCCATCGTCCTGGCGGAAGAGAAACCGAACATCGTCATCATTCTCACAGATGACCAGGGCTATGCCGACGTCAGCTACAATCCGCAGTCACCGCCAGAGGTCAGCACACCGAATATCGATGCCCTCGCACATTCGTCCATCATTTGCACTCAGGGCTATACCAGTGGGCACGTGTGTTCGCCGACTCGTGCAGGACTCATGACAGGTCGTTATCAGCAACGATTTGGAATCTATACAGCTGGGGAAGGAGGCTCAGGCGTTCCGCTTGATGAAGTGTTCATTCCTCAACGACTCAAGCCAGCCGGTTACGTCTCGGGTGCGTTGGGTAAGTGGCATCTGGGGCTCACTGAAGAGTACCACGCCATGAATCGAGGGTTCGATGAGTTCTATGGCTTCATGGGACGCGGGGCACATCCGTACTTTGACCACTCAGACATGGACCACCCCATTTATCGTGGCCTCAAACCGATCAAAGAAGAAGGTTACCTCACCACTCGGATCACTGAAGAAGCGGTCGGGTTTATCAACCGCCACAAGGAAGATCCTTTCTTTCTTTATGTTGCATACAACGCAGTGCATGCTCCACCGGAGGCCCCTGAAGAAGACATCCGAAATGTGACCGGCGACAAAAAACGCGACACCCTCATGGCCATGATCAAGCATCTCGACATGGGAGTGGGCGAGATTGTGAACTCGCTGAAGAAGCACGACGTTTTCGACAATACGCTGTTGATCTTTCTCACAGACAACGGCGGTTCCAAAACCATGAGCGCCAACAATGCACCGCTTCGCGGCTTCAAGCAGATGGATTACGAAGGCGGAATTCATGTCCCGTTCATTGTGTCGTGGCCCGCTCAACTGGAAGGCGGGAAAAAGTGCGACGTTCCCATGTGGTCGACTGATTTGTTTGCCACGGCTCTCGACGCCGCCGGGCTGAGTATGCCAAAGGACAAACCTCTGGACGGCAAAAGCATTCTGCCGGCGCTCAAAGGCGAAACCGACAAACTCCACGACGAATTGTACTGGAGTTCTGGGGGTGAAAAAGGAAAGTGGGCCATACGCAGCGGGAATTGGAAACTGGTCGCAGAGAGAAAGCGCGTTGAACTCTTCGATCTCGAAAAAGATCTCAGCGAAACCACTGACCTCGCAGCGAAACACCCGAAAGTGGTTTCCGAACTCACTGCCAAATACAACGCATGGCTCGACGAAATGGCGGACCCGGTGAGCAAGCAGGGCAAACGCTGGAATCCTGATGCCGGTGCACCAGCCAAGAAAATGTCGAAAGAGGAAAAGAAAGCAGCACGCGGAAAAGAGAAAGCCAAACGCATCAAAGCACGCGCAGCAAAGAAGAGCGGCCAAATTCCAGATGCATCCGAATGATCCGCTCTGTACGGAAGGCGATCCACCACACATGCTGTTATCCAAAACTCTCACAATGAAAACCTTCATTACAATTTCGAACTTCTGTTTGTCGAGTCGTCGAAAAGGTGTCAGGTTTAACGGCAGTCAGAATGTTAAGAAGAACAGGGCACAATATGACACGACGTATCGCTTTTCATTGCTTCATTACGCTCGTTGTTTTGAGCGGCGTTTGTCGAGCAACCACGCCAGCGGACGAACGCCCCAATGTGGTTTTGGTGATGGCTGATGACCAGGGATGGGGGCAGACGGGCTACTACAATCACCCGATTCTTAAAACTCCGAACCTCGACGCCATGGCAGCGAATGGCCTGCGATTTGACCGCTTTTACGCCGCGGGCCCTGTTTGCTCGCCGACGCGGGCGAGCGTCCTGACCGGACGTACCCATGATCGGACAGGCGTTCTCTCGCACGGGTATGCATTGCATCGGCAGGAACGAACGATTGCTCGGGCGATGCAGCAGGCCGGGTACGTAACCGGACACTTCGGCAAGTGGCATCTCAATGGTGTGCGCGGGCCTGGAGTTCCCGTCCTCGATTCTGATCCGCACCATCCCGGTCATTTCGGCTTCGATCACTGGCTGACCGTGACAAACTTCTTTGACATGAATCCCATTATGAGTCGCATGGGTAAATTTGAAGAGTTTCAGGGTGACTCATCCGAGGTCGTTGTTGGTGAGGCATTGAAGTTCATTCAGCAAACCAAACAACAGAACAAGCCGTTCTTCACGGTGATCTGGTACGGTTCACCGCACAGCCCGTGGGTTGCCGGCGAAGAAGATCAAATCGATGGCGAAGAAGCCCAATCGGCTCATCATCATGGTGAATTGGTGGCGATGGATCGCAGCATTGGAACGCTTCGGGCGGGATTGAAGCGCATGGGTATTGCGAACGATACGCTGGTGTGGTTCTGCAGTGACAATGGCGGCCTGAACGGTGTCGGACACGATTCGGTTGGCGGACTGCGAGGTAACAAGGGAAGTATCTGGGAGGGTGGCCTCCGGGTACCGGGAATCATCGAATGGCCAGCTCACGTCAAACCACGAATCACGACGTACCCGGCATCGACCATGGACATCCTGCCCACGTTGGTTGACGTGATTGGAATGCCGTCGGACGCAATGCTGGACCGCATCGACGGGGCCAGCATCAAACCACTCCTGGCCCGCGAGATTGGCCGGCGGTCAAAGCCGATACCGTTCCATTACAAAGGCAGCGCGGCCCTCATCGATAACAACCTGAAGCTCGTAAAACTCAGAAGGGGCGAGTACCAGTTGTTTGATCTGGTGGTTGATAAGACCGAATCCCGCGACATCGCCAGCGAACGACCAGACGCTGCGAAGCGTCTGCGAATTGCGATCGATGCGATGGTCACATCTGTGGCCAACAGCCAGTCAGGTGCTGATTATTCAGAGGGCAAGGTGACTCGCGAAGGGCCACATGGTCGCTTCTGGTACGAGATTCCGGAGTATCAGCCGTTTCTCAGGGGCTGGGCCGCCCGTCCTGAGTACCAGGACTGGGTCAACAGGAAACAGCGGGCAAAGAACCGCGAACGTGACAAGTAGACGAAGAAAGTGGAGAAATGAAACCAGTCACGCTCATCCTTGCTATTGTTGTCTCGCTTTGCAGCGGCGGGGCCGAAGTCTGCGCCAAGACGCCCCCGAACGTATTGCTGATCGTCTGCGACGACCTGAACAACCACGTCAGCACGGCGGGGTACCAGCCGCTCAAGACGCCGGGCCTGGAAAAGCTCGCGGCCGCGGGCATGACGTTCGGCCGAGCCTACTGCCAGTACCCGGTGTGCGGCCCGTCGCGGGCGTCGTTTCTTAGCGGGCTTTACCCTGAATCGTCGGGCATCCTCAACAACACGCTGGACATCCGCAACGTGCGCCCCGGCACGAAGTCAATGCCGCAGGTGTTCAAGACCAACGGCTACTGGACGGCCGGCGTGGGTAAGGTTTTTCATAACACCAAGGCCGACCCGGGCGACGTTGCGTGGCACGAAGTGATCAGGTTCAACAACGAAGAAAACCCCGTCGAAAGGAAGCTGCGCAAGGCTTACGAAGCCGAGCACGGGCCGATCAAGGACGAAGACGATCGGTCCTGGCGTCGCCACCTCAAGGAAAACCGCAGCGCCTTGGGCGGCCAGACGCCGCCGGGCTACGGCCCGACCCGGATGCGCGACGAACAGCACAAGGACGGCAAGAACGTACGCCAGGTCGCCAAGTGGCTGGACGACAAAGCCCACGCCAACAAGCCGTTTTTCATCGCGTGCGGTATCCAGAAACCACACGTGCCGTTCTGGGCGCCGCAGAAATATTTCGACCATCACCCGCTCAGCGCGATCGAATACCGCCCGACCCCCAAGGGCGACTGGACGAACAGGCCCTCGTTGGCAATCTCCAGGCGGTACGAAGCGTTTGGCTTCGAATTGGAGAAAGAAGACGACGAGTTGCGTCGCAAGTATATGCAGGCTTACCACGCTTGCATCACCTTCATCGATACGCAGATTTCCCTGCTCTTTGATTCGCTAAAACGCAACGGCCGCTGGGACGACACGATCATCATCTTCACCTCGGACCACGGCTATCATCTGGGCGAGCACGCGTTATGGGGCAAGGTGACGCTGTTCGAGGAATGCGCGCGGGTGCCGATGATCGTCCGCGTGCCCGGCCTGACGAAGGACGGCACCAGGAGTGAGGCGCTCGTAGAATTGGTCGACATGTTCCCGACGCTCGTGGAACTGTGCGGCATCAACGGTCCGAAGGAACTTCAGGGCAAAAGCCTTGCCCCCTTGCTTAAAGACCCGAACGCCAAAGGTCGCTCGGCTGCATACACGGTTGTCAGCCGAGGCAAGGCCCTGGGCCGATCGATCCGCACGCAACGTTGGCATTACGGCGAATGGGGCAGCGCGGATCAGGCCGAGTTGTACGACCTGATCAACGACCCGCACGAAGACAACAACCTGGCGTCCAAGCCGCGTTTCGCCGAGCAACGCCGCCAGATGCACTCGCTGCTGATCGAGACGCGCAAGAGTGCCGAATCCAAACGCAAGTAAATCAAACCGCCAAAGAAATGACATGAAAAGACCACGCCAATCGAGACACGCCATGCCCCATTGCATCCGCCTGTTCCTTATACTCCTGCTCGCATTTGCCCCGGACGCCCGTGCCGACGAATTGAAACGAAATTCTTCCGGCGGGCGGACTTCCGGAGAGCGTCCTAACATCATCATGTTTCTGATCGACGATCAGAACCCATCGAGCATCACCGCATTTGGGGGCGATACCTACACTCCCAATCTCGACCGCATGGCGGAGGAAGGAATGAAGTTCACTCGAGCTTACGTCAGCAGCTCGGTTTGTACTCCTTCTCGATACAGCTTCCTGACCGGTCGGTTCGCTGGTAACTCGCATAGCAAACTTTATGCAGAAGCGGTCGGCGGCAAAGAGAATCAAGGGCTTCCCAATTTCAATGTCGCACTGGAACGCGACAACATGAACGTCGGGAATGTTCTGCGTGAAGCCGGTTATGCCACCGGATTCGTTGGGAAATTTCACCTCACTTCCAATTTGGATTTTCCGGAGTTCTACAAAGGCAAGAACAAATGGATCAACATTCCCAAACACGCGAGTCCCGGGCCTGAAACTTCGGCTCAGTTCAAACACAACGAACTCTGGATGCGTCGTTACCTCCAAACGCTGGGCTTTTCCCGGGCAAAGAACGTCTACCCGGAAAACGTGCGGCCGCCCTATTCCATGCACAACCCAGAGTGGACGACGGTGGCAGCTCTGGAATTCATTGAAGAGAATAAGGACCGTCCCTTTTACCTTCATCTCTGCAGCACCCTGCTGCACGGGCCGGATAAGTCCTGGCGAAAATCCATGGATCACCCGCTCATCACCGGAGAGGGAGCAATTGAAAGACTTCCAGAGGTCATGACACCTCGCCCAGAGCTCCTCAAAACAATCACTGAAAATGGATTCGATCCCGACAGCCATGTGGCTGGTGAAGCGTGGATCGACGATTCGCTCGGGGCGATTTTCCGAAAGCTCAAGGAACTCAGAATTGATGACAACACGCTGGTGATTTTTGCGCCGGATCACGGTCGCGATGGCAAAGCATCCGTCTTTTCACACGGTGCTTGCCAGGTACCCATGATCATGCGTTGGCCAAGAGGAATCACCGCAGGGCAGGTGTGTGAAGAACTCGTACAGAATATCGACCTCGTACCCACTTTCTTCGATCTGGGTCAAGCAGAGAAACCGAACTCTTACCGGATCGATGGACAGAGTCTCGCCCCTCTTTTCAAAAACGGACAAGCCGAAGATTGGCGGGATCATCTTTATCTCGAAATGGGAGCTGCGCGGGCAACGGTCACGAAAGACTGGTCCTACATTGCCGTTCGCCACACCAAAGAGCAGATCGCTGCAATTAAGAAAGCCACGCCGAAAAACTTACCCAAAGCCATGTCCTACATTGGACGTTTGGGCATTGGAGTTCGAGGGGCAGATCGCCCCGGTTTCTTTGACGAAGATCAACTCTACCACCTGGAGAGGGATCCGAAAGAAATGAAGAACCTGGCTTATAAAAACGCTCATGCCACTCGCCTGGCAGAGATGTGCGATCTCATGCAGCAGGACCTCGAAGTCATTGGTCGTCCTTTTGGAGAGTTCATTCCTGGAGGGAACGCCGCTGAACCCGGCCAGATCGACAAACAGATCGAAATCGTCAAGCAGCTCGATATCAAGGGCAAAACAGTAACGGTGCCACAAGCGTTGAAGCAAGATCTGGGAGTGACCGATGAACCCGCTCCTGACGACAAAGCGAGAAAAAAGGCAGAACGCGAAGCGCGTAGAAAGGCTCGCGAAGAAGCCAAATCAAACAATCAGAAAAACTCGGATAAATAATCCGATGAGATTTCGTTTCACTACAGCAGTTCCTGCTGACTCGTGGCCGCGAAGGACGCGTTTCGGATTAGGATAGCCGTATCCCACGAGCCAGAACCGTTCACGATTTATTAGGATCTGCTGTTACGGCTCGCCACGCTTATCAACGGCCTGATTACCGCTACCCCGATACACGCCACCAAAGGCCAGACTCAGGCCAGGACGAATCAAGATGATTAAGAGATCCTCGAAACCACTCAGCATTCTCGCCACGCCGGCATCGATCGTGTTCATCGCGACCATGGTCGCCGCTCAACCCGCAGCCCAAGGTCAACAGGGCCAGGCCAAGAGACCCAATGTATTGTTCATCGCCATCGATGATCTCAACGACTGGACGGGCATGCTGAAGGGCAATTCCCAGGCCCGGACGCCTCACATGGACAGGCTGGCATCCAAAGGGATGGTGTTTACGAATGCGCATTGCGCGGCTCCCGCCTGCGGTCCGTCAAGGTCAGCCCTGATGAGCGGGATCCGCCCTTCGACATCAGGGAATTACGTCAATAAAAGTTCGCTTATACACAATCCGATACTGAACAACTCGGTTCTCTTGCCCGAGTTTTTCGGGCAGAACGGATACTATGTTTGCGGCGCCGGAAAACTCTTTCATGGCTACCATTTCAACGAGGAAGTCAAAGGTCGGGGATTCGATGAATACTTTCCCAGCAAAACCCAGGACCTCCCTTCCTTTGAAGGCCTCAAGTTTCCTTCCAAACTTCCCCTTGGCGGCTGGGCCAGGCAGGCTGATTGGGGCCCCTGTCACCCCGACGTGACTGTGGATGACCATCCAGATGGCATCACCGCCAACTGGGCCAAAGAGAAATTGCTCGGGGGCGAGTTGCAGGAACCCTTCTTTCTCGGCGCCGGCATCTTTCAGCCGCATCTACCCAACTACGCGCCTCAAGAATACTTTGATCGATTCCCTCTGGATGAGATCAAGCTTCCGGAAGGTTACCGGGAGAACGATCTCGGTGATGTGCCCGCGGCCCATGCCAGGATGGCACATAATCCGTGGCTGAAGAGGATCAGGGCGACGAATCAATGGAAGCCGGCCATCCAGGCCTACCTCGCGTGCACGGCCATGGTGGATGACCTCATCGGCCAGATCGTCGAAGCGCTTGAGGAATCAGATTACGCCGACAACACCATCATCGTGTTGTGGAGCGATCATGGCTTTCAGCTTGGCGAAAAAGAACGTTGGGCGAAATACTCCCTGTGGGAACGAGCCACACGGGTCAACCTGATATGGGTGGCGCCGGGCGTGACTCAGCCGGGAGCCACCACAAGCAAGCCGGTAAATCTGCTGGATATTTATCCGACGCTTGCCGCTTTGACCGAACTCGAACCCCCGGAAGGACAGTTGGAAGGCAACGACCTCTCGGTGTTGATGAAGAATCCAGACGCCGCCTGGGATGATACGACGGTAACCACCTTCGGATACAAGAACTACGGCGTTCGATCCGAGCAGTACCGATACATCGTTTACGAAGACGGAACCGAAGAGTTGTACGATCACGCAAAGGACAAGTGGGAATGGCACAACCTCGCGGGCAATTCGGACTACACGGAAGTGATGGAGAAACTGCGTAAAGAGATTCCCACTCATCATGAACCCTCCGGAGTTACGTATGAACCACCGAAACGCAATCGCAATAGCCGCTACAGCACATCCTACTGAGTCGTGAACGCTTCGGGCTCGTGGGAGACGGCTATCGCGGTCCAAAAGACGTCCTCCGCGGCCACGAGTCAGCAGGGACTGCTGTAGGAAAACAGAACCGGATTCAGAAAAAGAACCCAATGCCCCTCACACGCGACCGGTTGCTCACCAGAATGCAAGACATCGCGGAAACAACTTCTTAACACACCCGAACCCAGATCGTACAACCGTGAAAAATCACCGCCCACGCCTGCTCCTTGCGATCCTCGCCCTGGCGACGACTGCGTCATTTTCAAATGCGCAGGCCCAACAACTCTCCGAAACGCAACTGTCTCGATTGCTCAAGCGTTTTCCGGCAGCGGATGCGAATGGCGATGGCAAGCTGACCCAGGAGGAGTTTAAGGCCGCCCGCCAACAGTTCCAACAATCCAGACAGGGCGGTGCACGCCCGGGCGCGGCAGCGCAATCGATGCCGGTATTTGATCCCGGATGGCAGAAGGAGAAGTTTCCGCCGCACGCGGTCAGTCTCAAGACGCCGGAAGAGATTATGGCGATCTATAAGCGCGGTCCGACGGGGCAAACTCCTTTGCGTGAGAGCGACGCTCTCTCCTTCCCCAAACCTGCCGACGGCATCATGCGCATCGTCGGGACGGGCCACAGCTTCATGCGGCCCGGCTACGTCACCTTGCCCCTCATCACCCAGGCTGCGGGTTTCGAGCAACCCCTTAGCCTGCATCTCGGCGGCGGGATCAAAGGCAGCACGCGTTACAAATGGGAGCAGGAAAACGGCATCTTCGAATTTGACGGCAAGCCCCTGCCCAAGCTCCTGGCCGCGATTTCCAACGCGAAATGGGAGGCGATGATCTGGGGCCCCTACAGCAATGACCGCCCGGAATTCTACACGTGCTGGATCGATTTCTGCGAACAATACAATCCCGGCATGAAATTCTATCTCTCCGATGCCTGGCCCGCGCCGGGTCACGTCCGAAAGGTCTTCAAGCTCCAGGAAAACCCGGAATCTGAAGCCTTCTTCACGGAGGCAGTCTACGATCAACTCAGCGCCGACGCGATCGCTGGCTTTGGCGGCCTCGTGAAAATGCTGCGTGAATCAACTAGGGAAGTGTACATCGTTCCCACCCACGCCGCGATGACCGAGGCGGCGAAGCGGTTCCTCCGGGGTGAACTTCCCGGCTTCAAAGGTCTTTACAATGTGATTGGCGGAAAAGAGCCTTCTATGTGGAGAGACAGAATCGGTCATATCCATCCCGGCCTCGAAAGCCTGGAGGGCTACGTCTTCTATGCCACGCTCTACGGCAAATCCCCCGAACTTATTACAGCGCCGATCAAGTTCAAGGATGACCCAAGCCTCCCCAGCGCCGCCCTGGACAAGATCTTCCGTGAAATCGCCTGGAAGGCGGTGGTCGAACATCCCCTCTCCGGCGTGACAGACAAGAACAAGAACGGCATTGGCGATCATCTGGAGTAGCGTTCCATTGGCGCTTGACGGAGGTGAAATTTCAGCCGTGTGTCCGGACAGGGGAAGGGGCACCGATCCAATTGGAAGTCGCACGACGTGTGTGTCTCGGTGGAAGACAAAAGGAAGACAGAGCAATGAATGTGTGGAATCGAATGATTGCGGCCAGCGTCATTGCTCTGGGGCTGCAAGTCGGCGTTTCGGCTGGGGACGGCAAGCCTGCGACGTACACGTTCAGGCACAAGGGCAACGACCGCGTCTACAGCGTCTTCCTGCCGAAGGACTTCGATCCCGACGCGACCTATTGGCCATTGGTCGTCGTGCACGGCGGCGGTGGCAGGGGGAAGACGAATCCCAAAGCCATCGCCATGCGCCAAGTCGCCGACGAATTCAATTTGCCCGCGATTCTGATCGCGCCCGACTTCATTGTGAACGACAGGAATGTCAGCCGGTTCCCCATGCTTGGTGAGGAAGCGTTCCTCAAGGCAGTTCTGCTGCAGGTCCGGGGCCAATTCAATTTTCGTCCAAAGATTCTGCTGACAGGATACTCGATGGGCGGACAGTTCACGCATCGATTCGCGCTAGGCAATCCTGATCTCGTACACGCCTGCGCGCCGCTTGCCGCTGGAACGTGGACGACGCCGGGCGGACGATTGCTGATCGAGGACTACGGTGAAGTTGAGAATGCCAGGGCGTTCCTCTCCTCGAGGAAGAACGTCACGAAGATCCCTGCGCGATTGAGTGGGCTGTTTGATGCTCGCGTGGCGAAAGTCGCCGAGCGTCCTGCTGCAAAGGGTGCCGAGAAGATACCTTTCCTCGTCATGTGCGGCACGCTCGACACGCGTTGGAGTATCGCGAAAGAGTTTGCTTCGTCGCTCAAGACTTCCGGATTCAGCTTCCAGACCGAGTGGCCGGTCACGCCCCACGGATCGAAGGGCGGCAAACACAAGGCCGAGTTCGCCAGGTACCCACAACGCGTCATCGAGTTCTTCACGAAACACACTGAATGATTACCATGAGAATTGCCGTACTCCTACGATCTACGGACGAAGCTCCCGGAAGTATACTCGTCGCTCAAGACGGAGTTGATCGACCACTTCGCGAATATCAACACGGAATACCCCGGTGCTGAGAAGTCCGAGGGTTCGCACAAAGAGAATCTCGATTCCCAAAAGACTGCTCCTACCCCGGACCCGAAACGCCGGTCGCAGGATCAATTCTTCAGGAATCGCGACCGCAATAGCGACGGAGTGATCACGCTGGAAGAATTCATCGGCAACCCCAAGGGTCGCGATGTCCCTGCCCTGACGAATCGCTTCAAAAAGATCGATTCAAATGGCGACGGCAAGCTACGCCTGGACGAATTGAAAAAGCAGACAAAATGAAACCCAAAAAACGACCATCATCATCTGCGCATCAAAGGCCAAAGAAACGACGTATCAGCGCGACGATGTTGTCGTCCTGACCTTTCGGAGAATGGCCGCCGGGAACCCATTCGAATTCGACTCGTCCGGAAATCGCTTCGACGTGGTTAGTGAATTCGTCGGATGTTCCGAACGGGTCCTTGTCGCCGGAGACGAATAGTGATGGGACTCTGATATCCGGAAAATGTTCGGTACGAAGTTTTTCCGGTTTACCGGGCGGGTGCAGCGGATAGCTTAACAGGACCAAAGCCGCTGCTGGCAATCCTTCCGCGACCGCGACTGAGCAAGCTCGTCCACCAAAGCTTCGCCCGCCGAACGCAATGTCCTTCGGTTTGCAATTTAGTTTTTCCGCAAGTTCTTCGGCAGCCGTCCGAATCTTTGCAACGGCGTTCTTCACACTGGTCGTGCCCAGCGTCAATCGTTCAACGGTAATTTCCGGAAGACCGTCTTCGATGGCAACAAGCGTCCCGTGTTCGCGATCAGCACTGGCACCGGGAGTGACAATCAGTCCCGCAGGCGTTCTGCGAAGCTTTCTCATGAAGTTTCTTTCAACACGTTAAGAACGAAACAAGCTGAGTACAAAACCACAGTCCCGATTGAAAATCAAGACAGTCGCTACTTCACTTCTTTGACCCGTTCATAAGACTCGGTCTGACCAGGACGGCTCCGCGCGGCGTCGACGATGACAAATGGGTTGATCCGACGTACCATTACGTAGCCCAAACCAAATAACGCAGGCCGGACCAAGCGAAGCGCAGTTTCGGCAACTGATCGACGTGGATGCGCGGTTGCCGGAGCGGAATCGCTTCGCTCCTTGATCCGGCCTACGTCACTAATTGCCTTTCTTTGAGTGAACACATTCGGCCCATGAGTAAGCCACACGCGTATCTGAACGCTATAACTTTCAGCGATAACACCACAGTATCCACCGCAAGCACGGACATTGTCGTCGTGGTTGGTCCGAACAATGTCGGCAAGAGTGTGGCCTTGCGCGATATTCACGATCAAGTCATCTCTCCGCAGAACGCCACGCAGGTGGTGAAGAGCGTCGAAGTTTCGCAAAGCGGAAGTGAAGATGACCTTGAGAAATGGCTTGACGCCACCTGCCGCAAGCAGACACAGCAGAGTAATCCCGGGAATCCGACGTATTCTCGTCTTGGTACCGCTGTCAATAAATCCCAAGCGAGAAGTTGGTGGAAAAGCGCATCAACGACGGGGATGCGAGAACTTGGCAAACTCTTCATCTATCGCCTCACGACTGACGCCAGGCTTGAGGCCGCCAAACCCGCCAACAACATTCAAATATCCACGCAGCCGCTCACTCATCCCATTCACTACATGCAAGTCGACGATCGACTGGAATTGCAACTGAGTACGTTGTTTCGGCAAGCGTTTAACGCAGACTTGATCGTCCATCGAAACGCTGGCAATCAAGTGCCGCTTCATGTCGGAACTCGGCCAATCCCAACTCAGGGCGAAGATCGAGTGTCGATGGCGTATATTAAACGACTGGAGTCGCTCCCAACGTTGGAAAAACAGGGTGATGGAATGCGAGCTTTCGTTGGAGTGCTGTTGCACGCGTTCGCAGTCGAGCATTCTACCGTCTTGATCGATGAGCCCGAGGCATTTCTGCATCCGCCGCAAGCCCGCCTACTTGGTAAAATGTTGGTCGAGAATGCGCCAGCGGATCGACAGTTGATCATTGCGACGCATAGTGGCGATTTCTTGCGGGGACTGCTGGACGCAACAAGCGACCGCGTCCGAATTGTCCGGGTGAAGCGAGAAGGAGCTGTAAACCCAATTGCAGAACTGAACAATGAGGGGATTCGGGCTCTTTGGTCAGACCCGCTTCTACGTTACTCGAACGTGCTGGACGGAGTGTTTCACTCACGAGTCATTGTATGTGAGTCCGACGCCGATTGTCGCTTCTACGCGGCTGTACGTGACGCGATGGCGGACGGTGGGGAACTTGCAACGTCGGGAGACGTCATGTTTGTGAATGCGGGCGGCAAAGATCGCATCCCACTCGTAATCAGATCGTTGCGAAACCTGAGCGTGCCCGTTTGTGCTATTTGTGACTTCGACGTGTTGAACGCAGAACAGACTTTTTCCCGAGTAGTTGATGCATTGGGTGGTAGTTTTGATTCACTCAAATCGGACTGGCGCTGCGTCAAGTCCGCTATTGAATCGAAGAAGCCGGAATTACAGACCGACGAGGTGTCTCGCGAAATAAAAGATGTTCTTCAATCGTCCCAGGAGACTTACTTCCCAAAGTCGGCAGCTAGCCAGATCAGATCGATCCTAAAGCGTTCAACACCCTGGTAAGTCGCAAAATCAGTAGGCAAGAGCTTCGTTCCCAGCGGAGACCCGACACAAGCGTGCGATCGGTTATTCTCGGCCTGTTTGAAGCTTGGTGCATTCATTGTGGAGGTAGGAGAGATTGAAGGATGGTGTCGGAGCGTTGGAGCGCATGGGCCAAAATGGACGAACGAAGTCCTGCAGAAGGATTTGCTTAACGATGCGGAATTGGAAGGGGCACGAAAGTTCGTCAGCACTGTTTTAAGCCATGAGACTTAACGGGTTGAGTACGCGAAGAGGAGAATCGAAGAAGTCGAAAAGGAGTGTGCCCTCTATTGACCTTTGGGGACGATGTGCGCAGCGACGCTCTGGTCGACGATTTTGCCGTCGCGAATGATGGAGGTGTCGGTGGCGATGGGGATTTTCACCGCAGCGGTTTCGGCCTTCCAGAAAAGATAGGCGAACTAGCAATCGCAGTCCTGGCGCAGTACTTCGAGGCTATGAACTTCAGCAAAGGGACCGGCGAAGAATCCATCAAAAAAAACGGCCCGGATAGCTTCGAGCCCTTTGACCGGGCCGTCGGGGGTATAGATCGTACTCTCTTCTGTGTAGTCCTCCATGATGGCGGCGACATCTCCGGTGCGGATGACTTCGAGGCGGCGGCGGACCACAGCTGCGGTTTGTTCGGTTGACATGATGATCTCTTCAGCGTGAGATAAAAAAAGTATTGTAGGCCGGACCAGGCGAAGCGCAGTTCCGGCAGTTTATCGATGTGCATGCGACGTCCTGGTTGCCGGAGCGGCGTCGCTTCGCTCCTTGATCCGGCCTACATTCACTACCGCCTCTCGTCAATTACTGAGTGGCCTTGCGGAGCAACCTCGTTCCGTCGAATCGGAGTCAAGTTCCCGATATCATACTTGCAACCTATCGTTCTCGGACGGGAGTATCTATCAGACGCGGTAGCATTCCCACCGTAAGCTAAGTCAAACAATTTGGTTCCGGCAGTTTTTCGATGTGCATGCGTCGCGCGGTCGCCGGAGCTGCGTCGCTTCGCTTCTTGATCCGGCCTACTTCAATTCCTCGACCTAAGAAACACACACGATGAAACAACCAACACGCTCTTCATTTTGGATCGCCCTGGTCGTTCTGGCAGTCGCGAACGTTTCACAGCCGGTTCCTCTGAAGGCGGTTGAGAAGCCTAATATCGTTCTGATCATGGCCGATGACATGGGTTATGAATCGTTGTCGGTTAACGGCAGTGAATCCTGCAAGTCACCAAATCTGGACAAACTGGCCGCCGGGGGCATTCGGTTCACGAACTGTTTCTCGAACCCGATCTGTACGCCGTCACGGGCGAAGATCATGACCGGGCAATATAATGTCCGGAATTACGTCAAATTCGGCCTGCTTGATCGCGGACAAACCACCTTTGCCCATCAATTGAAGGGGGCCGGGTATTCAACCTGCATTGCCGGTAAGTGGCAGTTAGGCAAACAGACGGATTCCCCGCAACACTTCGGATTCAAACAATCCTGCCTTTGGCAACATACTCGCAGCGGACGGTCACAGAGTGGGGGAAAAAAGTACGATCGGAGGTTCGTCAATCCGCTGCTCGAATTCAACGGCAAGCAAAAGGACTACACGGGCGGCGAATACGGACCGCAGGTCTGCACGGACTTTGTCTGCGACTTCATCGACGAAAACAAAGCAAAGCCCTTTCTTGTCTATTACCCGATGATCCTCACGCACTGCCCGTTTGATCCGACGCCTGATTCGACTGACTGGGATCCGAAGCGCCTCGGGTCCACCACTTACAAAGGCGATCGCAACGATCCGCAGCGGCACTTTCGAGATATGGTCGCCTATGCCGACAAGGAAGTCGGAAAAATTGTGGCGCAGCTTGAGCAGTCGGGCGTCCGCGACAATACCCTGCTGATTTTCACGGGAGACAACGGCACCGACAAACCAATTGTGATCCCATGGAACGGGACGAAGGTCGTCGGTGGCAAAGGCAGCATGACCGACGAGGGGACACGCGTGCCGATGATTGCCAGTTGGCCTGCAGGCATCAAGCAGCCCGGACGAGTCGTCGACGACTTGGTCGAATTCTGTGACGTCATGCCAACGCTGTGTGAAGTCACTGGTGCCGAACTACCGGCAAACTATCCCGGTGACGGTTCCAGCATCGTCCCGGTACTCACGGACAATGCGAACGCCCGCAAAAAGGACTGGATCTACATCTGGTACCGAGGCAAAGTGATGGTTCGCAACAAGCAGTATTCGCTCGTCGCCAAAACCGACGGCAGCAATGCCACGCTGACTCGCTACAAAGGGCCTTTCGATGGCGAGAACCTTGAGGACTCGGCTCTCTCGCAACCGGAGCGGACCATCAAACAACAGTTCGAGTCGACTTTGGAGCGACTTGCCGCGACCCGCCTAACCAGCGTGAGCAAGGAGGTGCGGGCCAAAGTGATGAAGACCGAGAAGAAGGGCAAGAAGTAACTGACTCGAGCGCGGCCCGATCCCGCTCCAGCATAGAAAAAGCCGGTGAGCTGCGGAATCATGGTTAGCTCCAAGACAGCGCCGGTGTATCCTTATCGCTCGTGCTGCTGTTCATCGGCTTTCTGTAGCGACGAAAAAATCTTCATCCGTGTTTAGCCGGAATGCTGGATCGCTCGTGACTTGATTTGACAGCGGGGACGGCGGTCGATCAGATTCGCGTTGACGTTAATGAACTGAATTAAGAACGACGGAAGCAGTTATGGCCAAACTCCAACCAATCGGTCGACGAACTTTTCTGCGCGGAGTCGGCGGTGCCTCACTGGCGTTGCCATTCCTGGATGCGATGGCGGTTGCCGCGACTACGGCCCCTGTTCCGATTCGTATGGTGTGCGCTGGTTTGAATTTCGGATTCGTACCGCAGCTATTCTTCCCGGAAGACACAGGGCGGAACTACAAATTGTCCGAACGGCTCGAGCCGCTTGAGAAGCTGCGGGAGGACTTCACTGTTTTCTCAGGTCTGGACCACGGAACGGAGGCGCAGGGCGGACATGGTGGAGTGCATGCCTATTTGTCAGGGGTTCTCTCGAGGAATTCGAAAGGCATGCCCGAAGCGAATATCTCCATCGATCAGAAAGCGGCACAGTTGGTGGGGACTCAAACACGATACCCTTCGCTGCAACTGGCCAGCGGCAACGACCCCAACAACATGATTTCATGGAGTGCTTCGGGAGTGTCACTACCCCCGGTGACACAGGTTGAGACGATTTACAATCTGTTGTTCCAAAAGGTAGATCCGCGAATGCGGAACACGACGCAGGCACGTCTCGCCGCTCGGACCAGCATCCTTGATCTTGTCAAAACAGACGCGGAATACCTGAAGCGCAAAGTCGGCCAGCGCGATCGGGACAAGCTGGAGCGATACTTCACGTCGGTGCGCGAAGTCGAAAAGCGTCTGACGCAGGCAAGTCAGTGGCTGGATCGCCCGAAGCCAACCATCGATTACCAGTTACCAGCCGGTGCCGACGATCAGGACTTCGTTGACCGAGTGCCTTTGTATTACGACCTGTTGACGCTGGCACTGCAAACTGATTCGACACGAGTGATCACGCTGGCACTTGCCGATATTGGTGCGAATTACGGTGGATTCAAGATCAGCCGTGGATATCACCAACTCACGCACCACGGCAAGGTGCCTGAGTACATCACTGAGTTATCAATTATCGAACAGTTCCATATGACTCAGCTGGCCCGTTTCCTTGAGCAGTTGAAGGAAGTGCAGGAACCCAACGGCAAAACGCTACTTGATAACAGCATGGTTCTGTTTGGCTCAGGGATGGGCAATGCAAGCTCACACTCGAACAAGAACCTGCCATTGATTCTCGCCGGTGGTGGCTTCAGGCACGGCGAACACAAGTCTTACTTCAAAGACGAAGCGAAAAAGAAGGCGACGCCTGCGGGTAACCTGTTCGTTTCCATGCTGCAGCGTTTCGGTCTGGAAACCGATCGATTCGGACTTGCCACGACGACGCTGACTGGTCTGGAGGTGCAGGGATGAGTGATCAATCACGTGAGCCGCACGGCGCTCGTTTTGTAGGCCGGGCCGAGCAAACCACGCCAATGCCGGAGCGGCAACCGCCAGTCGAACACAAGTCACACAGAAACAGTACAACCCGCGAAGTCCGGGTTTGCGACGTTCCGGCACCCGCGGCGGTCTTGTTCCGGCCTACGTTGCTGATCATCACATTCCTCATCGCCACACACGTCACTGCTGCAGAACCGAAGGATCAAGGCCTTGATCCTTCGGTCGTGACATACTTCAAGCAATACTGCTACCGCTGCCACGGAGAAACCACGCAAAAAGGAGATCGTCGGCTGGATCAATTCCCAACGGACGTTGCTGCCGATGACGACGCGACCAATTTGTTGGAAGAAGCCCTCGACGCGATGAACCGAGGCGAAATGCCGCCGAAGAAAAAAGGAGTCGTCCAGCCACCAATCGAGCAAACGCGCCGAGTGATTGAACAGGTCACCGGTTTTCTGGACAAAGCATCACGAGCAAAAACGCCGACATCGACGGTGATGCGACGGCTGAATCGCTTTGAGTATGTCAATACGCTGCGAGATCTGTTGGGCATGCACACCGAGTTCCTCGATCCCACGGGCGACTTTCCTGCCGACGCCACCGAGCACGGATTCGACAACATCGGCGAAGCGCTGACACTTTCCGACTATCAACTTCAACGATATCTGGAAGTGGCTGAAACCGCTTTGGATGAAGCGATGTTCTTCGACACGCCACAGCCGAAGGTGCAAGCCTGGCACTACACCGGAAAGGACTTTAACGGCGTCGTTTCTTACGAACGCGCGCCTGTCACGTGGCGGCTGATGGTCAACGACGAGTACATGGAAATCGGACACGGCCAACCATCGGAACGTCATGCCAACTTTGTCCCGGCGTTTGTGAAACGCGATGGCGTGCCTGCCGACGGTTGGTACACGATTAAGGTCCGCGCTGCGGCGGCAAACCGACTTAACCATGGATATTCGCACAGTGAATTTGAGAAGTACCAGAAGTTCCCACTCAAGATGGCACTTTGGATTGCTCCTGAAGCCCGGCTTCTGGAAAAAAATGCTGCCGACCAGCGAAGGCTGCTGAAAGTTTGGGATCTGCCAGACGGACAGCCGGAGATCTTTACTCAGCGAGTGTGGCTTGGCAAAGGCGCGATCCCGTTTGTCAGCTGGACTAATGGAGTCAGCTCAAAAGGCAACATCCGGAAAGTCGCTGAGAAGTATCACCCTGAGGTGATACGCGCGACGAAGACGCAACTGGATTCGGCGAATCTTGGTAACGCCAAAGAAAAGGCTCGTGTCGCGAAATTGCTGAACAACAAGGACAATAAGCTACTGTCAGAAGTTTATCACGGGCCGCGAATTCGCGTGTGGGGCATGGACATCGAAGGGCCGACTTTTGATCATTGGCCGCCCGACAGCCATCGAATGCTGTTTGGTGATGAGATGGACGCCGCGAACGTTGATATCGAGCAGGTCGTTCAGCGATTTGCTTCCCGTGCCTTTCGGCACCCCGTTAAGCCCGACCAGGTCGCACACTATGTCGCGTTCATTCGCGAACGTATTCACAGCGGCGAGGCTCACGCGGCGGCGATCAAATTCGGATTGGCCGCGATCCTGACTTCGCCACGATTTCTGTACCTTGACGAAGGAAACGAAGAGGCCGATGCGACACTGTCGCAACACGAACTGGCTTCGCGTCTGTCGTACTTTCTATGGAGTACGATGCCCGATGCAAAACTGTTGTCCATGGCCTCATCCGGCGAACTCAACAGCCCATCCGTGCTCAGAATGGAAATCGATCGCATGATCCGCGACGACAAGGCCAGCGCGTTTGTCGAACACTTCACCGACAGCTGGCTGCGGATCAACACGCTGGGATCGATGCCGCCGGATTCGAAGGCCTTTGAATCGTACTACCGCGATCGCCTTCAGGACTTTTTCAAGAAGGAGACGCGTCTTTTCTTCGCGGACCTCATCGACAATAACGGCTCCATCCTGAACCTGTTAGATAGCGACTACACGTTCATTAACGATTCGCTCGCGACGCACTACGGCATCAAAGACGTCGACGGCGAGCATTTCCGCAAGGTCAGTCTGAAGCCGCAACACCACCGCGGCGGACTGCTCGGTCAGGGAAGCGTACTGACCGTGACAGCCAACGGCATTGAGACCTCTCCCGTGGTGCGCGGTGTGTGGGTGCTGGAGAACATCTTCGGTACGCCGCCTTCTCCACCACCTCCTGACGTTGAGCCGCTTGAACCCGACACGCGCGGAGCGACCACCATTCGCGAGCAACTTGCCAAACACCGTAACGTCGCCGCATGTGCTGATTGCCATGCGCAGATCGATCCCGCCGGATTTGCCCTCGAATTCTATGATCCGATTGGCGGATATCGAACTCACTACGTCGCAGGTCGCCGCAACGGACCGGCTGTTGACGGTTCCGGTCAGCTTGCCACAGGAGAAACTTTCCAGGACGAACGTGGGCTCAAGAAACTGTTGCTTGATCGCAAAGAACGTTTCGCGGAAGCTCTGACAGAAAAGCTGTTAACCTACGCGACCGGTCGATCAATGACTTTCCGAGATCAGCCCGACGTAAAACAGATCGCAGCCGAGTGCGCAAAAAGAGGATACGGGCTGCGAGACTTGATCTTCAGTGTCGTTACCAGCGAGACATTTCAAAAACGGTGATGCCACTATGAAGCCTCTAATCATTCTTAATTCTATTCTCGCTACCTTGCTGTCCGTTGGCAGCATGTCCGCCGATGACACTGCCGTCCTTTGGGAAAAACACATCATCCAGCCGCCAGCGAAGGGTATGATCAACGGTGCCACAGCCAATGATTTCGATGGCGACGGACACATGGATGTCATCACGTCATTCGATGGGAAGACGGTTCTGTTCCGCGGCCCCGCTTGGACTCCGTTTACGGTTCACACCTTCATGCCCGGCCTTTCACGCAACAAGCCACGCACCGCTTGCATTCACAGTTGTCTGATGGATGCAGACGGCGATGGCGATCTGGACTTCATCGGTTCAAACAACACAGTCTTTTGGCTCGAATGTCCGGCCGAACCGTACTCCGGCCAGCCATGGAATTATCGCACAGTCGATGACGAAATTAGCGGAACGCATTGCCTGATCACCGGTGACGTCAATCGCGATGGCAAACTCGACCTCATCGCCAACTCAGGCCGCGATCAGAAAGCGACGGAGTTCCCCAACTCGATCGCCTGGCTGGAAACGCCTGCTGATCCGCACTCAGCCGGGAACTGGGTGCGTCATGTGTTCGCCGACAAAGACGCTCCCGGCGGATCGCATTATATGGGTTTCGGCGACGCCAATGGTGATGGACGTCCTGATATTTCCTGCGCAGCGAAGGGTACGGACGGCTTCTCCAACGGACAGTGGTTTGCATGGTGGGAACAGCCCAGGGATCCGGCTGGCGTCTGGAAGAAGCATCTGCTCGCGAAGAATGAAGTAGGCGCCACAAACATCGTTCCCACTGACTTCGATGGTGACAGGCACACCGATTACTTCGCGACGCGTGGTCACGGCAAAGGCGTTCTTTGGTTTCGCGGCCCCGAATTCAAACAGATCGAGATCGATCCCGATATCGAGTTTCCTCATAGCCTCGCGGTGGCGGACATCAACGGCGACGGACATGCCGACGCCGTCACTTGTGGCAAGGAAGCCAACGGCGTGGCCGCGTGGTATGAGAATGATGGCAAGGGCGGATTCGCCAAACACATCATCCGTAACGACCAGGGCAGCTATGACCTGACGACCGTTGACATGGACGGCGATGGCGATCTGGACGTTCTCATCGCCGGTCATGCCAGCAGGAATCTTGTTTGGTTTCAGAATCCTTATTCAACAACTCGGCCATAGGCAAAGCCCATGACAAAGATAGCCCGGCGACACATTCTGCGAGGACTCGGCTCTCTCGCAACCGGAGCGTAACATCAAAGAACAGTTCGAGGCGACATTGGCGCGACTCGCCTAACCAGCGTCAGCAAAGAGGTGCGGGCCAAGGCGATGAAGACCGAGAAGAATGGCAAGAAGTAACGGACTCGAGCGCGGCCTGCCTGGCTACATCAGTTCCTTGTGACTCGACGCGTGGGCGAGGGACTGGAAGCCGAGCGTTTTCCTCGCCGGCGCCGCACCTCAAATGACTCTGGAAAACTCAGAAAATTCTGCGTTAAATTTCGTGGGGAGTGGAAGCGGACACGTGAGGAGCAACAATGGCAGGCATTTCCAATCAGGAAGACAACACACCTGACCCGCACGAAACTTTTCTGCGGCTGTGGACCCATCATGAGCCGGAGCTGCGCGCCTATGTCCGGTCCTGCTGCCCGAAAGCTCAGGAAGTGGACGACGTGATGCAGGAAGTCAGCGTCGCGGCTTTGCGGAAGTTTTCGACGCTTGATGACCATTCGGCGTTTGGGCCGTGGGCCTGTCTGATAGCCCGCTACGAATTGCTTTCGGCTCGTCGTCGGTATGCCCGGGATCGGCTGGTGCTGGCGGAGGATATCGTGGAATTACTGGCCGACGAGGGGGCTCAGGAGTTGCCGTTGCGTCACCAACAACTTCAGGCGCTGGATCACTGCATCGAAAAACTGCCGCGGGAGCGACGCGAACTGGCGGTGGCGGCTTATGCGCGGGACACAACGATCCGCAAGATGGCTGCACAGCTCAAACGCACGGAAGGCTCGCTGTATCAGCTCCTCGCGCGGACCCGGAAGGAGTTGCATCGCTGTATGGAAAAGACGCTCGCGGGAGCAGAATCATGAATGAAGACGAACTCAACCTGTTGCATCGATATCTGGACGGCGCGATCACTGCGGAGGAACTTGAATCGCTGGAGGAACTATTGCGCGGCAATGCGGAGGCTCGGGCTGCGCTCCGGTCGCTCGCCACGATCGACGCGAAGTGGCAGGAGATCGCTGCCGACGAGGCGTTCGGTAAGGTCAGTGAGCCGACGGCGCTAGCCGCGGGTGAAAGCATGGTCGCCCCTGGCGTTGGTAGCTCGATTGGAGCCCGGCCACTCTGGCTGGCACTGACCGCAATCGCGACTGCGATGGTCGTTGGTGCATTCGGCTGGTTCCGAGTTCCGGAAGGCACGCCGACTGAAGCTGATCGCGGCATTGCCAGAGTGATTCGGATCGAGGGCGACGGCACGGCTGGCGAGGATCGAATTGTCGTCGACGGGGTCGAGTTGTTCGCCGACGAAGATCTGGTCATGCAACAAGGCCTGATCGAACTGGCGTTTCGCGAAACCGGCGTGCATGTCATTGCGACAGCTCCGCTCAAGCTGAAGCTCAACAGCAACCAGCGTGTGTTGCTGCATGAGGGGCAGGTCAAGCTGGTCGTCCCACCGCAGGGAGTGGGGTTCGTTGTGGATACTGCAGAGCGAAAGTTTGTCGACTTGGGAACAAGCTTTGTTGTCACGGCAAGCTCGGATGGTTCGGAAGTTCTTGTTCTTGACGGGCTGATCTCTGTCGACGATCACGAGGGCGCATCGGAAGGCCTGATGCACGAAGGGGAATTCGCCAAGTACGGTCGAAACGGAAAACTGAAGAAGCGTTCGCCTTCACGGCGTTCCCTGGCATTACCCGAGTTATCGCTTTCGGCAACGAATCCAGGTGGCGGTTCCTTCAGCGGAGTGGTTCTTGGTTACGGTACCTCAACCACGCTGGCTAAGGAAAGGCTGGATAAGGATGTGATCGGGCAGGGTCTATTGCCGCTGATCCAGTCTGATTTTCGGGATCGAACTTGCGTGGAAGCATTCCAGCAAGGTGAGCCGCTCAGTTTTTGTGGCATCGCAGGAGCCTTTCACGAATTCCCTGACCGCACGGGTCTGACACCTTACTCACGCGAAGGCGGCTGGATGGCGTGGTATCACGGTCAGGTTCTTCCGCCTCGGCCGGGACGCTATCGATTCTGGGGTTACGCCGACAATCATCTGCTGGTTGCTATTGATGGAAAGCCTGTCTTTGAAGGATCGCGGCGTGATTCTTCATTTAAGAAACTTGGCATCCCGCGAACTGACAATCCCGCTTTGCCGTGTTTGATTGCACCAGCCGGTTTCGCCTGCAGTGAGTGGATCGAACTTAGCGGCGGCTCGGTCGAGCTCGATCTCCTTTTCGGAGACGTCGGTGGCAATATCACATCGGGTCTGCTGCTCGTCGAGCGGGAAGGCGACACCTACGAAGAAACATTCTGGGGCCAGCCGAAGTGGCCACTCTTTCTGACCGAAGCTCCAGGATCAGGCGAGGTTGCCGAGTTCGAGCGACTGATCAGTCACTTGGAAGAAAAGACGATGGGGTCGTTTTCGGTGGCAGAAGACGCTGTGTGGAAAGTGGCAAAGTGATTCGTAGCGAAACGACAGAGGAAAACGCGCAGGGCTGGACGTGAGACGCTGCTGAGTTTGAATAGAAAATGATATGGCGAATAGACGAACAATCAGATCCGTGCCGGCAACGACGATTGCCTTAGTTTCGATTCTCCTCACCGGGGAATGCTATGCCGAGGCACCCAGTCCGAACATCGTGATGATCTGCATCGACGATCTCAATGACTGGGTTGGGTTTCTTGGAGGGCACCCTCAAGCGTTGACACCTCACATGGACGCGTTGGCAAAGCGGGGTCAAATTTTCACCAACGCCCATTGTGCCGTGCCAGTCTGTACTTGCTCACGTGTCAGCGTGATGTCCGGACTCGCGGCAACGACGCACGGCAGTTATGAAATCGGGCCGAAGTACGAGGAGCTGCCTGCTCTGACCGACGTTCCCACGATGCAGCGTTACTTCAAAGACAATGGTTATTACACGCTGTCCGGCGGAAAGGTGTTGCATCACGGTTTCGGTGGAAGGTTAGCCGGTGACGTCGACCAATCGCTTGGTCGCAGGAAAAGTCCCAGGCCTCGCAAACCGATGAGCCGCCCCACTTCGTGGAGTGGGGCGTGGGACTGGGGAGCGTATCCAGAGACCGACGCTGAGATGGCTGACTTTGAATTGGCGCAGAACGCGGCCAAAGCGCTGCGGCAGGATTCCGGCAAACCGTTCTTCATGACAGTTGGTTTCTTTCGACCACATGTTCCTCTGTTTGTGCCCCCGAAGTGGTTCAGTCTTTACGAAGCGAATTCGTTGATGCTGCCCCGGAACCCGAAGTCGGACCTCGATGATCTTCCGAAGAACTTTCTTAGCATCAACGACTATGCCGTTGCTCCGACTCATGCCGAGGTCATCAGAGACGGCAAACAGAGGAGCCTGACACATGCCTATCTGGCATCGATCAGCTTCGTCGACCATTGCGTGGGTATTGTTGTGGATGCTCTGAAGTCCAGCCCGCATGCCGACAACACGGTAATCGTTCTGTGGAGCGATCACGGATTCCATCTTGGTGAGAAACAGCACTGGGCCAAGCGCACGCTGTGGGAAGAGTCGACGCGAGTTCCGCTCCTTTTTGCCGGAGCCGGTATCAAGCCGGGCAAGACATGCGCCGAACCGGCCAGTCTGATCGACATCTACCCGACGCTGGTCGAACTGTGCGGCTTGCCTGCGAATCGGCACCTCGAAGGAGTTTCCCTGGTTGCTCAACTCAACGATCCCACAACACTCAGGGAACGCCCGGCGATTACATCTTCGTACTTCGGCAATCACTCCATTCGCAGTCGAGACTGGCGATTGGTGGTTTATGAAGATGGAGCCGAAGAGCTGTACAACCATCGAAACGACCCCGACGAGTTCCACAACCTCGCCAGCGACCCGGCTCACAAGGCAAAGCGGGATCAGCTCGCCCGCTGGCTGCCCGAAAATGCAGCGCCTGAATTCAAAACCAAATCAGAACGATCCCGTGCGCGTGCAAAGTAAGGACTCCAACGAGGCAGTGCCTCAGACCATTCGAGCTAACGCTCGGAAACGCTCCGTTGTCGCTCAGAAAACTTAACTCAAGCTGAACAAGTTTGCGGAAATATGAAGTCCAACCCCATGAATTTTCGCTGTCTATTCCTTGCCGTTCTTGCCTTGCTTTTCTCGCCAATCGCAACATCCGCGGCGGGGCCGCTTTCGAATGGAACGTCGCGTTCCCCAAACGTCCTGTTCATTGCGATCGATGATTTGAATGACTGGGTGGGCTGTTTGGATCGTCATCCGCAGGTGAAGACTCCGAATATCGACGCGTTGGCGCAGCGTGGGACCTTGTTCACCAACGCTCATTGTCAGGCACCGATCTGTAATCCATCTCGCACCAGTGTGATGACTGGGCTGCGACCTTCGACGACCGGAGTGTATGCCCTGGCACCGTGGTTTCGGACGGTGGATGAATTGAAGGGACTTGTGACACTGCCACAGCATTTTTCGAAAGTTGGGTACACGACTTATACGGTGGGAAAGATTTACCATGGTCGAAATTGGAATAGCATGGGCGTGAAAGAGTTCGATGTGGTCGGCGAGACGGAACCGGGATTGAGTCCGAAAGAGAAACGCGTGGCGACTCCACGTGGTGGCCGTGGAATGGACTGGGCTGTTTATCCCTACAAGGAATCGGATCACAAGGACTGGAAAACAGCGAGTTGGGCTGTCGAGCAGCTGGATCAAAAACCAGAAGACCCGTTCTTCATAGCGGTCGGTTTTTCTCTGCCCCACGTGCCGTTGCTTGCCACTCAGAAGTGGTTTGATCTGTATCCCGAAGATGAGGTCATTCTGCCTCGCATGCTTTTGGATGATCGCAACGATACGCCGCGATTTAGCTGGTACCTCCACTGGAAGTTGCCAGAGCCGCGTCAAGAGTTTTTGCTGCAGGAAGGTGAGCAAATCAAAATTGTGCAGGCCTACCTCGCCAGTGTGAGTTTTGTCGATAGCCAGGTAGGGCGGGTACTCGATGCGTTGGAGCGAAACCAATTGTCTGACGACACGATCATCGTGCTTTGGTCCGACCACGGTTATCACCTGGGAGAAAAGCAAATCACAGGAAAGAACACGCTTTGGGATCGCTCGGCTCGAGTGCCTTTGATCTTTGCTGGACCGGGCGTAAAGGAAGGACAAAAGTCCAATCGGCCGGCGGAGCTATTGGATATGTATCCCACGCTGAGTGAGTTGTGTGGGCTGGAAATTCCTGAACACATCGAAGGCCTCAGCCTGGTGCCTCAATTGCAGGATGCAAAAGCGCCAAGAACTCGCCCCGCGATTACGACGGACAATCACGACAACCACGGTCTACGAACCGAGCGGTGGCGCTATATTCGATATGCGGATGGCTCGGAGGAACTTTACGACATGGTGAAAGATCCCAATGAGTTCACCAACCTGGCTGCTGATTCCCGCTACGCCGCCGAAAAACTGGCATTGAGAAAGCAGCTACCAAAAATCAACAGGAAACCGGTGGCAGGCAGCGCCAAAAGGATACTCATCTATAAAGACGGGGTCGCCAATTGGGAGGGACAGGACATTGATCCGAATAAAGCGATCCCGGATTGATCGGGTGGCCCGTCCTGCTTTTACTACCCACAACCATTGAAAACACATCAACGCTGAATAAGGCAAACATGACCAGATCCATAGAATCGCTCTCGACACTGCTGCTGCTCCCAGTTCTTGTTGCCACCGCCAATGCACAGGAAGTTGGATCCTCCAATACTGCCGTTCAGCGACCGAACATCGTTGTGCTGTTTGCAGATGACCTCGGCTATGGAGAACTCAGCTGCCAGGGGAATCCCGAAATTCCCACACCGCATATCGATTCGATTGCAGCCAATGGAGTGCGGTTTACTTCCGGCTACGTTGCCGGTCCGAATTGCAGCCCGTCTCGTGCGGGTCTGCTTACCGGACGTACGCCGACACGCTTTGGCTACGAGTTCAATCCTACCGGCGCTCGCAATGAAGAACCTGGATTCGGTCTTCCGCCTGAGGAAATCACGATTGGCGAGACTCTGCATGACGCCGGGTATACGACCGGCCTGATTGGCAAGTGGCATCAGGGCGGAGGCGCAAAGTATCACCCCTTCCGCCACGGCTTTGACGAGTTTTTCGGTTTCACTCACGAAGGCCATTACTTTGTGCCGCCGCCTTACAAAGGCGTAACGACGATGCTGCGTCGCAGAACACTGCCCGGCGGTGGCAAAGGCCGTTGGACCGGGAAGAAGGGTCTGATCTACGGAACGCATATGGGCAACGACGAACCGGACTACGACGCCAACAACCCGATCGTGCGCGGCGGCCAGCCTGTGGTGGAAACCGAATATCTCACTGATGCACTCACCCGAGAAGCCGTCGATTTCATCAACCGCCACGATGACAAGCCGTTCTTTCTGTACCTCGCCTATAACGCCGTCCACAGCCCGCTGCAGGGTGCGGACGCTTATATGAAGAAGTTCGCTCACATCGAAGACATCCATCGCCGCATCTTCGCGGCGATGCTGGCGAACATGGATGACAGCGTCGGCGCCGTCATGGAGCAACTGCGCATGTCGGGCCTGGAAGAAAACACGCTTGTGTTTTTCCTGAGTGACAACGGCGGCCCGACCCGAGAACTTACGTCTTCCAACCTGCCGTTACGTGGTGAGAAAGGGCAGATGTATGAAGGCGCGATCCGAATTCCCTTCATGGTCCAGTGGAAGGGCAAGCTGCCTGCGGGCAAAGTCTATCACAAGCCGGTCAGTTCGATGGATATCTTCGCCACGGCGTCCACGGTCGCGGGAGCGAAAATGCCGAAGCAGGTCGAAGGCGTGAATCTGCTTCCATATCTCACCGGCAAAGACAAAAGCCGACCGCACGAAACACTGTTCTGGCGTCAGGGTGGAAAGACCGCTCTGCGCCACGGCGACTGGAAACTCCTACGCATGGGCCGCAAGTTCGATCCCGGTAAAGCAAATTGGGAACTCTACAACCTGTCGAAGGACATCTCCGAAGAATCAAATCTGGCCGAGACCAACCCGGAACGCGTCACGGAATTACTGACGATCTGGGAAAAGATGAACAGTGAAATGAGCGAACCGCTGTTCTGATATGGAATGCTTAATCCTTCGCTGCGGGAATTGTCATTCGGAAATTCTCAGGAATTCCGCGTTGAATTCGTCCCGCGCCGGTAGCGACTCTTTAGGTACGCGTTCCTCTTGCTCTCGTGGCTTACCGCGAAACAACTCCATTCACTGAACCAGACAAAATGACGAGATCTCAGTTCGGTCAACTGACGTTCGAACAAACGAGTTGGATCATCGAGCCGGATTCGATTCAGGATGAGGATGACGGATTATGAGTAGGATTAAGATCAAGAGAAGAGAAGAGAAGAAGGAAATTGCAATGAGAATTCCGACAGCTGTCGTCGCAGCATTGTTACTGATCCCGTGCATCGTCCGCGCTGACGAACCACAGCGTTCGCCCGCGCGTTCGCAAACCTCGTCCACTCGGCCCAATATCCTGCTTATCGTTTCCGACGATCATGGCTGGGGTGACTTGCCGTCGAACTGGGACAAGACCGAAGTGCGACTTCCGACGTTGGAAGCTCTGGCCGCGAAAGGCGTACGGTTTACGAACTACCACACCGTCCCGCTTTGCGGACCATCGCGAGCGTGCATGTTCACCGGTCAATATTCGACGGAAAACGGCATGTGGCGAGGCCCCGGCAAACAGCCACTCGGATCGCCAGGATATCGCGGCATCAAGCGTGACGTGAAAATGCTATCGGAACATCTCTCCGCAGCCGGTTACAAAACGGGAGCGTTCGGCAAATGGCATATGGGCGAGCTTGAAGGGGAAATTCCGAACGACCGTGGCTTCGATCAGTTTCGCGGTTTTCTGGGAGGAGCTCACCCGTATTGGATTAAGGAAGGTCGGTCGAAGTTCATACACAACCGCGAACCGGACACGACTTCCAAAGGACACGCGACCGAGTTGTTTACCGGCTGGGCTGAAAAATTCATTCGTAAAAACGCGGCCAGGGATGATCCGTTCTTCTGTTACCTCGCCTACAACGCCGTGCACGGTCCTCTTCGAGTCGACAAATCGAAACCCGCCTCCGCGCCGGAAGCGTGGGTGAAGAAAGCACTCGATCGAGGCGTCAGTTTTCTGCGCAGCGATTATGTCGCCATTCTCGAACACATGGATTACAACATTGGCCAGTTGGTCGACCTGTTGGATGAATTGGACATCGCCGATAACACACTCGTCGTCTTCGTCAGCGACAACGGAGGCTGCAAGATGGAAGAAGCCGCAGCGGGCGGCAGGTTTCCCGGCAACAACGGACCGTTTACAGGAGGTAAGGCGACAACGTATCAGGGCGGGCTGAACGTGCCATTCCTAATGAATTGGAAAGCCCAACTGCCTCAAGGCATGGTGTCAAATCAGCAGGTCATGCATTGCGATGTGTTTGCGACCTTGCTCGACTCAGCCGCGATTCCCGTTCCGAAAATCAATGGCAAGAACCCGGTTCGCGGGATATCTTTGATCCCACACATGCTGTCCGCCGGCAAGACAACCATCGCAAAGCGAACGATGATCTTCGAGCTATGGGGAAACATCGGCCTGCGAAAAGGTGACTACAAACTATGGAGCCAAATCGGCCGAGAGCACTCGCCGGATTGGGCCGCGATGATTGCTGAACTGAAACGCACCGATCTTTCCCTCTTCGACCTCAGCAAAGACGTCGCCGAGAAGAATGATCTCCGGACAAAGCTCCCTGAAGTTTACACCTCGCTCAAGACAGAACTGATCGATCATCTTTCCAATATCAACACACAGTATCCCGGCGGTGGAAGTGCCGGCGTTCTGCAAAAAGAGAAGCCGAAACCTACGAAGACGACACCCACACCCATTCCCAAACGCCGGTCGCCGGATCAGTTCGTCAAAAATCGAGATCGCAATGGTGATGGATCGATCACACTGCAAGAATACATCGGCAACCCCAAAGGTCGCAACGTTCCCGCATTGACCAAGCGATTCAATCAGATCGACTCCAATGGCGATGGCAAGCTGCAGCTCGATGAATTGAAAGAGCAAACGAAATGAACGACGGAAAACGAACCATCATTGCGTGCCTATTGACACTTGCGCTTAGCCCAATCTTGACGTCCGCTGCGTTTGCTCAACCAGCGGCGATCCTGGAGCATGCGCAACAGATTGATCAACTGGTCGCCCGGCAGTTGAAGCAGGTCGGTCAAGAGCGCCGCCCCGGCATCGATGACTACACATTTTGTCGCCGGGTTTATCTGGATGCCGTCGGTCGCATTCCCACGATCGACGAATTGGATAACTTTATCGCGGACCAGCAGGCTGACAAACGTTCGCGATTGATCTGCAAGCTGCTCAGCTCCAAAGGCTACTCGAGTCACTGGTACAACTACTGGGCTGATCTGTTTCGAGTGAAATACGTCGGGGACAAATTGCACCACCCCGGAAATTATTCGGAGTGGATCAAGGAAGCCCTCCGCAGCAACAAGCCGTACGATCAAATGGCTCATGAACTGATCAACGCCAGCGGTCCACTTTACAAGCCTGGCAACGGAGCCACCGGGTTCTACGCCCGTGAACCCATGCCACTGGATCATCTGGCCAATTCGGTGAAAACCTTTCTGGGGCTAAGCATCGAATGTGCTCAGTGTCATGATCACCCCTTCGATGATTGGACACAGAAGGACTTTTACAAACTGGCGGCCTTCAGTTCGAAGACTCACTTGAGAGTCGATCCTACACCTGATCTGGAAAAGAAGAAGTATGCCAGGGATCGCAAGATCCTGAAGAACAAAAGTTTTGACGAATGGATCGTCTACCGTGAATCTCTGCGTGTAAAGCATGCCGCGATTTATGGAAACGGCACCGGGTTCATGCGACTGCCGCATGATTATCAGTACGAAGATGGCAAACCTTTTGACGCCATGGAAGCCGATGTTCTGTTTGGCAAAATGCCCAAGCTGGATCACAAACTCACCAAAGCCAACATCGATGCTCTCAGGAAGAACAACTTTGGACCGCAGATCAATTCTCGCGAATCTCTGGCCGACTGGATGGTCTCTGCCGAGAACCCCATGTTCACCAAATCCGTGGTGAATCGCTTGTGGCGTCAGGTCATGGGCACAGAACTGGTTGGACCACTGGGCGGTTTAACGCAAGACGCAATGGGCGACCATCCGGAATTGACGCAGCAACTAATCGCGATCATGAAAGCAACGGATTATGACCTCAAAAACTTCTTGAGCGTCCTTTTCAACAGCAAGACCTACCAAAGCAAGTCGTTGGCGCTCAATGCAGACGCCCCCGATTATCTTCTGGATGGCCCCATCGTGCGAAGGATCTCTGCCGAAGTCATCGTGGACTCATTCCTGAGCCTCAAGACCGAAACGCCCGATCGATATGTGGCGACGGAATTCCGGTGGGATGGCTTCACACATTTTTACGATCAATCACAAGAGATGGGCGTGAAGGACTTCGTGAAGTATTCGACCAACGGACCTGGCCGCGGCGCATTTCAAAATCGCGTTGAAAATCAAGCAAGAAAACGCAATGGAGCTGTGGGTCCTAAGCATCTATGGAGGGTCTCTTCCTACGGCAAAGCCGACCGCGGGCACGATGTCGCCATGTTGTTGGGGAAATCCGATCGCGATTTAATTGATGGCGCAAACGCGGAACCCAACATTCCTCAGATCCTGTATCTGATGAACGGCGATTTGGAACACGAAATCACCACGCACCCCAAGGCCTATCTGCATCGCAAGCTGGATGGGGCCATCAGGCCTGACAAGCGAATGGAAATCATTTGGAAGGCGATTTTGGGTCGCTTGCCAAAAGAGTCAGAGAAGCCATTGTTTTCCAACGATCAGGATGACCTGATCTGGGCACTGCTCAACTCCAACGAATTCCGATTTATCAGATAGACATATGAAACGTCGAAAATTTATCTACAGCGTCGGCATGACAGGGATGTCTCTGCCTTTCTTGAATGCCAATTCCGCAGCAGCCGCAGCAGGGCAAGCACCCAAAGCCAGGTCGGTGATCAACATCTTTCTGTCTGGTGGCTTGAGTCAGTATGACAGCTTTAACATGGATGTTGACAAAGCGGTCATTGCGGATTCAAAGATCATCAAAAGCAATGTCGACGGCGTCCGGGTGAGTCATTACTTCCCCACGCTGGCTCAGCAGATGGACAAGCTGCTGGTTATCAATTCCATGAAGTCCAACCAGGGTGCCCACCCAGCGGGGATTTACAAGATGTTGACCAGCTACGACCCGCGATCGTCGATCACACATCCTGAACTTGGAGCCTGGATCAGCAAACGCTTAACCACCAATCAGGACAGCCTGCCAAACTTTGTCAGCATCGGCAAAGGCAGTGCTGGGACGGCCGGATTTTTCCCGGGGCAGTGGGCGGCATTGCCCGTCAGGAATACGAGCACCGGGATCGATTTTGTGAACCGGAATGCTGCAGTCAAAAAAGCTAAGTTCAAGAAGCGACTCAGTATTCTGGATTCGTTGAATGGAGATTTCGATCAGGAGCATGGCACCAAGGATACGCGGGCCTATGTCGACACCTACAAGGGCTCGCTGAAGTTCATGAACTCGAAGGATATTGATGCCTTCGATCTTGAGAATGAAAACAAGTACATTGCTGGTCTGTATGACAAGCAGGAATTCAGTCGCAGTTGTATGTTGGCAGGTCGACTTGTTGAACGTGGCGTGCGTTACGTCAAAGTGGAATTAGGTGGCTGGGATTATCACGATGACCTTTACGGCAAGTTGCCATCCAACGCCGGCAAGCTGGACAAAGGCTTGTCGTCGCTGCTAACGCACCTGACAGAAAAGAGTTTATTGGATTCGACACTGGTCGTTGTCTCAACGGAGTTCGGCAGGAAGCCGGGCGTGAATCCGAACAAGGGCCGAGATCATCACCCGGACGGTTTCACCTGCCTGCTGGCCGGCGCTGGCGTCAAGGCGGGACAGATCTACGGCACCACAACGAAAGATGGCCAAACAGCCGCCGACGATGTGCTGGACGTGACCGATTTCAACGCGACGATCGCCTGGAGACTCGGCATTGACCTCGCGCATGAGGAAAAGAGTCCCAGTGGCCGCCCCTTCAAACTGGCCGATGATGGCGAAGCTCGCAAAGAGTTGTTCGCCTGATCGCAGGTCCTTATCGGTTCTTGCGAGCGACAAGGCGCTAGCCGTAGGTGAATTTACAGGAAAAACCGAACGCGTAAGAACCGGCGGCTAGCGCCGTGCCGCTCACAATGCAAAGATTCACAGGCCCAAAGTGAGGATGAAATCTAGAGTCAGTGCCATTCGGCCAAAGACACCAACGCATCCGTCCTCACCAAATTCGCCGGGTAGTTCTTGGTCTTGGGCTTCCTGAATCGCGATCTGTAAATTCTCAGAATTTCCGCGTTGAATTCGTCCCGGGCCGGTAGCGACTCTTTAGGTACGCATTCCTCTTGCTCCCATGCCGCGCCACGAAACAACTCCATTCACTGAACCAGAAAAAATGACGAGATCGATGAAACTCCTCTCCGTACTCATCCTGATTCCTGTTCTCTGTTCTGCCGCCAGCGCTCAGGAATTCCAGTCACTCTTCAATGGCAAAGACCTTTCCGGCTGGGCTGGAAAGACGGAGTTCTGGTCCGTTAAGGACGGGGCCATCTTTGGCCAGACGACAAAAGACAAGCCAACCAAAGGCAATACATTCCTCGTCTGGCAGGGCGGTGACGTTGGCGACTTTGTGTTTAAAACGAAGGTTCGCTTTTCAGGGAATAACTCGGGCGTGCAATACCGCAGCGAATTGGTCGGCAAGCCTGAAGATTTTGTCGCCAAAGGCTATCAGGCCGACTTGCATCCGAAGCCCGAGTTCTTCGGGATGTTGTATGCAGAAAAGTGGCGCGGAATTGTGGCCAAACGATTTCAGAAGGTCGTTGTTGGGACTGACGGCAAGCCGAAAGTTGTCGGTGAAGTTGGCGACAAGAATCAGAAGCTAGTTGACACCGAATGGAACGAACTGACCATCATCGCGGTCGGGAACCGGCAGATTCATCAGGTCAACGGCGTCACCACGATGGATTTGACGGACAATCATCCGGAAGCAAAACGAAAGGGAATTCTTGCGCTGCAGCTCCACGCCGGAAAACCAATGACGGTCGAATTCAAAGACATCGGGCTGCGTCATGTGAAGGGCAAGAAGGCAAAGGCGGCGATCGATGCCGTTGTTGTGAAGCCCGGCAACACGGCGACTCCCATCGACCGCATCAAAGTTGCCAGGGGATTCAAAGCAGAACTGCTGTATTCCGTTCCCGGCGATACGCACGGTTCATGGGTCAATCTCTGCACCGACAACAAAGGTCGGCTGCTGGTCAGCGATCAATTCGGCGGGTTGTATCGAATAACGCCGCCTGCGAATGGAAAAACACTGAGTGCCGCCGATGTGCAGCCTGTTCCGGCCGACATTCGAGCCGTCAACGGAATGGTCTGGAAAGATGACGCCTTGTATGTCGGGGTCAATGACTACGAAAAGAAGATTCCGTCAGGCCTGTACCGGGTCACGGACAGCGATGGAGACGATCAGCTGGACAAGGTCGAGGCATTGCGAACTCTTGACGCGCGAGGCGATCATGGAGTTCACGCCATCGTGCCCAGCCCGGATGGCCAGTCGTTGTTCCTGATCACTGGCAACAGCACCAAGCCAACGGAGCTGGCGGAAACGTCGCAAGTCCCACATGTCTGGGGCGAAGATCATCTTCTGCCGAGTTTCCCCGACGGGCGCGGGCACAACAAAGGTGTTCTTGCACCGGGAGGCATAATTTACAAAGTCGATTGGGATGGAAAATCGTTTGAAGCGTACGCCAACGGGTTTCGCAA
The DNA here is from genome assembly GCA_937916515.1 of uncultured Planctomycetaceae bacterium. Lineage (GTDB taxonomy): Bacteria > Planctomycetota > Planctomycetia > Planctomycetales > Planctomycetaceae > Fuerstiella. The sequence goes on along the minus strand of CALFSX010000063.1, from coordinate 38,946 downwards.
CATTTTCGATGCCGCCTTCAATCGCGACGGAGAACTGTTCACTTACGATGCCGACATGGAATACGACTTTAATATGCCGTGGTATCGTCCGACACGAATTTGCCACGTCACTAGCGGAGCCGAATACGGTTGGCGAAATGGTGCCGGTAAACGCCCGGTCTTCTACGCCGACAACCTGCCGCCGGTTCTGGACATTGGACCGGGGTCGCCGACGGGCACAACCTTCGGCTACGGAGCGAAGTTTCCCGCGAAGTATCAGAACGCGTTGTATGCACTCGACTGGAGTTGGGGAAAACTCTACGCCGTTCATTTGAAGCCGGACGGTTCGACGTATACGGCAACCAAAGAAGAATTCGTCACCGGCGCTCCGCTGCCGATCACAGATGCGATTATTCACCCAGGCGATGGCGCGATGTACTTCACGATTGGCGGCCGAAAAGTGCAGTCCGGCCTCTACCGCGTCACATACGTCGGCGATGAATCGACAGAACCCGTAGCTGAAGTCGCCAAGACTTCAGACTCCGATCAGGGCGCTTCGGAACTCTTGACGAGTTCGGCTACAGCGAGAAAGACACGCCACGACTTAGAAGTATTCCACGGCGGACAGAACACCGAGGCCATCAAAGCCGCATGGCCACATTTGTCGAGTTCAGATCGATTCATCCGCTTTGCCGCGCGAACAGCCATCGAGCATCAGCCCGTAGGGACATGGGCAGATAAAGCGCTGATCGAATCCGATCCGCAGAAACAGGTGGTCGCTCTGCTGGCTCTGGCGCGAGTCAGCGGCGAATGCCCACAGCACCGAACACGTACCGCCGCACCGGTCAACACGGAAATGCGTGACAGAATGCTGACCGCTCTTCTGGCGATTGACTTGCCGAAACTGGACGCGACCAGCCAGCTGACATTGCAGCGGACACTGCAAATCATCCTCAATCGCTTCGGCCGACCCGATGATGCGACCGTTCAGAAACTGATCGCAGCCGTCGATCCGCTGTTCCCATCCGAATCAGCCGACCTGAACTGGCTGTTGTGCGAAACACTTGCCTACCTTCAGTCACCAACCGTGGCCACAAAGGCCATGGCGCTGATCGGGTCCGCTCCGACTCAGGAAGAACAAGTGCAATACGCCCGCTCGATCCGAATGCTGAAATCCGGTTGGACCGATGAATTGCATACCGCTTACTTTGAGTGGTTCCTCAAAGCCTCAAACTACCGAGGTGGAGCAAGCTTCGCAAAATTCATTGAGTTTATCCGCACCGACGCCGTGGCATCGCTTAGCGAAACTCAAACAGAGTCGCTTAAAGCAATCCTCGCGAAGAAACCGGTGAAGAAGTCCGTGCTGGAAAACCTCGGTGCCATCTTCACGGGTCGAAAAGAAACCAAATGGACGCTGGATGAATTGTCACAGGCAGCTCGAACAGAACTCAAGCAACGAGACTTTTCCAACGGCCGCGCGATGTTTGCCGCAGCCGGATGTTACGCCTGCCATCGCTTCAGCAATCAGGGAGGCATGACCGGACCGGATCTGACAACTGCCGGCCGACGCTATTCGGCCCATGATCTGTTGGATCAGGTGATCAATCCCAGCAAGGTTATCAACGACCAATTTTCGGCCGTGTCAATCCTCACAGACGAAGGCCTTGTTCACACCGGTGTCATCGTCAACCTGGGTGTCAGAAAAGATGGCGATATTCTGGTGCTTAACACAGACCTCACAGACCCCAACAAGCAGGTCACAATCGATCGAAATACAATTGACGAACTGATCGTGTCGAAGACATCACCGATGCCAGTGGGCCTGTTCAATCGGATGACGGAGGGCGAAATTCTTGATCTAATCGCGTACCTCATCAGCAGCGGTGATTCCGCGCACGAGTACTTTCAGAAATGATTTAGTGATCGCCGATGCGGCGCACTCGCAACCAAATCCCAAAAATCTCACACAAAGGCACGAAGACACAAAGGCGGGACCAATTTCTTCGTGGCTTCGTGCCTTTGTGCGAGAACCTCGGTCTAATTACGCTATACCGCATTCTGAGATCCTGCCTGACTTTCTCACGCAATTTCTCCCTCGCTGCCGCGTCGGGTTACCAATAGTTTTCAAACCGGCTCTATGAAGAAGAATATGAATATGATTCGCAGCCTGCTGCCACTCTGTTTGATCGTATCAACCGCGACCGCCGCTGAATCGAAGCCGCCTAACATCGTTTTGATTCTGTCCGATGACCAGGGCTATACCGATTACGGATTCATGGGGCATCCGGAAATCGAAACGCCTCATCTCGACAAACTCGCATCGGAAAGCGCGTTGTTCCGGCGAGGTTATGTTCCGACTGCGTTATGCCGGCCTTCGTTGATGACGCTGATCACTGGCCTGTATTCGCACCAGAACAAAACGACCGGAAACGATCCGGCGAACACGCCTGCCAACAAGGCTCACGCTGAGAAGGCGGGCAAGGATGCGAGAGAACTCCTCATCTCGCACATTGATCAGACTGGTGCCCTTCCTCAGTGGCTGGCGAAGAAGGGCTATGTCAGCCACCAGAGCGGTAAGTGGTGGGAAGGTTCTTATCAACGAGGCGGATTTACTGAGGGCATGACCAAGGGGTTTCCCAACAAGGGCGGACGACACGGCGATGCGGGTCTCAGGATCGGACGCGATGGTTTGGGGCCGGTCACCGATTTTATCGATCGTAGCGTGGCAGCAAAAAAGCCGTTCTTTGTTTGGTACGCACCGTTCATGCCACATACACCGCACACTCCTCCGGCACGGCTGCTTGAGAAGTACACGGCGAAGGGAGTTCACGAACGGATCGCGAAATATTACGCGATGTGTGAATGGTTCGATGAAACCTGCGGCGCTTTGGTCAATCACATCGACGACTCGGGCCTCAAAGAAAACACGATTTTCGTCTACGTCTGCGACAACGGCTGGATTCAGACCGAGAAAGGCAGTTACGCACCACGATCCAAACGCAGCCCCAACGAATTTGGAACGCGTACGCCGATCATGTTCCGCTGGCCGGGAACCATTCCTGCAGCCGACCGCCCTGAACTTTGTTCGTCGATTGATTTTGTCCCGACCGTTCTGGCAGCCGCTGGAGCAACCGGTCCGCACGATTTCCCTGGGCTTAATCTTCTTCCGGAACTGAAGTCTGCAAAGGCCATCGAGCGAAATACGTTGTTCGGCGAATCGTTTGCCCACGACATCGCCGACATCGAAAATCCCCAGGCGTCGCTTCTGTATCGCTGGGTGATCCGCGGCCACGACAAGCTGCTGCTGACCTACGATGGAGCGCCGGGAAAAATGAAATATGCGCCCGAAGGTGGGGCCCCCCAGCTGTATGATCTGAAGGGTGATCCTGACGAGAAGGTCAACCTCGCTTCAAAGAAGCCCGATCTCGTGCTGGAACTCAGCGGCCTTCTCACAGATTGGTATGACCCAACCGAACGCCAGGCCGGCAGAGTTTCCAGTAAGAAACAACCGGCTCCGCCAAAGCGCCGACGTGCGAGAAGAAAAGAGTAGACAGATTCAGGCCAACGGTCATGTTGTACGCCAAACTTTGATCAAACATGTGAGTAACGATCCGCAAATGTAGTCGATCGACACCTAAAGAGATTTCGGTAGCGGTACTCGTCAAGAGTTTCGGTCAACACGGTGAATTTCCGAAAGTCTCGACGACTTCCGCTACGAACGGCACGTGCTTTTCCCCTGGCTCACGAACACCCCCTTCCGGACGTAATCACACATGACTCACTCGACTTTCATCTTCAGGTGCCTCCTGGTCGTAGTGGCCGTCGCATCCACAACAGCCACGGTTTGGGCCAGCGACAAACCACGCCCCGACATTGTCTTCATCATCGTGGATGATCTGAACGACTGGGTGGGATGTCTTGGTGGGCATCCCGACGCCAAGTCGCCCAACATCGACGCCCTCGCCGCCAGCGGCATGCTTTTCTCTCACGCATACTGCAACTCGCCTCAATGTCGTCCCTCGCGCACCAGCCTGCTGACCGGCGTCTATCCCTTCAAGACAGGAACCTATTTCAACGCCAAAGATCGCAACGAAACGAAAACCACGACGCCCACGCTTCAACAGTTCTTCATGGACAGCGGTTACCGCGTTGCCAGCGGCGGCAAAGTCTTCCATGGGAATCCCGGAAAGGTGGGCGATTCGTTATTCAACAGGCCACGAGATCCCAAGCCTCCGAAGGGCGAGGACAAGTTCAATGCCTTGAAAGCACCCAACGACGGCTATGCTCTCGACGTCGCTGACGAGAAGATGGGAGATTACAAGGTCGCAACGTGGGCGACCGAGCAATGGCAGACCGTCACTGACAAACCGCTCTTCATGTCGGTCGGCTTCTACCGTCCGCATCGTCCCTTGCAGGTGCCGAAGCCCTGGTTCGATCAATTTCCGCTCGAATCAATCCGACGCCCCGCCGAACCTGACGGCGTGGATGACTGGGACGACATGCCGGAGTTCGCTCGCCGTCTTGCTCGAACGCACGCCCACAAACCGCTTCACAAAGGCTTGAGCGATCACGAATACATTGTCGCCAACAATGAGTGGGACGCGACCATCCGTGCCTACCACGCATCCATTGCTTTTGTCGATCGTCAAATTGGCCGCTTCGTCACGCAACTGAAACAGAACCCGCGCGGGCGTGAAACCTTCGTGATGCTGGTGAGCGACCACGGCTGGCATCTGGGCGAGAAGAAACACTGGTGCAAGGGAGCCATCTGGGAACAGACCACGCACATTCCCTTCATCGTCCACGGCCCCGGAATCAAGACCGGTTCCACCTGCACTCAACCCGTCAGCCTGATCGACGTCTATCCCTCTTTGGTCGATCTCGCAGGACTCGACACTCCCGAGTGGCTCGACGGAACATCCATCAAGCCCCAACTGGCCGAGCCGTCCTCTCCCCGTCCGCCAGCGATTTCATCTTACGGAGAAGGCAACACATCGATTCGAACCGAACGCTGGCGCTACATCCGTTACGAAGACGGCTCCGAAGAACTGTATGACCACAGGGTCGATCCCAACGAATGGACAAACCTCGCGAACAAACCGGAGCACATGAAGACGAAGAAGCCGTTGGCCCGAATGATCCCGGCAAATCAGCATCCAGGCCTGAAAGTGCAGAGTTGGTTCGACAAGTTTCAAAAGTGAACAAGACCCCAAAGAGAATTCAAGTCCATGAAGAACTGTAGAAACACCGTCCTGTGCGCGGCGCTTGCACTGCTGTGCGGCCTTTTGCCACACATTGCCAATGCTGCCGATCAGCCCAACATCGTGCTGATCTTTATTGACGACCTGGGTTGGAAGGATGTCGGGTGCTATGGCAACGATTTCGTGGAGACTCCTCGGATTGATCGGCTGGCTGCCGAAGGAGTTCGGTTTACCGATTTCTACGCTGCCGGAGCCGTTTGTTCGCCGACGCGATGTGCTTTGCAGTCGGGGCAGAATCAGGCCCGAATCGGTATTACGGCTCATATTCCTGGTCACTGGCGACCGTTTGAACGAGTGATTACGCCGCGCCCCACCATGGCGTTGCCACTTGATACGGTTACTATCGCTGAAGCTCTCAAGTCAGCGGGTTACACGACCGGCTACGTGGGGAAATGGCATCTCGGTACCGGACCGCAGTATCAACCCGATCGGCAGGGGTATGACTTCTCGGCTGTGATCAACGGACCGCATCTGCCGGGTAAATACCGCGTTCAGGGACGGCCCGATCTAAAGCCCGGAACGAATCAATACCGGACAGACTTTGAAGCGGATCAGTGTGTCGACTTTATCAAGGAAAACAACAAGCGACCATTCTTTCTGATGTTGTCACCCTACGCCGTTCACATTCCGTTGGGAGCGATGTCGGACAAGGTCGAGAAGTACCGGCGGAAATCGGCGGAGCAGAAACGCGAACTCCCGCATCCCGTGTACGCCGCGATGATTGAACACTGTGACGAAATGGTTGGGCGAGTTATCGATGCGATTGACGACAACGGACTGAGTGATAACACAATGATCATCTTTACCTCAGACAACGGTGGCCTCTATCGACGTTACGACTACCGCGAACACGCGGATGACACGGTTGCCGATCTTGCTCCTCTGAAGGGTGAAAAAGGATCATTGCACGAAGGCGGAGTTCGTGTGCCGCTGATCGTGAAGTACCCGCCGCTTAGCAAGGGCGGCACAGTCTGTTCTGAGCCCACGATCACTTATGACTTCTATCCGACAGTCGTTGAACTGGCTGGTGGAAACTTACCGCAGAACCAAACCGTCGATGGACACAGTTTGAAGCCATTGCTTTCCGATCCACTCGCGCAACTCAAGCGCGACGCACTGCACTGGCACTATCCTCACTATCACCACGACCGACCGGCCGGCAGCATTCGTGAACGTGACTGGAAACTCATCGAGTATCTCGACGGCACGGGGGACATCGAGCTCTACCAGATTGGCAAAGACATCGGGGAAACAAAGAACCTTGCTTCCGAACGTCCCGGTCGCGTTGCTGACCTGAAGAAGAAGTTACAGGCCTGGCGTCAGGATGCGCTGGCCCGCATGCCAATTCCCAACCCAAGCTACGATCCCGACCGCGCCGCCGAGTGGTGGAGTGTTCGCAACGGTCAACCAATCGACAGCGACAAACGTATGCGATTTCCACCGACGGAAAAGGACCAGTGATTCGCCGACGAAAGTGCCGTTGACGGCAGGTTCACAACTAAGCCCCAAAATCCCAAACAGAGCTATACCGGAATGAATCCAACAAGCCGACTCGCCACCATCCTGTTTGTGTCGATCATTGCGTTGACGCCGTCGTTGACGCAGGCAGACGTGACACTTCCCAGTATCTTCTCCAGCAACATGGTGCTTCAACGGGAATTGGCCGTACCCATTTGGGGAACAGCTGACCCGGGCGAAGAAGTCACTGTGACATTCGCAGGCCAGTCGAAACAGACAAAGGCAGACTCGGATGGCAAGTGGATGGTCCGGCTAGCTCCGCTCGCCACATCGAACCAGGCACAGAGGTTGCTTGTTGAAGGAACGAATAGGCTGGAACTTTCTGGTGTACTGGTTGGCGAAGTTTGGCTGTGCAGCGGGCAGTCGAACATGGCGGATTCGTTCAGCTCGAGCAAGAATCGATTTATCGAACCGGAGTATTTCGAGAAGGGCCTGGCCCGAATGCGCGTCTCCACTCGGCACGGTTGGACGGGGATCGATGAGAAGACACAGCGGAGCGTTTCTCGCGTCGGGTTCTACTTTGGCGAAAAACTGTACCGAGAACTGAATGTCCCGATCGGTCTGATCCTGCGATACAACTCCGGGACACCCATCCAGGCCTGGATCCCGAAACACGATTCAGAGGTTATTCGAAAACGGCTCAGCATTCCCGAGGGCTGGAATGACGTGCAGGAAAACCGAAACCCAGGCGTTCAGTACGCCGATAAAATTGATCCGATCGTCCCCGTTTGTTTTCGAGGTGTGATCTGGTACCAGGGCGAGCGAAATGCCAAAGCACAGACGGGCTACGAATATCGGCAGTTGCTTCCCTTCATGATTGACAATTGGCGCGCGCTGTTTGCTCATCGTGCGGGAGTGCCGGAACGAAAGTTCCCCTTCTATTACGTTCAAGTTCCCACTCAGGATGCGACGGGCGAGTGGCCGTGGCTGCGAGACGCCATGAGACGAACGCTGGCAAACACGCAAAACACCGGGATGGCGGTCTTCTATGACCACGGCCCAAGTTTACACCCACATGACAAACAGCATGCGGGGCAGCGTCTGGCTCTGTGGGCACTGGCGAAAGACTACGGCAGATCGGAGTTGCCCTATTCAGGGCCACTGCTAAAGAGCGTTGAATTTCACGGCAACATTGCTCAACTTTCCTTCGACTATGTTGTAGATGGACTCAGCAATCCCACCGGTAATGACTCGAGCCTCGACTTCTTTGAAATCGCTGGCGAAGACGGCAAGTACGTTGCGGCTAACGCAAAGATCGTTGGTGACCAGGTTCATGTGACCAGTCTGCAGATCGGCGACCCGAAATACGTGCGGTACCTGTTTCGCAAGCCAGAACCTGATCCCGCCATTAGTCTTGTCAACTCAGCGGGTCTGCCTGCATCGAGCTTCATGACGGATGAATTCAAGCCGCCGCGAGAACCAATCACGCAGAACGCGCCGAAGAGAGAACTTACCGAAGCTGAATTGGCAGAACGCAAAGCAAATCGAATCGCCAAACGAGCCAAAGGCGCCGAACAACAGAAGCTGTCGGGTAAAACGTCGCCAGCCAAAGCAATGACAACACAGGACGCCGGCTTACTGACGGAAGCTGATGGGCTTGCACCGGAAGTCACGGATTTGTCGTCCGAAGATATTTCATACGCCAAAGAGCAGCATCTTTCCGATCTTGAGCGACCGTTTATTGACACTGCGCCTGAGGACATGGCGGACGGAATTGAAGTCGGTGAACTTGGCAGCGATAGCGGCAATAAGAAGATGATCCTGGCATTGGCCCGAGAGATTGCCGCCGGTCAGCACGGAGACGTCGACAGCCTGTTGATTCACCATGATGGACGACTGATTTTCGAGTCGTACTTTCGACGTGGGCGAGCCAACTATCCTCATTACCAAATGTCGATCACCAAATCCTACACGGCATTGGTATTGGGCCGCGCCATTCGACTGGGCCATTTGAAGATGTCCGACCTGGATCGACCTGTGCTCGACTTCCTGACGGACATCGAACAGAGCAAACTCGCCGCAGGCAGTGACACGATCACGTTGAACGACGCGTTGAACATGCACTCCGGGATTCGCGTCGACAAAGAAACGGTCGCTGAACTCCGAAAGTCAGCGAGCAGATTGAAAGGGCAAGGCCAGATTCAGGCGTACCTTGAAAATACGGCGCCGATCACAACAGAGTCCAGGCAATATAAGTACCAATCATCTGACCCGTCGATTGTGATGCAGGTGATCGAAACCGCGGTGCCGGGAACGTCTCGTGAATTCATCAATAGGGAATTGCTCAAGCCGTTGGGGATTTCCAACTTCGGTTGGCAGGATGACGTGAGCGGATTGCCGAAATCAGCCGCTGGCAGCAGCATGAGGTCTCGCGACATGATCAAGTGGGGGATGCTGGTTCAGAACGGCGGCGAGTGGGATGGCGAACAATTGATCCCGGCCGATTTCATCCAAAAAGCGACTTCCAGAATCCACACCAATCCACAGGAAACGTCGTACGGCTTCTTTTGGTGGCGCAACAGCGTCGACGTCAACGGAAAGACGTACGACATGAAGTCAGGCCGCGGGGCCAGTGGTCAGTTCATCATGATGATTGATGAACTGAATTTGATCATCGCCATCACATCTCACAACAAAGGCATGGGCAAAATGCTCAACACAGCGCCGGAACGAATCATCCCGGCAATTGTGAAGGGTTTTAAATAGAGGCTCCATTTTCCCCTCAACGAGCCCGGCCCAGAATGGAAAAACCAACCAGAAATGAGGGCCGACATCGTATTTTCGTTTTTTCTGTTACGTTGACGGCATTTCGTGGAAATACCCCGTAGCCATGCTCAACGAACAGGAACAATTGCGATTCATGCGACTCTGGACTGCCGCTCAGCCGGCGGTGTCGGGGTATGTGAGGTCGCTGGTGCGCGATCGTGCGGTGGCGGATGAAGTTCTGCAGGAAACGTCGCTCGTCCTTTTTCGTCGGTTTGACGAGTACGACGAGCAACGGCCGTTTGTCGCGTGGGCTCTGGGCATCGCCAGATTTCAGGTGCTCAGCCTGAACCGCGATGCAGCGCGCAGTCGTGTCGCGTTTGATACGAATCTGCTGGCGCGGTTCACCGAGACATGGGGCGAGCTGGCGCCGGGTGCGTCTGACCGTTCGCTCTTTCTGCAGGACTGCATTCAGCGACTGGCGGCTCGGGCGAGGCAGATGGTGCGGCTGCGTTATTACGAAGAGCTGACGGCCGAAGAGATGGCGCGGCAGCTCGGTGGAACGGGAGCGGCTGTGCGAGTCGCTCTGCAGCGGATTCGCCAGCAACTGCGCGAATGTGTGGAGCGGCAGCTTCGTGCAGAAGGAGAAACGCCATGACCGATCCGGAGAAACTCATCGCCGCCTGGCTGGACGGCTCGCTGAATGAAGCTGAACAGGCTGAGCTGAATGATTGGCTGAAGACCGACGATGAGAACATGCGACGGTTCACCGATGCCGCGATGTTCGAACAGCAGATTCAATCAGCGACCGTCGCCGTTGAAGAACAGACTGCTGCCGCGAGCTTCAACGCATCTGTTGGTGGTGCGCCGCGGCGTGAGTTCAGCCGCCGGTCGTTCGCAGTCTTCGCGGCGGCCTTGGTTGTCATTCTGGCTCTGGTTTTCTGGCCGCAACATCCTGCTGACAGGACTTTCGCAACTCTGGAGCAGACACGAGCTGCGTTGTGGGAAAGCGGCGATTTACCGACGGCAGATGGAAGTCGGCTGGAACAGGGAACGCTGCGGCTCGCCGAGGGGCTGGCCACACTGAAATTCGATTCAGGAGCTGAGGTCGTTCTGGAAGCTCCAGCCACCTTGATTCTGTTGGATGCAATGAACTGCGAACTGACCCGCGGGACGACCGTTTCGGACATTCCCGAGTCGGCAGTGGGGTTTCGAATCACAACACCTTCTGCAGATGTCGTCGACTATGGCACGCGTTTCGCCGTGAGTGTGTACGAAGAAACCGGAGAAACTCATACGCAGGTCATCGAGGGACGTGTGCAGGTTGAGTACGCGCAGTCTGATGAAGTGGTCGAGTTGACGACCGGCCAACGGAATACCGTGATCGGCGAAACGCTCGGTGCGGCGACTGATGACGCGGAACATGAGCACCAGACGATTGCGGTGAAACCTGTCGACCACGGCCCGGACTGGACGCTGCTTGAGCCGGTGAAAGATGCCTACACTGGCAACGTGAAAGATCACAACTCTAATGTGCTGCTCCTGGTCAAGAAGGATATCCGGGGTGGTCGTGTGAACCGGATCGCGTACATCGGATTCGATCTGAAAGACATCAATCAGCAGCGCATCGAGGAAGCCGAGCTGTTGCTCTATTTTGCTCCGACTGGTTGGGGCCTGGCCTCTCATATGCCTGACGCGACATTCAGCGTTTACGGCATGATCGGCGATGTCACCGATTGGGACGAATCGATCCTGCACAAAGATCGATTTCCCGCAGCCCTCGGAACCCCCGAGGTTGTCCATCTGGGATCATTCACGATTCCGCAAGGCGTGCAGAAAGGCCGCTTTCACGTTCGCACCGAAGTGTTATCCGAATTTCTTCGCAAGCACCCCACATCAGAGATCTCGCTTAAGGTCGTCCGCGACACAGTAGCTCGCGACAACGGCACCTTGGTTCACGGATTCGCCAGCCGCCGTCATCCCGTGTTGCCTCCACCGACTTTGGCAATCCGAACTGACGGTGAATTAAGATGAACCCCATGAACATCATGCCCCTGGATTCAATCTTCGTTTTGTCCGTGATCCCCAGCGGTCACGGTTGGGCGATCGCTTCGGCGAAAAACAAAGGTGAGAAGGAATGAAAGAAACGGCCCGAACGTATATTTCAGTGCGATTTGCCGCGATCATCATGGTGGGCCTGGGCCTGTTTGAGCCCATTTGCGAGGGATCGGATCTGCCGGAGACAATGACCACGCTCTTCGACGACCACTGCGTGGATTGTCACGACGGCGAGGAGGCCGAGGGTGGATTGGATCTTCTGTCGCTTGAATGGGATCTTGAGGATCCTCACATCGCCGGTATCTGGGTAAAGATTCACGATCGACTTGCGTCTGGGGAAATGCCGCCGAAGGAGGAAAGCCGTTTAGACGACGTCGAACGCGGCGCGGCGGTGAAGGATCTGGCGAGTCGAATCGCCCGGTTTCAGGAGAAGAGGTACGCTCAACACGGACGCGCCGTTTCGCGACGGGTGAATCGTTTTGAGTACGAGAACATCCTTCGCGATCTCCTGCACGATCCCGCCCTCAAGGTCGCGGACCAGCTACCCTTGGATGGGGAGGTCCATGGATTTGCGAAAGTGGGGACCGCCCTCGATGTGTCCCATGTGCAGGTCGATGCCTACCTGGATGTGGCCGAGTTTGCCCTTCGTCGCGCGCTTGAGTTCCCCGCGGAAAAACCCCAGCCCACTACGAATCGTTACTACGCTCGCGAGGAAGGTCGGATGTGGAATGGTGGGGGGAATGGCGGCTGGGCGCGATTTTCCCTCGCGCTGGAGGGGCTCGATATCAATGAGGAATACTCCTTCAACAAAAGAGGCTTTGATCCAGCCAGGAAGGTCGGGAAGGTCCAGTCTGTGGGGACCACCGTCGACAATACCGAGGCGGAACGCACCGGGCCCTGGCGCAAGTCCACCCGTCGCTCCAACCACGTCGGTGCCCACTACTTGGCTGACGACAACAAGAACACGGGGGCCTACGCGATCACGTGGAAGGCCACGTTACCGAAACCCGGGATCTACGAAGTGCGCGTCAGCTTTGGCGGGGGAGAGGGGCTGGCCAGGACCGCCCCGTATCTGGTTCGCCACGCCGAGGGCGAAACCCGCCTGGCCATCGATCAAAGTCAGGAGCCGACCATACAAGGCCTCTGGTATCCCCTTGGGCGTTTCACCTTCGGTTCAAGCGGCGACGATCCGAAAACCGAGCCGGTGGTGGCCGAGGTATCGCTGAGTAACAAAGACGCCAAGGGTTGGGTGATCGCGGATGCGGTCCAGTTCGTGCACCTGGATGAATTGAACGAGAACAAGGATGGAAACCCGACGCGTAAGCGAGGGACGCCGGAATCCCTCGCTAACACTTCGGGTTACCAAACGACGTCATACCTCGAGGACGCGTCCACTGCCATTTTTCGTGGAGCCTACACCCCGTTTTATTACGGCTTTGAAAAATTCAAAGCACCTGTTCGGGGCGACTTCCGACTGCGCCTGAAGGCGCGATCCGTCCTTCGCAAAACCGACTACGTCGATTGGGAGGGGGAAAAGAAACCGCGCCACTATCCGAACCTGGTGCTCGATGCGACGCGGCGTTATCCGACTCCGGTGAATGATCGCATCTTTCCCGGCAAACGCAGCGAGCCGGTCAAGGTGTATTCGTCCACTCTGTACGAACCGAACACCCAGAGCATGCTGCCGATCGGAGTCTTCGAAGCGACGCCGGAAACGCCGGAGGTTTCTGAGCTGGAAGCCTTCCTGGAGAAAGGGGCCATGGTGAAGCTCGATTGCATGCGTCTGCCCAGCCCGATGGTTCCGGCAATGCCGCATACCATCCAGAAAACGGATGGCGGATATCCCGGGGTCGCTTTTCATTGGCTCGAGGTCGAAGGCCCGATCGTCAAGGAATGGCCGCCCGCGTCCTATCGGGCGCTGTTTGGCGACGTTCCTTTCAAGCAGGCGGGCCGCCATGTCGAGGCGGTCTCGGAACAACCGATGAAGGATGCGGGCACGTTGTTGGCGGCGTTTATGGATCGGACGTATCGGCGTCCGGTTGCGAAAGCGGAGTCCGACCGATTCTACCAATATGCGCAGCAGCTGCTGAAGGAGGAGTCGTTTACGGAGGCGATGATCGCGACATATTCGGCGGTGCTGGATTCGCCTGAGTTCCTCTTCCACTGCGGGCAACCGGGCGAACTGGATGACTTCGCCCTGGCCGAGCGCCTCTCATTTTTCCTGGGCGAATCGATGCCGGACGAGCAACTTCGCGCCCTGGCTCGACAAGGAAAGCTTCGCGAGGCCAAAATGCTTCGAGCGGAAGTTGATCGCATGCTCGACAAGCCTGAAGCGAAACGTTTTGTGAAGGAGTTCCTCAATTCCTGGCTCAAACTCGACGAGATCAACGACACCGATCCCGACCGGGAGCTCTATCCGGAGTACGCTGGAGACTGGTGGCTCGTGAACTCGATGGTCCAGGAGTCGCGTCTCTATTTCGCCGATCTTATTGCCGGCAATCGGCCGGCTCGGAACGTCATCGATGCCGATTATACTTTCGTCGACGAACGTCTTGCCCGGCATTACGGCGTTCCCGGAGTCTTCGGCCCTTCGTTCCGGCGCAAGTCTCTTCCGGAGAAGAGTCCTTACGGGGGGATTCTCACCCAGGCAGCCGTGCTCAAGGTGACAGCAAACGGAACCGTTACGTCTCCGGTCCTGCGCGGCGTGTACGTGATGGAGCGACTCCTGGGTGATCCTCCTTCTCCGCCGCCACCGTCCGTTCCCGACGTGGAACCGGATATCCGAGGTGCGGCAACAATTCGAGAGTTACTGAAGAAGCATCGGGCGGATGCATCGTGTGCCAGTTGTCATAAGAAGATCGATCCTCCGGGGTTCGCGCTGGAGAGCTTCGACGTCATGGGTCGCTGGAGGGAGAACTACCGCTCGCTCGCACAGGGATCGGAGCGTGTCGAAGGAGTGGGTCGGAGCGGTAACGAGTTTGTGCATTACATCGGTAAGGAAGTCGATGCGTCCGGTGTGACGCCCAGGGGCGAACACTTCGACGACATACTCCAATTCAAGAAACTCCTGCTCCAGGATGAGGAGGCCATTGCACGCAATTTGACCGAGCAGCTTTTGGTGTTTGCAACGGGAGCCCCAATGGGTTTCGCGGATCGCGATCACGTTTCGGCGATTCTCGAAAAGAGTCGGGCGTCGGCGTTTGGCGTTCGGACGATCATTCATGAAATTATTCAAAGTCCATTGTTCCTGCGGAAATAAGCTGATGAAAACATCCCGTCGAACCTGCCTGCGCGCCGCTGGCGTAGGTCTAAGTCTGCCCGTACTCGAATCCTTCGGGGCCGCTCCTTCGAAGGCCTCTCCGAAGCGCATGATCGCCATCAACCAGGATCTCGGCTTCATTCCCAAGCGCTTCTTTCCGGAGACATCGGGAAGAGATTATGCGTTGTCCCCTTACCTCGAAAAAATCGCTGCGAATCGGGAGCAGTTCACCGTGTTCAGCGGGCTCTCCCATCCCGGCGTCGATGGAGGGCACCGGGCGGACAAGACGTTTCTGACCGCGGCGCCGCATCCCGGGCGGGCGAGCTTTCGCAACAGTATTTCCCTCGACCAGGTGATGGCCAATGAAGTGGGGCATGAGACCCGTTTTCGATCGCTTTCTCTTGGGATTAACGATGCGCGGAGCCTGTCCTACACCCAGGCCGGGGTCGAGATCCCCACCATTCAAAGCGCCGCGGAGCTGTACAAGAAGATGTTCCTTCAAGGCGATCGCAAGGCGGTGGAAGCGCAACTGGTGCGGCTGCGTAGAAAAGGGAGCATTCTCGACGTCGTGATGGGGCAGAGCTCGGATCTGAGTAAACGCGTAAGTGCTTCAGACCGTGAGCGGATCGACCAGTTTCAAACCGCGGTCCGCAACCTCGAGCAGCGACTCACCGAGGCGCAGGCCTGGGAAACCCGGCCCAGGCCCAAGGTGGACGAAGCCATGCCGGAATACCCAGGCGACAAGAAGGAATTCTTTGAAATGGTACGCATGATGAATGACATGTCCCGCCTCGCCTTCCAGACGGATTCGACCCGGGTCATTACGCTGTTCCTCGGAAGCGTGCGCACTCCGGGCGTGAAATTTGACGACGGCCGGTCGCTCGGTGGTTACCACAACCTCTCCCATCACGGCAAAGACGAGGCGAAGTTGAAGCAGCTGGGAGAAATCGAAGTGGCGCAGATGGAATTGTTCGGCGAGCTGCTTCGGGATCTGCAGGAAGTCGACGAGGCCGACGGTAGCCTGCTGGACAACACCATGGTGCTCTATGGCTGTCATATGGGGGATGCCAACATCCACAACAACACAAACCTCCCGGTCATCCTCGCGGGCGGCGGCTTCCGCCACGGCCAGCACCTCGCGTTCAACCAGCTAAACAACAGGCCGCTGGCCAATCTCTACCTGAGCATGCTCCACAACATGGGCCTCGAGACCGACCGCTTCGCAAGCAGCACCGGAAAACTGACGGGGCTGGTGTGAGTTGACTCAATCGCATTTGAAACGAAGCGCTCCACCGACTTTGGCGATCCGAAAACCCTCTATGACCACACAACTCACTCGACGTCATGTACTTTGCGGAACGGGAAGAGTGCCAGAAGTTTCATCTCATTCAACGACTACTCTTCTCAAGCTCCTGGCACTTTGCCTGGCCGCGGGTTCGTGCATTTCCGCCGTTCGGGCTCAGGGCGCCAAACAGACAGAACGCCCCAGCGTGTTGTTTCTGAACATCGACGACTGGAACGACTGGAACAGTGTGCTCAAGGGGCACCCGCAGGCGGTCACGCCGAATATCAAGCGACTCGCTGAACGCGGGGTCGTCTTTTCCAATGCGATCTGTTCCTCGCCGACGTGCTTTCCTTCACGCAGTGCCATCTTCACCGGGATTCATCCGGCACGCTCCGGCAACATCGTCAACGACAACGCAATTCACCCCTGGCGTTTCTACGCTCAAAAGGCCATCACCCTGCCCAGGCTTCTTTCCAGCCATGGCTGGAAGAGCGTCGGCATTGGGAAGAACTTTCACAACGGCGATCGCGGCGAGTTCGATGAATACATCAGCAGGAACAAGCCCCTTAGACAGAAGCCTGGGAGCGGGATCAATTTGAATCCGTCAGGCCGCTGGGGAGTAGCCGCTGTGCCGACCGCGCAGATGCCGGACCACATCGCGGTCAGCCACGGCATCGAGAAGCTCACCACTGTCAACGACCCACTGTTTCTTTCGCTGGGAATCTATCGCCCACATGTGCCCTGGGTAGTGCCGCAGGAGTATTTCGATCTCTACCCGCTCGATGAAGTCCAGTTTCCGGAGCGCCGGACCGATGATCTCGGTGACCTGCCGGAGCGGTTCAGATTGCTGGCGCACCTGGAGGCGAAATTCGGCAAGGGCTACAACCGAATGCTGGCGGAAAAGGGCTATGACAAACAGTTTGTTCGAGCCTACCTGGCGTGCGTGACCTTCGCCGACGAGCAGGTGGGACGGATTCTAGATGCATGGGATGCCAGCCCACACTCCAGGAACGGCTACGTCGTGCTGTGGAGCGATCACGGATACAACCTGGGCGAAAAGGAGGCCTGGTCGAAGATGAAGCCGTGGTACGATTCCGCCCACTGCAACCTGATCATCGCCGGCCCGGGAATCCCGACCAGCGAAGTATGCGATAAGGCGGTTTCGCTTCAGGATCTCTACCCGACTTTGGTCGACTTGCTGAAGGTCCCGCCGCCGCCTCAACCAATCGATGGCAACAGTCTCACGCCTTTGCTCAAGAAACCGGATGCCGATTGGGATAAGCCCGTTGTCATGTCGAGCGAGTCGGACGGCATCCGCTGGGACGTGGTTCTGGACAACGACTATCGCATGACCAGGCTGATCACCGGTGAGACCGAACTCTACCAACTCACCGACGATCCACACGAATTCAACAATCTCGCGATGGCCCCCGAGTATGCGTCGGTCATCAAACGCCTCTCCAGGCACCTGACATTCAGCTATCCGGAGATCCCTGAGGACGGCTGGATTGAGGCCGAGGCCACGCCGTGCCAAACCTCGTCCGACTATCGACTCCGCGGCAATTGCCACTTCCCTCAACCGTTTCCAGGAGCCTCTGGCGGCAAGATCATCTGCGCCGATCTCAATGCTGGAAAAGGCAGCTATCTGGATCTTGTGGTGGAGGTGTCAACACCCGGGACTTACTCACTGGGTGCGACGCTCTCGGTGGGAGACTCGTGTTCGGTCCTCGTCGACGATGTCGAGGACAAGGCTGCCCAGGCAGACACCGGCTATTCAATGATCAGTGTTGGCACGATTTCAGCCGGCAACAATAAGCTCGAAGACATACACATCGGGACCGTTTCATTTGATCGGCCCGGGCTCAAGTTGGTCCGAATCCAATCCAATGTTCGGAAACAGCAACTACAGATCGACCGAATTCAACTTCGAAAGAAATCGTCATGAACAAAAAAGAAGATGGAACAGATCGCCGGGATTTCCTGCAAAGCGGATTGCTGGGAACTGCGGCGGCAGGCCTCGCCATCACTTCGACATCACATGTCACGGCTCAAACAGTTCCGGATGCTGCCGAGCCGGAAGTGACTAACGAAGTGGATGTGCTTGTGGTCGGTGGCGGAACCGCAGGGCATGTCGCGGCGATTCAGGCCGGTCGGGCCGGAGCGAAGACGCTCATTGTGGAACGAAACAGTCAGCTTGGTGGCACGACGACCACAGGCGGCGTGTCTTTTCCTGGACTGTTTGATGCGTGGGGCAAACAGGTCATCGCAGGAATCGGCTGGGAACTGGTCAAGGAGAGCGTGGAACTGGACGGAGGAGAACTTCCGAACTTCTCCAGGGTTCCCCAGCGCCACTGGCAGAATCAGGTTTATACCAATCAGTTTCTTTACGCGATCCTCGCCGAAGAAAAGTGTGCCCAGGCGGGAGTCGAGATTGCATTCTACGAATTCCCACAGACAGTCTCGAAGACAGACGGAGGCTGGCAGGTCGATTGCGTGGGATTCGGGACGAAGCGACGAGTCCGCTGCAAGCAGATCATCGATTGCACTGGCGGTGCAGAAGTCGTCGGGATGCTGGGTTTTCCGCGTTTACGGGAAGAGGAGCGGCAGCCGGGGTCGTTCTTGTTCATGTTGGGCAAGGAACACCAACCGGGAAGAGACCTGAATCAGCGGCTTCATCGGCTCTACGTTCATGGCGCCGATTCAACGAACTCACGCACCGCAACGGAAGCGAACATGACGGGACGAAAGTCGATTCTCGCCCGCGTTCGCAACGAGAAGAAGCGGCTGATGCACCTGCAGCCGGAAACCGGATTCCGCGAAAGCTATCGTATCCAGGGCGAGACGCTGATTACGGTGAACGACTACACGTCCGGTCGCGTATTTGACGACGCCATCAGCAATGCGTTCTACCCTGTCGATCTTCACACAAAGACGGGAGTGAGGCCAAAGCCGCTGAAGCCAGGCAAAGTGCCAACGATCCCGCTGAGCGCACTGATCCCGAAGGGCAGCCGCAATATCATCGTGGCTGGCCGATGCGTCAGCAGTGATCGACTGGCGAACTCCGGGCTGCGAGTTCAGGCGTCATGCATGGGTATGGGACAGGCCGCCGGCGTCGCGGCAACACTGGCGGCGAAAGCGGGATCAACACCGTTGGAAGTTCCGCTGGCGGAGATTCATTCGTTACTTCGTGAACACGGACAGATCATTCCAGGGAAGGCGTAGTTCGTGATGCGTACAGCCGCAACGCAAACAAGGAGACTCACACAAAGTCACAAAGACACGAAGCGGCCACACGACCTGGGCTTGTTCTTTGTGTCTTCGTGCCTTTGTGAGAGATTGAAAAGCGCGCAGTGAAGTGCTCATGAAGAAACACCAACGCAGCTTTGTCTCGCTCCTGACGGCATTGAGCTTTGTCGTTCTTGCAGTGACGGGAATCCTGGCCTTCGTTCGTCCATTTTCGATCGGAATCGTCGGTCTGCACGCGCTGATGGGGTTCGTCTTCGTCGGGCTGATCGCTTTGCATGTGGCAAACAATCTCAACCACCTGTCACAATATGTGCGAAGTAAAGTCCTGTGGCTAACGCTGGCCACCACGGTGGGCCTGACAGGACTCTTCCTCTGGCAGCCAGGTCCGGTCCGCAGCATTCTGGAATTAAGCCAGAACCTGGGCCCGGCCATCGACCAGTTCGAGATGAAGGAAGATGGCCTCGTTTACCACTATAGCCCGGCCGCGCACTACAAGATGGCCCTGACCATCCGCGCCGGAAAGACCTTCGACGCGACGACGCCACCACACGTTGCCATCTGGCTCGAAAACGCATCCTTCTACCACATCAAAACTCTTCACGAACCGGACGACCTGAAAGCTGGCCGAGCCGCTCTGCCGTACTGGGACTTCAAAGTTCGCGGCTGGGAAAAGGCGAAACTTAAAGCGACAGAATCCGGGAAGGATCTGAAAGAGCAGCAGGAAGTCGACGGCGTTTCCGGCGCGACGCAGAATAGTTCATTCGATCCGGCCGACTACATGCTGCCCGCCGATCCAGACAATCCAATGCCCTACCGCTTGCTCATCGAGATCGACCAGCCTGATGACGATCAAACATCGCTGGTGTACTCGGTGGAAATCGACAACGCTGAACCCCGCGCGTTTCAATTACTCGACCTGATCGGATATCCGCAGCAGGAAGAGAACGACGAAGACGGAAAAGAAGTATGGGCGCTCTACTTCGTGGACGAGCGATTCGGCTCCGCGCTTGCGCTGATCGATAGTGCCTTGCTGACAATTGATCGGAACTGAGGACAATTATGCTCTCATTTTTGATTCCAAGCTTTGGGTTACCAGTTGCGCTGCAACGATTGACATCGGTTCCTGTAAAATGTTGTTACGCATCGGGATACCAGTGGAACGCTAATTAAGAAAGGGAATCATTGAAAATTCCCCCTGATTCACAAAACGAGTGTGACCGTCGGCGTTCTCGCGGAATAATACGGTAGAGCGGAGGCTTGGGGCCGTTGAGTGGGGCACCCGAAAATTCAATTGCTCCACCATTTACCCTAGCAAGTCCGCATTCTGGTCCATGCCGAACCCACTGGACGAAACCCGATTCATTGAAGCGTTGACTCGACATCAACCCGCTCTGGAAGCGTATTGCCACGCGAATCTCGCCAACCGCGAGGACGCGCGTGAGGTGTTGCAGGCGACTTGTGTGAAGTTGTGGCAGAAGGCGTCCGATTGGGATCCAGAGACCGAGTTTTTGCCTTGGGCGTTCACGATCGCGCGATTCACGATCCTCTCGCGTTACCGCGATCAAAATCGCGATCGTTTGGTATTTGATGAAGATGTGATTCAGGCGATGTCTGAGAATACGGAAGAGGTTGCAACCACGTTTGATCAGCGCCGTGAGGCGCTTGCCCGGTGCATGAAGAAACTCGATCAGAAACAGGCGGCTCTGCTGCACGACCACTACACAGCCAATCAAAGCCTGCGGGAAATTGCCGAGGCATCGGGGCGAGGCCTGAGTGCGGTGAAAATGACGTTGCTGCGAATTCGCCAGCAACTAAGTGCGTGTATCGACCGCCAGATGGGGACCAATCCGTGATCGAAGAACAACTACTCACTTTGCTTCAGAAGGTCCGCGATGACGGCGACGAAGCCGCGCGAACGCAGCTGAACGAACTGCTTCGCCATGATCCCGAAGCTCGCGCGATAATGGCAACGATGCTGGTCGATGAACAAGCTCTCGTCAGCCATTTGCGTGATGAAAGTATCGTGTCGATCCTGGATCCAGAGCGGGACGGTGCAGCCACGTCGCCGGCAAGTCGGCCTGCCTTGCGGTTGTTCGCTTGGCCGCAGCAGATTGCGGCCGGTCTCATCGCAGGTGCGTTGGTTGGCCTGCTGGGTGTTGGAATGGTGTGGGCCGTTGGCTCGCCAAAGTCGCAGGCTCGATTGGTTCCTGTCTCCAATGGTGCCTTTGAGGATTCGGTGGGGCCCATCGATATCGGTTTTCCATCCGGCTTCGGCGGTTGGAGTGGGGATCCTGCAGAGGTGATCGTGGAGCCCGACGGAAACCGAACACTTCGTTTTCTGCAAACAGCCAACGTGACTGGCGATCCGAACGGCGGGGCCGTGGCTTGCAATGTCTTTCAGATCATTGACTTGTCTTCGCTTCAGCAACAGTGGGATACGGAAAATTCAGAAGCTCAAATTACCCTGGAGCTGTCTGGTAAATTTCGTCGACAGGCGGCTCCCAACGATGCCGAACTGCCCAGGCTTCGAGGAGGACTGGCGATCCATCTGTATCGAGCCGAGCCCGAGTCGATCGGCAAGGCGTGGCCGCTTGTGATCCGTGATGCGATCGCGGTTGGAAAAAAAATCATCAAACTCGAACCCAGCGATGAACCAGCGACGATTTCCGCCTCCTGTATCCTGGCCCCGGAAGCAACCATTGCTCTCATCTCCCTTAGCGCTAATACGAAAACACCGACCAAGACCCCAATCCCACTTGGCGGCTACTTCGTGGACGACGTCAGGCTTACCGTGACCAGGCAACCGACTCTTCCAGTCAACTTTGTGCCGTAGAAACAAAAGTTTGTAGCCTGGTTCTCTGAGTCGGGTATTCGAGAACCAATACGCCCGACTCAGAGAGTCAGGCTACGGAGAATTCACGATGAAAACACAACTCAACCGTCGCCACTTTCTCCGCGGAACGGGAGCACTCATCGCGCTGCCTGCATTGGAATCCATCGGCTTTCGCCGCTTTGCCTCGGCGGCCTCAACAGCTCCCGCCGCCCCCTCCAAACGCTGCGTTTTTCTCGGCATCGGCTTCGGTGTGACCAAAGAGACCTGGTATCCCGACATCAATCAAACGGGAGCCAACTACGAGCTTTCCGAAGGCCTCGCTCCTTTGGCGCGCCACAAGTCGGACATCACGGTGGTGCAGGGATGCGCCAACCAGTTCACCAACGAAGCTCATTGGGGCAGCACCTTCTGGCTCACCGGAGCCAATCGCTATTCCGTGCCCGGCCAGAACATGGCCAACAGCATCTCGGCCGACCAGATCGTCGCGCAACATCTGGGGCAGGACACCCGCTTCTCGTCGATCCAGCTCAACGCCGCCAGCCTTGAGGGTCACGGCCCCGGGCTTTCTCTGGGCTGGGATCAACGGGGCAAACCGGTCGCTGGCCAGGACGACCCGGTTCAGGTTTTCCACAAGCTCTTCTCCGCCGACGATTTGCCGCTGGAACAACGTCAGGCGGCCATCGCCGAAAACCGCAGCGTCCTCGATGCTGTACTCAGCGAAGCCCGGCGGGTGCAGCGCGGTCTCTCCAAAACCGACACCGACAAGCTTGATGAATACTTTCAGGGCATCCGCGATATCGAGGCCCGTCTTAACAAGGGCGAAGCCTGGCTCGACGTCCCCAAGGCCAAGCCTCCCCTCGACGAACCGGAACCCGGACTGAAGGGGAAGGCCGAGATCGAGATCATGCAGGATCTGATCGTTGCCGCGTTGCAGACGGACAGCACCCGTTCGCTGAGCTATCGCATGCCCGGTCAGAGCCTCCTGCAGAGTCTCGATCTGAAACCCAGCTCCCACAATGTGAGCCATTACTCTCCCGGCGATCGCATGGAGGCTTCCAAGATTCGCGACAAGGCCCACAGCGAGTTGCTGGCCCGCCTGATCGACAAACTCAAGGCAACGAAGGAAGCCGACAGATCGAGCCTCTTCGACCACACCGCCGTCGCCTTCGGATCGAACATCAGCTCCATCCACTACCTGACCAATTGCCCGACCATCCTCACCGGAGGCGGTGCCAGCCTGAAGCTAGGCCAGCATCTCGTCCTGCCGAAGGACACACCGCTGTGCAATGTGTGGCTGACCATGTTGCAGGGACTCGGCATCGACGCCGAACGACACGGCGACAGCACTGGCGTCGTGAAGGAACTGCAGGCGTAGTAGTCCATTGCAGAGCACCTTGTAACCCGACGCGTAATCGAGGGATCACAGCGCACCCAATGCAGGCAATCCCTCGCTTACGCGTCGGGTTACCACCAAGAGCCACAGAACAAACCATGACACGAATCCTATACACAATCTACATCGTAGCTTTCTCGCTTTGCTCTCTCGCGCAAGCAGCCCCTCCCGAAGCGCGTCTTCCAGAGGAACACCGAGCATTCTTCAAAGCCCACTGCTTCGACTGTCACGATTCCGAGACGCAGGAAGGCCAAGTGGATCTGGAGAAGCTGTCATTCCGCATCACCACGCTCGAGCAGGCGGAACTCTGGCAGAAGGTTCTCAACGCGCTGAACTCGGGCGAAATGCCGCCGGAGGATTCCGAGCAGCCTGGCAACACAGAGAAGGCAGACTTCCTTGATGACCTCGCTCAAACCATGGTCACCGCGCGCCGGGCTATGTCGGACTCGGGCGGGAAGATCACGATGCGACGGCTCAACCGTCGAGAATATCACAACACCATCGAACATCTCCTCGGCATCAAGGTCGATGTCGCTTCACTACCTGCCGACGGCGGATCGGGCACCTTTGATACCGTGGGTGCCTCGCAGTTCATCTCCAGCGATCAGATCGAGCAGTATCTCAAGCTGGGACGCCAGGCGATCGATGAAGCATTCGAGCGGCAGGCGGCTCAGACGCAACCGTCCCGGGTCTTCCGCGTCGAACCGGAAAAGACGGTCAACGTAAAGAACGTGGAAATTATCAAGAGATTGGAAGACACCTATAAGAAGAAATGGCTCCCTTGGAAAGAAGGGGTCGACAAGGCAGCCGAAGCTGCTGAGAACCAGGAAATTGTGGCCGCCCTTCGTAAGAAGCACGCGGATTATGATTCCAATCCTGTTCTCAAGTATCAAAAGGCCGGGCTTCTGAAAGGAGCACCCGATCCTCGCGACTATGGCGGCAGCGATCCAATCAATGCCGTTGCCGCCTTATACAGCCCATATCGACGATATCATAGCTACATGAAGCACTACGCTGAGCTTCCTCACAACGATCGGGGCGCCTACCTGAAACTTTCACGGGGAATTCAACGCTTTGACGTTCGCCCCGATCCGAAAGACGTCCCGCCGGGCACCTACAAGCTCAGGATCCGGGTCGGCGCGGTGAAAGGCTCCGATCCTTCCCGCCATTTCATCGAGATCGGTCATCCCCAAAAACTCAACGGAACGTCACCCGGTTTCGCCAAACTGCTCAGCACGCAACCGATATCCGGCACCATTGAGAACCCGGAGATCATTGAGGTCAATGTCGAAATCGGTCCAAGCACTCCGCGCGAAGTCGGCATCCAGGAACGCCAGCCCAAGTCGGGAAAACTTCTCAGAGAGGAGTTCGACCGCCACAAGCAGAAGAACGGTTACGGCACTCCGCCCGCCATCTGGGTCGATTGGATCGAACTGGAAGGTCCCATCACTGAGGCTGCGGCGACAGAATCCAGCATCGTCCGCATCGAACCGGAGCAGACGATCAATCCCGCGAACGAAAAAGAGATCGCGCAGATCGAAGATGCCTACGCTCGCTTCACCCGCTGGCAGAAGGGCGTCGACAAGGCGGCAGCGACTCCCGAGAACCAGGCGAGGATGGCGAGATTTCGCAAAACGGAACCTAAGGCCGCGCACCCGGTCTGGTCTTATAGCTTTGCCGACCGGCTGGAGGGGACTCCCGATCCCAAAGACTTCGGCTTCCGCGACTCGCAAAAAGCCGCCGCCAGCCATCCAGAGAATGATCGCGCCAACCTGGCCTATCACAAACACTACGCAGCCCTGCCACATCGAGATCGCGGCACTTACTTGAAGGTCGCCCACGGTACCGGTCGCATCATTGTTCCCCCGAAGAAAAAGGAATTGCCACCCGGCAGCTATGTCATGCGCGTCCGTGTCGGTGCAGCAAAAGGGACGCCAGCCTCGCGACGTTTCATCCAGGTGGGGCATCCTCAGCGCCTAATCGAGAGCAGAAACTGGGGACTCGAGGGACCGGCCATCAGCACGCATCAAGTCACCGGAACCATCGAGAACCCCGAAACGATCGAAATCCCTCTTGAGGTCACCTCCAATACGATTCGCGAGTTCGCGGTGCAGGAGAAACAGCCCAACAACGGCAACCTCAAAGCGCTTTGGAATGCTCACAACGCCCTCAAAAAGGAAAACGGTTACGGCCACCCGCCAGCGATCTGGATCGACTGGGTGGAACTTGAAGGTCCACACAACCCATCCAGCCCCAGGAGCTGGAAACAACGCCGCGAGGTCGAGGAACATGCCAACGCAAAAGTTGGTGGCACGTATAACGGCTACTTCAAACGCGGCCATGATAAGGCTCAGGCGTTTCTGGAAACCGGCAAGCCGCAGAAAGGTATCGTCGATGAACAGGAAGCGAAGTTTCGCATTCGTTCGTTTGAAGAGAACGGTCCGACGTTTCGCCGCTATCTCGAAGATCCACTCACGAAGACCGGCTCATATTTGACGATCCACAACCTGAACAAGGAAGAGTTCATCGCCTTGCCTCCGGAGCAACCTTCGGGCTGGCGGGAAACGAAACACGTCGTGGAGAAGTTGCCGGCCGGTGATTATAAACTGCGATTCCGCATCGGCGCCGTCGAAGGCACGCTGGCCGAGCGACACTTCGTCGATCTCGGTGCCGTTCCGGAAAAGGATCAGTTCAAGCATCTGGCTACCTTTCAGATCACCGGTTCGACGAAAACGCCTGAAATCATCGAAGCGACGGTATCGCTCACTCAGACCGGGCCTCGCAAGTTTGCGCTTCGCGAGAAGCGTGACCCAAAGGGTGATCTGGCCCGCTACCGAGCTGCTCGGAAAAAAACTGGTGTTGGCCCAAAACCTGCGATGTGGATCGACTGGGTTGAATGGGAAGGACCGCTGGGTTCTTCCAATGGTGAATCGACCAGCCTCGACTGGATGGTCAGCAGCGACACTGATCCTGATGAGTCGTCGCGGGCACGCAGGATTCTTGAGCAATTTTCGTACGAGGCCTTCCGGGGCGTCCAGGCGGAGGACGAATTTATCGACCGGCTTGCCAAAATCTTTGCCTCGCGCCGCAAGGCCGGCGACTCCTTCGATGCCTCCATCCGCCTGCCGCTCAGCATCATCCTCGCCTCACCGGGCTTCCTCTACCTCAATGAACCCAACGATGCGGATGAGCGCCGCCAGCTCAGTGATCGCGAACTCGCCGTGCGCATGGCTTACTTCCTCTGGAGTGCCCCGCCCGATCAGAAGCTACTCGACCTGGCGAAGCAACAGAAACTGACCCAACCGGAGATCCTGCGCCAGCAGGTCGATCGACTGATCACCGACTCCCGCTCCGACGAGTTCGTTTCCGGCTTCGTGCACCAATGGCTCGACATGGAGCGCCTCGATTTCTTTCAGTTCGATACGACGCTGCACCGCGAATTTGACGAAAGCACCCGCTCGGCCGCCCGACAGGAGGTCTACCACTCCTTCGCCTACCTGTTGCGCATTCCGGAGGAAGGCCACCTCGGAAAACTCCTGAAAAGCGACCATGTTTTCGTCAATGGCCTGCTGGCCAACTACTACGGCATCGACGGAGTCACGGGCGATCAGTTTCAGCAGGTCTCCCTGCCAGAAGATTCCCCTCGCGGCGGACTACTCGGCATGGCCGCCATCCACGCCATGGGCAGCGACGGCATCGAAAGCAGCCCGGTCGAACGCGGAGCCTGGGTCTTGCGCCATCTGTTGAACGATCCACCGCCGCCAGCGCCGCCCAACGTCCCGCAAATCTCACGTTTGAAGGATCAGGTTCTGACCACACGCGAGCGACTTCTGGCACACCAGGAAGAAGCCCAATGCGCAAGCTGCCACCGCAAAATCGACCCAATCGGCTTCGGACTGGAGAACTTCAACGCCGCCGGAAAATGGCGGACTGAAGACAGCGACGGATCCGGCAGACAAAAGAAGACCTGGAAGATCGACGCCTCGGGAGCATTCCACAATGGCCCAGCCTTCGGCGACTACCAAGAGCTACGAGTCATCATCGCCGAGCGAGAAGACCACTTCGCCCGCGGCCTCACCGAGCACCTGATCGAATACGCTTTAGGCCGCCCCTTCGGTTTCACTGATGAGGACCTGGCAAACGACGTTGTCAGCTCCGCAAAGAGCAAACAGTTCGCCGTCAGCGAGTTCATTCACGCGCTCGTTCAAAGCAAGGTGTTCCGGACGAAGTGACAAAGGTAACTCGACGCGTAAGCGAGGGACCAGGCTCGCACGAAGACACAAAGACAATTTGACGACACATTTCGTCCTCATGACCACTTCGTGCATTTGAGTGCAATCTCAATTCAGGTCTGTTTGCGAATCGAAGACACTCGCGAGGGTTAACCGTTAGATAACCAGGATACCAAAACCATGAAATACGCGATCACATTCGCAGCCGTTCTTTTCACTTCGATATGTCCTTCCACAAACGCCACCGATCCGCCTCCCTTCAAGTCTCAGCTCTTTGAGAAAGGAACGCTGGTCTATTCGGATGATTTCGATCAGGAGTACAACAGAGAACGATGGGGAGCCCCGAAGAAGAACAAGCAAATCAAGGATGGCAAGCTGGTCGTGACTGCTCAGTTCACATCACGGGAAGAGGCAATGAAGGCACTCAAACGCGACCATCACCTCGGGCTGGAACCGGTCGTTCACCTCAATCGCATCCCGGAAGCGTTTGTTTGTCACCTGCGCTACAGGTTCGAGACGGACAAACTCACACCCGGCAGACCCAGTTTGCAAATCGGCCACCACATGATCGGCCTGGGCTACGTTGAAGGGGGAGGGCATCGAATCAAGCTGCCAGATGGCCCGGAATTCACCGAACCCGAATCAGGGATGAAACTCAACGAATGGATCGACTTGGTCATCGAATACAAAAAGGGTGAGATCAGAATCGACGTCAACGGTTACAGGAACACCTACAAACACGAGGCGGTAACCATCATCAACGGAAAGGACAAACTCGGGCCCCGGTTCAGCTTCAAAGGAGGCCCAGATTGCCAAATCATGTTTGACTCCGTCCGGCTGTGGAAATGCGAAATCTCTGAAAAGCCACGTTAAGACTGGGCGAGATCGGTAGTACAAGAGTTCACGCGCAGCGCGTCGCCCCGACGTGAAACCAAAACAGCTCATTCGCGTCGAGCTCTGTCTCTTTCGTCACCAGTACGCGTTGCTCAAATGTAGATTTCACCAATTAGTGGAGGGATTAGTTGGCGGGACTCATATTCAATTCGATGCCTCCGGATACCACCATCTGACTGCCTAAATCACGAACACCGGTTTTCCAGAGCCATAGAATCCACCGTCGAACGCCTCAACATGAAACTAACCACGGTTGCGCCCACCTTGCGCAACTCAGAACTACGCCGCAAATCGCTGGTGCAGTCAATCTGATGGCAGTATTCGAACTCGTAGCCTCCCCGAAAGGAACCCTCTTCGTTACAATACTCTCTTTTTGAAATGACGTAAGCCGTTGCTGCAAAGGAGCTTGGCGAGTTCGAGTCCCTTTCGGTGGTTCCGCGACGGTCGCAACCCTCTTCGAAACGCTGCCCGGATTCGCTGCGTCGGTCGTGGACACCTCCTGCAATTGCGCGAAACGCGAATCTGCGTCGGATTGTCCAACGATTGTCCAACCGACGCAGATTCGACTTTTCTTCAATGATGGCGGTTGTTCACACCGCCATCCCGAAAAAGTTCGCGGAAATACGCGAGGTATTAGCTTCTGAACGTGATCGATGTACAGAACTGTGCGTAGGTTCCAAGGCGCGAATGTTCGCGCAAGAATCGGTGGACTAGCGCACCAGCAGCGTTTGAGCTCCGTCTCGAAGGATCTCCGTCAAGACGTCTTACGACTCGATGGATGGAAACTCAACCGTTCTCATGCTAACTTCGTGCCTGGTAGCGTACTCCTTGAGTTGATGGTTTAAAAGCAAAACAATTCACTCAAAGTACGCTGCCTTTTGCAACCTCCAATCAACAACTTTGGGTTATATCTCCCGTATTGATTTACCACCCTGCAACACAAATCCGAGGGTAAATAATGCAGCGGACTATCCTTATTTGTATACTCACATTTCTCGTCGCGCCGTCCGCCCTGGCGGAACAGTTGTATGTTCGGCACGATACCGCTCGCGACACGATATCGGTCTTCCAAGTGGGTTTTAACGAACCGATCTTGACGCAAAACGTGCGGCCGGACTTTCGTCCCTACATCCACCCGATCGTAGCGCCGGATCGCCGGGGCCTCTGACGATCATCGGAACGCGAATGCCACCCTGCCAGACCCATCACTTCGCAGAGATCGTCTGCTATGCCATGATGCAATCAATTCACTGGCGCAATCGGTTGGTTCCGATGCGCGCAATCTGTTCAACGAGCACGCCGATGTGACTCGCAACGACAAGGATGAAGTGTAATGGATGAGGTGCGAAGCATTTTCAAAACACTGATGATTGGGCTCAGCTTACTAACGTGCGGCTGTTCCCAAAACACCATCGATGAGCGAGGACCATCAAGGGAGGTATCGAACACAACCTCGGCGCAACTTGATCGTCCTGTGGGCGTCGATAGACGTCTCTACAACGGCATCGTGCTGCCGGACGAATGGCCACCGAGGTACCCTAAAATAACGCGGGACCCGATGCCGGTTCCATATCTCGATAATGTGCCTGCGAGCATCCCAATCGATGTGGGGCGCCAGCTCTTTGTCGACGATTTCCTCGTCGAGGAAACCACCCTAAGTCGCACTTTTCACCAACCTGAAATTTATCAGGAACCGGTGATTGCGCCTGAGGAAGATAGACCCGGAATGTACGCCGCACCCTTTAGTGGGGGGGCGTGCTACGACCCGGCCGACAAACTCTTCAAGATGTGGTATACCCGCGTGGAACCCCACGCCACCTGTTACGCAACCAGTAAAGATGGCATCCATTGGGAGAAGCCGGAACTGGATGTCGAAGCCGGTACCAATATTGTTTTAAATCCAGACGGATTCAACAGCTCGGCGATCATGTTGGATCAGTGGGCCAAGGATCCGAATGAACGATTCAAATACTTCGCCAGCGAAAGGACCGAGGGGATCGAAGGATGGTTCGCAGGGCATCGGACCAGTGCCGATGGGATTCACTGGTCCGAGCTTAAGGGGGCCAGACCCAAGATATGGGGTGACCGGTCGACGGCCTTCTATAATCCCTTTCGCAAGGTATGGGTGTTCAGCCAGCGGACGGAGGACGAGAATGGGTGGAGAGCAAGATCCTACGTCGAAGGACCGACAGCCGAAGAGATGCTGGCAGAGGTCAGATACAACGAGTTGGATACGGTTGAAGGGAAATCGGTGCATTGGGCCGGCGCCGATGAGCTTGATCCTCATCACACGGACGCCAGGTTCGCCCACATAGAGCCGCAATTGTACACCCTTGATGCTTCGCCGTATGAGAGCATCATGCTCGGGCAATTCTCGATATGGCAGGGGCCAGAAAACGACCTTTGCGGCGAATTCAACATCCAGAAGCAGAATGATATTCTGTTAGGTTTCAGCCGTGACGGTTTCCACTGGGACCGGCCAAATCGTAAACGATTCATAGAAGGCACATGGGACAGAAGAAGTTGGCGGTATGGCAACGTGCAGTCCTGTGCTGCAGGCCCTCTGGTCGTCGGCGACAAACTCTACTTCTATTTCAGTGCCCATCCTGCGCCGAAAAGTGAGCGGTGGGATACGGATGCGACTACCGGCCTGGCGATCCTGCGCCGTGACGGCTTTGCTTCTTTGGATGCGGGCGGAAGAAGAGGCACATTGACGACGAGACCCGTGGCCTTCAAAGGAAAGCATCTGTTCGTCAACGTGGATTGCCCTGATGGCGAACTGAAAGTCGAAGTGCTAGACGAAGACAGCCAAGTAATCGACGGATTCTCCATTGAGAATGCGAAGCCGATCGCAACGGACAAAACGTTAGTGCAAGTGAATTGGGAACAAGACAAAGATCTCGCGGCCCTTGCAGGTAAGCCCGTTCGGTTCCGCTTTCATCTGACGAACGGTTCGCTCTACGCCTTCTGGGTCAGTCCTGACGCATCTGGTGCTAGCCACGGCTACGTGGGTGCCGGCGGACCTGGATATACGGGGCCAACGGACACGGTGGGAAAGATACTCGCCGCGGATTTGCCCAAGCGGGAGGAAGACGGCGGAGTGGCCAGCGGGCCCTTCGAAATCGAGACGCCTGCCATGCCGGACCCGATTCCCGATACCTGGTTGACCTATCATCTAGCGCACCCCGGTCCAACCAAGGCGGTTCCCGGCGATCCGAATTGCGCCATCTACTACAAAGGAAAATACCACATGCACTATATCTATGATAGTCACGGCGCTTCCTTCGCACACGTGACCAGTGATGATATGGTGAATTGGAAATGGCAGGAGACGGTATTGACGGAACCATTGATAGGACACGGAATGTTCAGCGGTACTGCGTTCCTCACCAAAGAAGGCAAAGCGACCATCATATATCATGGCGCAGGTGCCGATAGAAACTATATTGCATTCGCGGAAAATGATGCCTTAAGCCAATGGACGAAGCCCATGGCCGTAGAACCTACAACTGCCGACGGTAAACCCGCCGAAATGCGGCACTGGGATCCCGACTGCTGGCTCATGGGCGACACCTATTACGCCCTCAGTGGCGGAGAGGATCCGACCATAGCCACCTCGAAAGACCTCAAGAACTGGCTCTTCCAGGGCAAACTGTTTCACCAGGATTTCCCTGAAGACCTGGGCGTAGCAAGGGAAGAAGACGTCTCCTGCGCCAACATGTTTAAGCTCGGCGACAAATGGATGATGCTGTGCATTAGCCATGGACTGGGCGCCCGGTATTACTTGGGCGATTTCAAAGACGGAAAATTCCAGCCTGATCATCACTCCCTCCTGAACTGGGCCGCGTGGGATCTATTTGCGCCGGAATCGCTGCTTACCCCTGATGGGCGCCGGGTAATGTGGGCCTGGTCGACACCCGGGGTATTCGTCGACCAGCGTGTTGAGCGGACGAAGAGTTTTGACCGATTGGTGAAAGAACTTCAGTCCGGCATTCAATCGCTGCCCCGAGAACTCAGTCTTGACGATGACGGCATGTTAGAGATCAGGCCGCTGAGAGAATTGAGCAAACTTCGCACCCATCAAAAAGAGCTAAAGGACATCACCATTAAGTCGGGGGACACCCAGGTGCTGAAGGATATGGAGGGCGACACAATTGAACTGGAAGTTGTCTTCGATGCACCCAAGGCCAGCGAATTTGGGCTACGCATTCTCGCCAACGCAAAGGGCGAAAACGGGTTCAAGATCGCGTCGGGTACGGATCGCGACACCATCACGCTGGATTATGTTGAACCACCCTTTAGCCTGAAAGAAGGCGAAGACCTCACGTTACGCATATTCATCGACAAAGGGATGATTGAAGTGTTCGCCAACGACCGCCAGGCCGCCGTTGCCTGGCATGATTACGAGCCCGAAAATCAGCATATTGCCCTGTATGCCAACGGAGCTGAGGTCAAGGTTCGTAAAGTAACCTGTTGGTCAATGAAATCCATCTACTGATGGATCTCATTCGTCTCTGGAAACCCTGAGCATCACTAACAGAATAGTGTGCCAACTGGCGATTGAGAGAGGAAGAATAGCATGAAGAGGAAATACAAGGTATCGAGTTTGAGATTCGTAGCATTCATCTTGACCGGCATTGTTTTGGCAACACTGCAGGTCTTCGCACAGGAGAATCCCCTCGAGGGTGTCGCGCGGGAACTCGTACTTGATAAGAAGTACATCATTTTTCCTGTAGCTAGCGAAATTAATGAGGAAGATAGCGAAGTTCAGGTACTTGAGCTTGAGGTGGATGGCGAAAAAGTGCGCGAGTTTAAGATTCGACTCGCTCACGGTGAGCCAGCTTATTGGTTCTTCATGGAGACGAAGGAATTCACTGGGAAGAGGGCCACGCTCAGAGCTTTGCGACTTGCCGATGACCAGTTGGACAGCTTTTTTGCCATTCGTGTTGCTAGTACGTTTCCAGGCGAGGATGAGGTCTATACTGAAAAATTGCGTCCCCAATTGCACTTCTCTTCAAAGCGGGGTTGGAACAATGATCCGAACGGGATGATGTATTACAAAGGGGAGTATCATTTGTTCTATCAGCACAACCCCTATAGCGCGCTCGGAGGAAATATTGGGTGGGGCCACGCGGTTAGCAGAGACCTGGTTCATTGGGAGGAATTGGGTGAAGCGATCCACCTGGATGAATACGGAACCATATTCTCGGGTTCTGGTGTGGTTGACTGGAATAATACCACCGGTTTCCAGACGGGTGACGAAGCTCCTTTGATTACCATCTACAGCTATTCCGGCGAAGTTGACGCAGGCCCATGGTCAGAGGGGCAGCCGTTTACTCAAGCGATTGCCTATAGCAATGACCGGGGCCGCACCTTTACCAAGTACGAAGGCAATCCAGTACAGGGCCGTGTGAGAGGGCACAACCGCGACCCAAAGGTCATTTGGTGGGAAGAAACAAAGGAATGGGTCATTATATTGTGGCTCGATGAAGGTCAGATGGCTTTCTTCCGATCAGCAGACCTAAAAACCTGGGACCTGCAAAGCATTCTGGAGACCGGTACCGCGAACGAGTGTGCGGAACTATTTCAGTTGGCCGTGGACGGCGACGAGAACAATAAGAAATGGATTTTTTACGGTGGAAGCGGCGACTACTTCATCGGTGATTTTGATGGAAGTCGCTACACGCCAGAAGGCGAACTAACACGATACTCTTATGGGAACTGCTTCTATGCCTCCCAGACCTTCAGTGATGTCCCGAAGGAAGATGGCCGCCGTATCCAAATGGGATGGGGTCTAAATCATGTCAAGGGCATGCCTTTTGATCAGATGATGACTTTCCCCGTGGTACTGACGCTACATACCACCGAAGAAGGTCTTCGTATGTTCGCGAATCCCGTGGAAGAAATCGAAAAGCTGTATGCTAAAGAGCATGCGTGGACAGAGGTCGCGATCCCTGCAGATGATAGCGTTCCCGCACCTGGCGTCGAAGGTGAACTCTTCGACATCGAAGCGGTTTTCGATGTCGGTGATGCGGGAGAACTTGGGTTGAGTATCCGTGGTGAAGAAATCGTCTATCACCCCAAAGAAGAGCAACTGGTTTTCGGTGAGCAAACTGCACCCCTCAAGGCAAAAGATGGCAGCATTCGCCTGCGGTGTATCGTGGATCGCACATCTGTAGAGATTTTTGCGAACGGCGGACAGATCTACATGCCATGTAAATTACGCGCTGATGATGACAACAAGACGATAGCAGCTTTCGCACGAGATGGTGCAGCAGAAATCAGATCCATCAAGCTCCGCGAACTTAAGTCCATATGGAAATAAAGAACCTGAAACCTAGCCTTCGCTTCCCTGCAACTATCCCGCGGTTTCGGAAACGCAGGCCGTAGTAGGCGGGTTGCAGGGCCAGGCGGTTCCGAAATAGGAGAAGTTTCATGAAATTCAGCTTTATGTATTTTTTATTGATGACTGCGCAGCGAAAGAACTCGTTGCTAGCGTTTTACTCGCTAAATACTGGGCTTCCGCTGGGCGCCCTAGGCCCATTGGCTGCGCTGAGGTCAATAGTTGTGTTCTTTGTGGGCGCATCGTGCATACCATCTTTTGCGGAGACCAAACTTTTCGATATGGATGAAATCCACGACGTGAGCACACTCGCAGTCGAGGTCATTAAAGACTGGCATGTCGTTGAAGGCAATCCGCCGACACGCCAGAAATGTGTCACTATTCGTGTCGGTGAAGCCTGGGAGGGGCAGGAATACCGTGTGCCTCTTCGTATGATTGTGCCAGTAGATCGCAAAGCGAAGGGATTCCATCTGACTACCGACTATGAAGAACCTGAGGTATTGAAAAACGATGCTCGCATCAGCAGTTTAGACGCTGCTCTTATTGCCGGCGGCGTTGGCTTGGTCCAGACAACCATCGGCGGTGAACCGCGGGACTTTCGTGAAGGATTATCCAGACGTTTTATTGAGACACTCAATCCTCATTATGCCGTCCAATACTGGGGATGGCCCGCAACTATCATGCGTGCAGTTACTGCGGCCTATGCTGAGAACGACCATTTCGAAAAGGGCAAGGTTGCCGCATCTGGCGGATCCAAGCATGGCTCCTCGCCAACGGTCTCACTCATCAGTGATGAACGAATCACAGCACTTTACTCAGAGGTCGGAACAATCTCTGATTCACCAATACGCTTATGCGATAGAAAGGCATGGGACGCCTTGGAAGCGGAAAATAAACGCTTCTTTGAAAAGGTGGACAAGGGCGAGATTCGTCTCGAGCGCGAAAAAGAATTC
Source organism: uncultured Planctomycetaceae bacterium (assembly GCA_937916515.1). Classification (GTDB taxonomy): domain Bacteria; phylum Planctomycetota; class Planctomycetia; order Planctomycetales; family Planctomycetaceae; genus Fuerstiella. Next base: position 2,989 of record CALFSX010000063.1, on the reverse strand, counting down.
TACACGGGATTCATTGGTGGAACCTTTGGGCCCAATTACAACTACGAGGCCCTGGAAGCCGGGCACAGTTGGGATGACATCCGTAAACTCGCACTGGAAATGGCAGACTATATCTTCGTAACAAGAAACATGGATCAGCTAAGGGAAAGAGGCGTGGAGATGCTTTTTGATCCTACAACCCACGATTTCAATTCATACAGCATTCTGCAGGCGGCGCAAAACTTCCCAAGAATCCCCACGTATTATCAGCCAAACGGCGGACACGGGCAGGAACTACATCATGCAGCTCAAGAGAATGATAATTTACCGGCATTCATACTCGGGCATTTCTTCGAAGACTTAGAACCCATGTTGGAACCACCTTCAATAAGCCATGAGATTTCCGACGACAAACTTCTAGTAACCGTGCGTTTCGAGGACGGTCCAAAAGCGGAGAGCGGCAGAATATGGTGGATCTACGACCGGGGCCCCGAAGCAAGTGCAGCATTTCTATGGCAAAGAATCGGAAAAGATGACTGGAGTGACATGAAGTTCGATGCAGAGAAAGAAGCATGGACAGCGGAGATTAAGATCGATGAAAACGCTGCATCCCATATAGATTTCTTCAGCAATCACGGAAGGGTAGTGAGAAACAAATCACGAAGTTTCAAAACTTGTCTTTCCAGCCCATACACTCGGGTTGATCTCGTCAAGATCCGGGAGCTTGAATCCATCTGGAAATGACGAAGCTGGAGCTTCATCTCAGCTGACACAATCACTAAAAGACCTATGAGCCTATCTAGAACGATTACAACGATTCTTCTTTCAGCCGTCATCTGCATGTGCACGACACATTCATTTGCCGCCGATCGCGAAATTGAAATCACGGGGAAGTATCTGAACTTTCCTGTTTCGGAGGACGCGGACAAATGCCTCATAAGCCTCAAAATCCATGGTGAGAAAGTTCGTGAGTTCGTGATCAAACTGGCGCCTGCCGAACCTGATTACTGGGTCTATCTTGAAGTGCAGGATTTTATCGGAAAGCCGGGAGAGCTGGTCGCCTGGGAAATCTCGGAAAAACAGATCAAAAGCTTCGAGTCCGTTTACAGCGCTAACACCTTCCCAGGTGAAGCCGATCTCTACAAAGAGGAACTTCGCCCTCAATTCCACTTCTCATCCAAGCGGGGCTGGAACAACGATCCCAATGGGTTGATGTACTACAAAGGCGAATACCATTTGTTCTACCAACACAACCCCTTCGGCTGGGCTTGGGGAAATATGACGTGGGGCCACGCCATCAGCAAGGACCTCGTCCATTGGGAAGAGCAGGGCGACAAGCTGCATGCAGACAAGTTTGGCACCATGTTCTCCGGTTCAGGCGTGGTGGATTGGAATAACACGACAGGATTCCAGACGGGCGAGGAACCGCCCATGGTGGTCATCTACACGATGGCCGGCAACAACAGCCGTTGGTCCGAAGGCGAGCCCTTCACGCAGGGCCTTGCCTACAGCAACGACCGGGGCCGCACCTGGACCAAATATGCAGGCAATCCCGTGCAGGGACGCTTGAGGAAGGCCAATCGCGATCCCAAAGTTTTCTGGCGCGAGGAAACGCAAGAATGGGCCATCGTGATGTTCTTGCGAGAGGGCCGGGTAGCCTTCTTCACGTCGCCGAACCTCAAGCGCTGGGAATTGCACAGTGTTATGGAAACCGACCGCGACGAGTGCCCGGAATTAGTCGAGTTGACGGTGGACGGCGACAAGAATAACACGAAATGGGTCCACTATTCCGCCCATGGTGATTACTTTATCGGCGATTTCGACGGTAGAGCATTCACCAAGGAAACGGAACCCATCCGTTTTAACTACGGCAATTGCTTCTATGCGTCCCAAATCTTCAACGATATTCCCAAGGAAGACGGCCGGAGCATTCAGATCGCCTGGGGTAACGTCGAGTTGCCGGACATGCCCTTTAATCAGATGATGACTTTTCCGGTGTCGCTGACTCTGCGATCAACCGATGATGGCCTGCGAATGTGTGCGTATCCTGTCGAGGAAATTAGCAAGCTTCACGCCAAGGAGTACAAGTGGGAGGACGAGGATCTCGCGCCCGACAAGAACCCATTGAAAGACGTGAAGGGAAATCTCTTCGACATCGATGCCGAAATCGATCTGGGCGATGCCAATGAGGTGGGGTTCGAAATCAATGGATTTCCTGTAACCTATAAGGTTAAGGAGAATCTTCTTATCGGCGGCGAAGGTAAGGAAGGAAACGAGTTTAGCGCAGGAGAAACGGTCGCAACGCTCAAACCCATCGACGGTAAGATTCGCCTGCGCATGCTCGTGGACCGACCTTCAGTAGAAATCTACGCCAACGATGGCCTCGTCTACATGCCCATGCAGGCCGTCCGCAACCTGAACAATAAGTCACTGAAGGTCTATGCCAAGGGCGGCTCGGCGCACATACAGAAGCTAACCGTCCACGAGCTTAAAAGAATATGGCCTTAAGCGAGCCAGGCCATAAAGATCAGCTCCTCGCAGGTCGATGTTAGTAAGATCTGCGCCGCGCAAATTGATCGTGCTGACGACTCGGAAATAGACGCCAGCAGCCAAGTCCGTCGCATAACTGAAAACATGCTGCTGCGATTCGCCGTCGATGCGTTGGGCAATGACATCTCCAAAGTTGACCTAATTCAGGAGATCGCCGCTCGCCTGAACTTCGCAGCGAGGATAGATGGCTGTTCCAGCGGCCGGTGTAGAAGAAGTCGAGGTCCAGGAAAGCTGAACCTGGTCACCATCCCTCACGAACGACACTTGGATGGGCAGCGGCTCGAGCCGAGAAAATCGCCGACGCTTCATTCCCAATCTCCAAGCAAATCAAAACCTGAAGCATAGCTCCCGCGTCAACATGCATTTCGTCGTGCGCTTACCGAAATACCGTGATTCGGCACCCGTATGTAAACGGCGGCGGAAAAGTGTGGCGCTTGGCGGGGTTGGAATGGCGGTGAGA